>NZ_CP031217.1:335586-671172 GCF_003346815.1 Halarcobacter bivalviorum
CTTTATGGAAGTAACAGCTATTACTCATAAAAAACAGCCAACATATTTAGCAACAGTAGTTGGAAAACCACCATTAGAAGATAAATATATGGGACATGCAACAGAGAGAATATTTTTACCACTTCTAAAAACAACCGCTCCTGATCTAATTGATTATTGTATGCCTGAAAATGGAGTATTCCATAATCTAATTATTGCAAAAATTAAAACTTTATATCCTGGTCATGCTTCTCAAATGATGCATGCCTTTTGGGGAGTAGGGCAAATGTCATTTGTAAAACATGCTATTTTTGTAAATGAAGATGCACCTGAATTAACAGATTATGAATCAGTTACTGAATATATTTTAAATAGAATTGATATTGATGAACTTCTTATTTCAAGAGGAGTTGTCGATGCACTTGACCATACAAGCCCAAAATTTGCTGTAGGTGGAAAATTAGGACTTGATTGTACAGGAGAAGAAGTATCTAAGTTAGGAATTACTCTACTAAGTGATGAAGAATTATTAGCAAAAATACAAGAAATTACTGATGAGGTTAAAGATTTAAAACAATATTATACAAATACAAAAAATCCAGTAACAGTTATTACAGTTGACAAAAAAAGAAATCAAAAAGCACTTTTTGATGATTTAAAACCTCTTTATGAGAATATCAAAATTTTGATAATTGTAGATGCTTCAAATCAAAATGATGTAAATAATCCATATATGCTTTTATGGAGAGTTGTAAATAATATTGATTCAAATAGAGATTTATATATAGAAAATAATACTATTTGTTTAGATGGAACAAATAAAAATAATCTTGATAATTTTAAAAGAAGATGGCCTGATGATGTAGATTGTACAAAAGAGGTTATTGAAAGTTTAAGAGATAGAGGAATTTTAGATATATCTGATGAGTTTATAAAGAAATTCCAATTATGTTAAAGTAGTTTTATACTACTTTAACTTCATTTTTACCATTTCTTTTTACGAAGTACATGGCATTATCTGCTCTTGTTAATAAAGAATCTACACAATCTGTCTCTTCAAATTGAGATACTCCAAAACTACAAGTTACTGTTCTATTTATTTGAAAATCAAAAGTTGCAATTTTCTCTTTTAATAAATAAGCAATATTTTTTGCTTGTGTTTTATTTGTTTCAGGTAGGATAATAATAAATTCTTCTCCTCCCCATCTTCCAAAGAAGTCAGTTTTTCTAACACTTTGTTTAACAATAGAAGAGATTTTTTCAAGAACTTCATCTCCTATCGAGTGACCTAATTCATCATTTATTTTTTTAAAATTGTCAACATCAAAAAAGATTAAAGATAGACCTCTTTTATATCTTTGTTCTCTTTGTACTTCAGTATTTAAAATAAATTCAAGTTTTCTTCTATTGTAAATATTTGTTAAACTATCTAAATTAGCAATTTTAAAAAGCTCTTTCTCTGCTAGTTTTCTTTTTTTTATCTCTCTATTTAATTTTCTATTGTTAAATACAATTATAAAAATAATAGTAATTAGAAAAAAGATAACTTTATAAACCCAAGAGTAGTCTTTTTCTGGTTCATAGATTATAGAGTTATATTTATCCCTAATTGTTTTTCTCTCTTCATCTGTAATTGTAGAAATAGCTTTATTTAAAATATTTAATAAGACTTCATTTTCTTTATTTACATGAAGTTTTATCTCATATTCTTCTTTAAAAATCCCAGATATTTTAGTATTTGAGATAGATTTTTTTGTAATATTATACGATAGAGCAGGAAGTTTACCTAATATTCCATATACTTTTTTATCTTGAAGTAAATCAAAAGCTTCATTTATATTTTTTACTTCTACAAACTCAATTCTTGAATACTTCTTTTTTAAATCCTTATAATAAGAAGCATATTTAGTAATAGCAATTTTTTTACCTTTAAGTTCATCTATTGATAAACTATAAGGTTTATCCACTAAAGTTGTTAAAGCAAGTTTTATATCATCTATTTTTATAGTTAAGTTAGAATCTAAATTTTCATAATCACTGTTTCCAAAAGCATATTTTACATTGTTTAAATTTTTATCTATACTACTATTTGCTTTTTTATTATTATTTATTACTTCAATATTTCCATGTAGATTAAGCTTTTTAATTAAAAGATTCCAATAGTCTATTTCAATTCCAGAAAGTTTATTGTTATTTTCAAAGGTAAAAGGTGGAAATGTTGAATTAGAAATTAGCCTTACTTGATTATTGCTAATATAGTTTTTTTCTTCTAATGATAAATTAATCTTTTTAGAATCATAAATAATATCTTCAAGTTTAAAATTTATAACACTATTACTTAAACCTAATAAGAGATATAATCTTTTGATCTCTTCAACTTTTTCTGTACTAATATTTCCTAATTTATTTTGTTCTACTTGAGCAAGCTCTTTTAAGATATTTCCTTCATAAATCAAAGAGTCTAAACTTTTATTTTGAGTATTATATTTATCAAAAATGATTTTTGCTGTCTCTTCAATATTTTCAAAAGCATATTTCCAGCCTTTGATTATAGCTTTATGCATTTTTCTTACACGAACAGGATTTTCTTCAAGCTCTTTTTTTGAAGTAAAAAGTAAACCTCCATAAAATTCAAAACCATAGTCACTTGGATTCTGAATAGTAAAATCAATATTTTTTGATTTTAAAATATAGGGCTCATTTGAAAGATAACAACCCATTGCATCTGTTTTTCCTGAAATTAAATCTTCAAGTTTAAAAGAGTGTGTTTGAAAATTAATATCATTTAAATTTAAACCTTGAGAGATAAGCATTGAGTTTATTGCTGCTGCTGATCTTGCATCAGGAGTTAGCATGATTTTCTTATTTTTTAAATCTTTTATAGTCTTAACATCTGAATTATCTAAAGAGATTAAAACCATGGGAGAATTTTGATAAATAGCAGCTAAAAGAATAATCTCTTTACCTTCTAATCTATCAATTATTAAAGAGGATTTTCCTACGGCATATTCTGACTTTGAAGTTAAGACATCATTTACTAAATCAACATCAAAGTTAAACTCTTTAATAGATACCTCTAATTCCTCTTCTTCAAAGTATCCTTTTTCTTTGGCAATATAGTATCCTGCAAACTGAAATTGATGTAACCAATCAAGTTGTAAAGAGACTTTTTCTTTGGCAGATAAAGAAGAAATAACAGTGAAAAGTAATAAGAAAATGACTTTATATTTATACATTTGGGAAGTATATCAAAATAATCTAAAATATAATCCATATGTATTTAATATATATGTTGCTATAATGCCTATTCTAAAAATAGGAGCAAATTAATGATTTTAATGATTGATAATTACGATTCATTTACATATAATATTGTTCAGTACTGCTTAGAATTAGGTGCTGATTTAAAAGTAATTAGAAATGACGAATTAACTATAGAAGAGATAGAAAAACTAAATCCCGAAAAAATTATAATCTCTCCAGGGCCTGCAACTCCTGATGATGCAGGTATATGCTTAGAAGCAATTAAATATTTTAGTGATAAAAAACCAATTTTAGGAATTTGCTTAGGGCATCAAAGTATTGCACAAGTATTTGGAGCAAAAGTTATAAAAGCAAAAAATATGATGCATGGAAAAACTTCAAATATAAAACAAATAAAAGAGACTAAAATTTTTAAAGATTTACCTGAAGAATTTATTCAAACAAGATACCATTCATTAACTGTTGAAAAAGATGATTTACCTAATATTATTGTACCAACTTCTTATAGTACAGATGATGAAGAGATTATGTCTTTAGAAATTAAAGGTAAAGAGATTTATGGAGTACAATTTCACCCTGAATCAATCATGAGTGAACATGGACATAAGATTATAGATAACTTCTTGAAAATATGAAAACTCTGACTAGTGCATATAAATATATATTCTTACTTTTTTTCTTTTTAGTATTAAGTGCACTAGCTTATAATATTTCAACTCTTAGTATCTCATATAAAGAGGCATTGAACTTTTTTGTAAACAACTCTTTATTGTCTATTATTACAAATGCTTCAACAACAATCTTAGGACAAAGTGATTTTGCATTAAGATTTCCTTTTTTACTACTTTATATCTTATCAGTAGTATTAATGTATAAAATTACTGAAGGCTTTTTTAAAAGAGAGTCAGATAGATATATAAACTTAGCAATTTTTTCTATCTTACCTGGTCTTTTAAGTGCTTCACTTCTTGTAAATAGTGCAGTGATAGTTACTTTCTTTACTCTTTTATATATATACATTTATAAAGTAACAAGTAAACACTCATATATACTTCTATTTTTATTTTTATTTTTAGATAACTCATATGCGATTTTCTTTTTAGCACTGTTTTTTTATTCATTAAAAAAGAAAGATAACAATCTACTTATTGTTTCTTTATTACTTTTTGGTCTTTCAATGGGGATATATGGTTTTGACACAGGAGGAAAACCTAAAGGGTTCTTAATTGATACTTTTGCAATCTATGCTTCTATTTTTTCTCCTTTACTTTTTATCTTCTTTTTCTACTCTATATATAGAACAGGAATAAAAGAGAATAAAACACTAACATGGTATGTTTCTACAACTTCTTTATTTTTCTCTTTATTATTATCATTTAGACAAAGAATATATATAGAAGATTATGCACCCTTTGTTGTAATCTTTTTACCATATATGGTAAAACTATTTTTTCATAATTTAAGAATAAGACTTCCTCAATTTAGAATCAAACACTATTACTTAACTTTTGCAACATTATTCGTATTAGTATTAAATGTAAGTTTAACACTATTTTATAAACCACTATATCTATTAATAGAAGAACCAAAAAAACATTTTGCCTATGATTATAATTGTGCAAAAGAGTTAGCTTCTTTATTAAAGAGTAGAAATATCAATTATATTGACTCAGAAGATAAAGAACTTCTATTAAGATTGAGATATTATGGTATTGAGTCAGGTAATGAATATTATCTTACTACAAGAGAACAATATTATTATGATTTAAAACTAGATGTTGAATATTTCAGTAAAGTTTTATTAACAGCATACATAATAAAAGAAGATGAAAAATAGTTTTTCTCTTTTAGAGTTAATCTTTGCCATCTTCTTATTAATATTAATTTCCTCATATTTTTATTTTACCCCAACAAACAATAAACTTCAAGAAGCTACAAAAAGAATAGAACTATATTTAAAACAAACAAGATATCAAGCTCTAATTGATGATAAAAAAAATCTTAGTGATAATCAATGGCATAAACAAAGATGGACAATGAAGTTTTTTAGATGTAGTAACAATAGTGGACTTTATTATGTTATATATAGTGATACAAATAAATTAGGTCATCCAAATGAAAATGAAAGTTTACTAGATCCTTTAACAAAAAAAAGAGTTTATGCAACAAACAGTTGTGAATATAATAGTAAAAGAAGCAAATATGTATTACTTACAAAAGAGTTTGATATTGTAAAAGTAGATATAAGTTGTAATTCAACAGATAGTTTAGGACAAATATCTTTTGGTAGTGATGGAAAAGTTTATACAAAATTAAGTACAAAAGATAATAGTTTTAATGAATTTGAATTAAAAAAGAGATGTGAAATTAAACTAATTGATAAAAATTTAAAAGAAAAAACAATTTTTATAGAAGCAAAAAGTGGCTTTATAGGGCTAAATAAGGCAAAACAATAGTAAAAAAACAGTAAAAGCCGAAGAATTTCAAAATTTAAGGAAACTTTTAGAAAAAAGCCTTGACAAAGGGAAAAAAATCTATTATAATTCCCGTCCAATTTCAGAGGAACGACTCAAAAAGAGAGTCACTAGAGTTTCGAAGAGATGGGAGATCTTTAACAATTTAGAAGGTTTATGAATAACTTTTATAAACCGAATATGAAATTACAACAAACAAGAATATATGTAAATATATCCTTGTCTATTTAACAAGTAATCTAAGATAATTAATTATCGAAGAGAGCTTAATAACAAAGCTAATGCTTTACAATGAGATTTATTTTGTAACTGAAGAGTTACTAAATAGTCAGAGAATTAAACTTTTTTTTATGGAGAGTTTGATCCTGGCTCAGAGTGAACGCTGGCGGCGTGCCTAACACATGCAAGTCGAACGAGAACGGACTTAAGCTTGCTTAAGTTGTCAGCTAAGTGGCGCACGGGTGAGTAATGTATAGTTAACCTGCCCTCGAGAAAGGAATAACAGATGGAAACGTCTGCTAATGCCCTATATGCCCATAATACATAAGTATGCTGGGGAAATGCTTTAGTGCTCGAGGATGGGACTGTATGGTATCAGATAGTTGGTGAGGTAATGGCTCACCAAGTCAATGACGCCTAACTGGTTTGAGAGGATGATCAGTCACACTGGAACTGAGACACGGTCCAGACTCCTACGGGAGGCAGCAGTGGGGAATATTGCACAATGGAGGAAACTCTGATGCAGCAACGCCGCGTGGAGGATGACACTTTTCGGAGCGTAAACTCCTTTTATATAGGAAGATAATGACGGTACTATATGAATAAGCACCGGCTAACTCCGTGCCAGCAGCCGCGGTAATACGGAGGGTGCAAGCGTTACTCGGAATCACTGGGCGTAAAGAGCGTGTAGGCGGGTTATTAAGTCAGAAGTGAAATCCTATGGCTCAACCATAGAACTGCTTTTGAAACTGGTAACCTAGAGTATGGGAGAGGTAGATGGAATTTCTGGTGTAGGGGTAAAATCCGTAGAGATCAGAAGGAATACCGATTGCGAAGGCGATCTACTGGAACATTACTGACGCTGAGACGCGAAAGCGTGGGGAGCAAACAGGATTAGATACCCTGGTAGTCCACGCCCTAAACGATGTACACTAGTTGTTGCCATGCTAGACATGGCAGTAATGCAGTTAACACATTAAGTGTACCGCCTGGGGAGTACGGTCGCAAGATTAAAACTCAAAGGAATAGACGGGGACCCGCACAAGCGGTGGAGCATGTGGTTTAATTCGACGATACGCGAAGAACCTTACCTGGACTTGACATTTACAGAACTTTCAAGAGATTGATTGGTGTCTGCTTGCAGAAACTGTAGGACAGGTGCTGCACGGCTGTCGTCAGCTCGTGTCGTGAGATGTTGGGTTAAGTCCCGCAACGAGCGCAACCCACGTCGTTAGTTGCTAACAGTTCGGCTGAGAACTCTAACGAGACTGCCTGGGCAACCAGGAGGAAGGTGTGGACGACGTCAAGTCATCATGGCCCTTACGTCCAGGGCTACACACGTGCTACAATGGGGTATACAAAGAGCCGCAATACCGCGAGGTGGAGCAAATCTCAAAAATATCTCCCAGTTCGGATTGTACTCTGCAACTCGAGTGCATGAAGTTGGAATCGCTAGTAATCGTAGATCAGCAACGCTACGGTGAATACGTTCCCGGGTCTTGTACTCACCGCCCGTCACACCATGGGAGTTGAACTCATTCGAAGCGGGGATGCTAAGATAGCTACCCTCCACAGTGGATTCAGCGACTGGGGTGAAGTCGTAACAAGGTAACCGTAGGTGAACCTGCGGTTGGATCACCTCCTTTCAGAGAAGAGAAGTTAGATTCGTTTCTAACTTCCAAAGCTATCAAAGATAGCAGTAATTCATGTTCGGTTTATAAAGGTTATTTAAAATAGGTGACAAATGGGCCTATAGCTCAGCTGGCTAGAGCGCTCGACTGATAATCGTGAGGTCCCAGGTTCAAGTCCTGGTAGGCCCACCATTATAAATAATCTGTTAAAGTTATAGGTTAAATGTTGGGGATATAGCTCAGCTGGGAGAGCGCCTGCCTTGCACGCAGGAGGTCAGCGGTTCGATCCCGCTTATCTCCACCATCTATTAAAAAGCTAAATATAAGTTCAAAAGAGATTGAATTTATATTTGGTTTTATACAACCAAAATGCGTTACCTTGAAAAAATGAGAATTTTTTTAAGATAGCATGATATTTAAAAATTTAATGTTAAAGTCTTTAATTTTTTCGTTTAAATCAATATCTTTCGTATGAAGATGATTTAAAAAACAAAAAATTTCATATCTAATAAAATAGATAGACACAACTAACTTATTTAATACAGAAGTATTTAATAAGATAGTAGCCAAGGAATAATTATTCAAAAAGGTTAAAGTAAGAAATTACTTTATCTCAAATAAATAAGCTATTAAGGGCTAATGGTGGATGCCTTGACTGTAAGAGGCGATGAAGGACGTACTAGGCTGCGATAAGCTTTGGGGAGCCGCCAAGAGGCATTGATCCAGAGATTTCCGAATGGGACAACCCAGCATATAGAGATATATGTTACACGAAAGTGGGCGAACCTGGTGAAGTGAAACATCTCAGTAACCAGAGGAAGAGAAATCAAATGAGATTCCGTTAGTAGCGGCGAGCGAACGCGGATTAGGGCAAACCCTATGCTTGCATAGGGGGTTGTAGGACCATAACATGAGACTAAAGAAGATAGATGAAGTAGTTGGAAAGCTACAGCATAGAAGGTGATACTCCTGTAATCGAAATTTTCAATAGCTCTAATGGTATCCTGAGTAGGACGGAACACGTGATATTTTGTCTGAATCCGGGGGGACCACCCTCCAACCCTAAATACTACTTACAGATCGATAGTGAACAAGTACCGTGAGGGAAAGGTGAAAAGTACCCCAGTGAGGGGAGTGAAATAGAACCTGAAACCATTAGCTTACAATCATTCGGAGCCCTATGATTTATCAGGGTGACGGACTGCCTTTTGCATAATGAGCCTGCGAGTTGTGGTGTCTGGCAAGGTTAAGTCAAGTACGAAGCCGTAGCGAAAGCGAGTCTTAATAGGGCGAATTAGTCAGATGCTGCAGACCCGAAACGAAGTGATCTATCCATGGGCAGGTTGAAGCTGGTGTAAGAGCCAGTGGAGGACCGAACCGGTAGGCGTTGAAAAGTCTTCGGATGACCTGTGGATAGGGGTGAAAGGCCAATCAAACTTCGTGATAGCTGGTTCTCTCCGAAATATATTTAGGTATAGCCTCTAGTAGTAGCATGTAGGGGTAGAGCTCTGACTGGGCTAGGGCTGCTCACCGCGGTACCAAACCCTATCAAACTTCGAATACTACATGTGTAATCTAGGGAGTCAGGCGATGGGTGATAAAATCCACCGTCGAGAGGGGAACAACCCAGACTAACAGCTAAGGTCCCAAAGTTACATCTAAGTGGAAAACGATGTGGAGTTACTGTGACAACCAGGAGGTTGGCTTAGAAGCAGCCACCCTTTAAAGAAAGCGTAACAGCTCACTGGTCTAGTGATTCTGCGCGGAAAATATAACGGGGCTAAGATGTACACCGAAGCTTTAGACTCAATTTATTGAGTGGTAGGAGAGCGTTCTATTCAGCGTTGAAGATGTACCGGTAAGGAGCGTTGGAGCGGATAGAAGTGAGCATGCAGGCATGAGTAGCGAGAAAAGAGGTGAGAATCCTCTTCGCCGAAAACCCAAGGTTTCCTACGCGATGCTCGTCATCGTAGGGTTAGTCGGGTCCTAAGTCGAGTCCGAAAGGGGTAGACGATGGCAAATTGGTTAATATTCCAATACCAACATATAAGCGCGATGTGGGGACGCATAGAGTTAATCGAGCTCACTGATGGAATAGTGGGTCGAAGGACGTAGGTTGTTACTTAGGCAAATCCGGGTAACGTTAGACCGAGATCTTACAGGCCGTTGACGCCCTCCGGGGAAGATTCGGAATCGATGATACTGTCGTGCCAAGAAAAGCCACTAAGTATATTATATGTTGCCCGTACCGTAAACCGACACAGGTGGGTGGGATGAGTATTCTAAGGCGCGTGGAAGAACCCTGGTTAAGGAACTCTGCAAACTAGCACCGTATCTTCGGTATAAGGTGTGCCTACTTCTGTATAGAGACTTGCTCTCAAAAGCGGAAGAGGTTGCAACAAAGAGTCCCTCCCGACTGTTTACCAAAAACACAGCACTTTGCTAACACGTAAGTGGATGTATAAGGTGTGACGCCTGCCCGGTGCTCGAAGGTTAACTGATGATGTTAGCGTAAGCGAAGCATTTGATTGAAGCCCGAGTAAACGGCGGCCGTAACTATAACGGTCCTAAGGTAGCGAAATTCCTTGTCGGTTAAATACCGACCTGCATGAATGGCGTAACGAGATGGGAGCTGTCTCAACCAGGGATCCAGTGAAATTGTAGTGGAGGTGAAAATTCCTCCTACCCGCGGAAAGACGGAAAGACCCCGTGCACCTTTACTACAGCTTGACACTGTAGCTTGGATATTCATGTGCAGGATAGGTGGGAGGCTTTGATACTAGGACGCCAGTACTAGTGGAGCCATCCTTGAGATACCACCCTTGAATATTTGAGTTACTAACTGGGATGAGTTATCCTCATTCAGGACAATGTCTGGTGGGTAGTTTGACTGGGGCGGTCGCCTCCTAAAAAGTAACGGAGGCTTACAAAGGTTAGTTCATGGCGGATGGAAATCGCCAGTTGAGTATAATGGCATAAACTAGCTTGACTGTGAGACATACAAGTCGAACAGAGACGAAAGTCGGTCATAGTGATCCGGTGGTTCTGTGTGGAAGGGCCATCGCTCAAAGGATAAAAGGTACGCCGGGGATAACAGGCTGATCTCCCCCAAGAGCTCACATCGACGGGGAGGTTTGGCACCTCGATGTCGGCTCATCGCATCCTGGGGCTGGAGCAGGTCCCAAGGGTATGGCTGTTCGCCATTTAAAGCGGTACGCGAGCTGGGTTCAGAACGTCGTGAGACAGTTCGGTCCCTATCTTCCGTGGGCGTAGGAAAGTTGAAGAGATTTGTCCCTAGTACGAGAGGACCGGGATGAACGTACCACTAGTGTACCAATTGTTCTGCCAAGGGCATCGTTGGGTAGCTATGTACGGATGTGATAAGAGCTGAAAGCATCTAAGCTCGAAGCCAACTCTAAGATGAACTTTCCCTGAAGATCCCAGCAAGACTAGCTGGTTGATAGGCTAGATGTGTAAGCGTTGTAAGACGTTTAGCTGACTAGTACTAATAGATCGTTTGGCTTTTTTATATAATTTCTTGGACTACTATCTTATTAAGTACTTAAAATAGTATTTAATAATTGTGAAAGACTTAACATTAAAACTTTAAACTCAAACAATGTGAGTACAGAGCATACTTATTAAGTATGTTTGATACTCATATTGCTGGTGGTTTTAGCGAAGTGGAAATACCCAGACCCATTCCGAACCTGGAAGTCAAGCACTTCTGCGCTGATAATACTGCAGGGTCCCCTTGTGGAAACGTAAGTCGCTGCCAGCTCTTGAGTATTTACAAGGCTTATCTTTATCAACTTCTTTTAAGTTGCTAAGGGTAAGCCTTTTTTTTAGCCTTCTTTTATTTCCCCCTCTAATTCTTCTGCTACTGTTTAAAGCCCTTTTTAGACTTTAAGTTCTTTAAAATATCTTTGTATATGGGGTTTGTATTGGATTTTGTTTATAGGTGTTTAAATAAGCTTGAAGAGCAGTAGAATGCTCTTCAATATAAAAATTGAGATTAGTCTCTTTTTTCTAAAATTTGAATTGAATTAATTCTATCACCTTGTCTAATTGAATCAAGAACTTCAAAACTCTCTTCATCATTCTCTTCAATCTCACCAAAAACTGTGTGTTGTCTATCTAAATGAGGTTGAGATTCAAAGCAGATAAAGAATTGGCTTCCTCCTGTATTTGGACCAGCATGAGCCATAGATAAGCTTCCTTTATTGTGTACTTGCTTTTCAGCATCTGTTTCACATTCAATAGCCCACTCAGGACCACCCATACCAGAACCTTCTGGACATCCACCTTGAGCCATAAAACCTGGAATTACTCTGTGAAAGTTTAATTCATCATAAAAACCTTCATTTGCAAGTGTTGCAAAATTTGATACTGTATTTGGAGTCTCTTCATTAAAAAGTTTAACAAAAATAGTTCCTTTTTCTGTATCAATCTTTGCATATTGAAATTTTGCTAACTCTTCAGCTGAATAGTTATATTCTTTTAGTTCTTTTCTTCCAAAACCGAACATTTAAATCCTTTATTATTTTTCTGAAATTATATCTTTTTTTGGTGTAAGATAGTTTAACTTAACTAGGTTATTAACAATTTCTTTAAAAACTGGTACAGCTGACCATGCAGCATAGTGGTAATACCAATATTGACCTGTAGAAATTGGATCAACAACAGTTACTCCAATAGTATAAGTATTATTTCCATCATTTACAAAACCAAAGAATGATGAGATATATTTTTTAAGATATTTACCACCTCTTGCAATTTGTGCAGTACCTGTTTTTCCACCAATTTCTAAACCTTCAACTTGTGCAGCTCTACCTGTTCCTTTTTCAACAGTTTTTACTAACATTCTTTTTATTTCATTTGCTGTTGATTCTTTAATAATTCTTTCACCCTCTAAGATATCTTTTTTAAATTTTTCATTATCTACTTCTATATGTGAAACTATTTTAGGAGTAACTGATTTACCTCCATTATTAAAAATAGAGTAGGCTTTCATAACTTGCATAAAAGTTGAAGTCATACCTTGACCATATGAAACAGTTGCTTTAAATACATTATCTTCTTTTTCTTTATCGTTTGCAGAGAATTGCCAAACTTTTGGCATTACACCAACTTTTTCATAGGGTAAATCAATTCCAGTTTTTCTTGTAAAACCAAATCTTTTCATCCCTTCAAAAAATTCTGGCCCACTTAGTCTTTGTGCCAATTGCAATGTACCAATATTCGAAGAAAAGATAAAAATATCATCTAGTGTAAGATAATGTTTTTTAAATCTATGGTCATCTTTAATAGAAAACCTATCTAATTTATATCTTCCTTTTGGGTATTCACCTTTTTGATTAGGTTTTCCTTTTGTATTATGTGCAAAGAATAGCTCATCTTTTTTAACTCTATTTTTATCTAATACTAAAGCAATTGCAACTGGTTTAATAACAGAACCTGGCTCATATTGATACTCTATTGCATTTACATTTAATGAAGGGATATCTTTTTGAAAGATTCTTTCTGGATTAAATCTATTTGAAGAGGCAAGAGATAGAATTTCACCTGTTTTACTATCCATGACTGACACTATAATCTCTTCAGCTCCAAGTTTTTGTTTATATCTATCTAAGATTGACTCATTGTTTTTTTGAAGTTTTAATGGAATATTTAATACTAAATTTGCCCCATCTACTCTTTTTTTGATTGTAGAATCCTTATTAAATGAGATATAAGATAAAACATCTCTATTCCCACTTAAAACTCCATCTTTACTATTATTTAGTAAATCATCAAATTTTCTTTCTAATCCTTTGATTCCTTTAACTTTTGTTTTTCCATTTTCAGATTCATATTTTCTAATATATCCAACAACAGGAGTTAAAGTATCTTCGTATGAGTAGATTCTTTTTTCACCACTTTCGACAATACTTAAGCCTCTAAGAACTCTTCCACCATCAACTTTTCTTGCTTTAAAGACACCAAGTTTTCTGAGTTTAAATCCAAGTTCATTTAGGTTTTTTGCAGTTTTAGAATCAATATTATAAGATAGTACTAAATAACCAGGGTTTGAAAAAGACTCATTTACTTTTTCTTCAACTTTTTTATAAGGGATATTACTATAAATAGAAAATAGTTTTATAAAGAGTTCTTTTTTATTTTTATCTAAATATCTTGAATCAATTGAAGCTTTGTATATTTTTTTTGAAGTTGTTATTTTAAAATTATCAGCACTAATTATTTCACCTCGTACAGAAAGCTCCTTTTTGGATATTTCTAGACTGGGTAAATTCCTATCTTTGTTTATTGTAAAATAAACAGAGACAATTAATATAATAATTAAAAAAAGTATGAAAAAAAATAGAATTACAATTTTCTTAATTTTATTATCATTCTCGTTAAGTTTTGAAGACATATTTATCCATAATATAATATAATAGCGAATGCATTCTAACAAAAATCAAATTAAAAATAATAGAATTTATCAAGCTGATTATGTACTATTTTTATTGGTATCAGCACTTATTATAACTAGTATAATATTTTCATATTCATTAAGTGTATATACAGTGCAATATTTCGAGTACAATCAGTTTCACTTTTTTATAAGACAACTATTTGTGGGAGTTTTATCTATTTTTATTATGTGGGGTTTTTCTTTACTAAATCCTGATAAAATTGTAAATAAATTGGGAATGTTTCTTTTTATAACTTTTTTTATTCTTATGGCTATTATGCCTTTTTTACCAGCTTCTTTAGTAACTGCTTCTGGTGGAGCTAATAGATGGATTAGGCTTCCTGGTTTTTCACTTTCGCCTGTAGAATTTTTTAAAATAGGGTTTATCTATTTTCTTTCTTGGTCTTTTCATAGAAGATTGATTGAGATTCCTAAAAAAATTACACTTAAAGAAGAGTTTATTTTATTACTTCCATATTTTTTCAGTTTTATTATTATTGTATTTATTATTGCTTTTTTACAAAAGGATTTAGGTCAAGTTGTTTTATTAGGTGGTATTTTATTTATTCTTTTGATTTTTGCAAATAGATCTTATAAAGTTTTTGTTACTTTAGGTTTAGTTGGAGTAATTGCTTTAGTTGGTCTTATTGTTGCAGCACCTCATAGAATTCAGAGAATTTTTTCATGGTGGGCAATGGTTCAAGATGGAATATTAATGGTTTTACCTTCTTGGGCTGATAAATACCTAAGAATTGAAGATTTACCAGAACCTTATCAAGTTTCACACTCTTTAAATGCAATGAACAACGGAGGAATGTTTGGACAAGGTTTAGGTTTAGGGGATATAAAATTAGGATTTTTATCTGAAGTTCATACAGACTTTGTTTTAGCTGGTATTACAGAAGAGATAGGTTTTGTTGGTTTAGTATTAATTAGTGTTTTAATGTTTTTAATAGTACTTAGAATTTTTAAAATTAGTGGAAGAGTTGAAAATAAGATATATCATCTATTTACTATTGGTGTAGCTTTAATGATAATTATTGCATTTTTAATTAACTCTTATGGTATTTCAGGAATGATTCCAATTAAAGGTATTGCTGTACCTCTTGTAAGTTATGGTGGTTCTTCAATGTTGTCTATGGCAATTGCAATAGGGCTTGTATTATCTATTAGTAAATCTGTTGATTTGAGAAAAAAGGTTAAATAATGAAAGAGACAGTTGTTATAACTGGTGGTGGAACTGGTGGACACCTTAAAGTTGCAGATGCTTTTATTGAAGAGTTTCATAAAAGAGGCTTTAAAGTAATTTTTATTGGTTCAGCAAATGGGCAAGACCCTAATTGGTTTGAAGATGATAAGAGATTAAAAAAGGCTTTTTTCTTAGATACTAAAGGTGTTGTAAATAAAAGTTTTTTTGGAAAAATAAAAGCTTTAATGCAAATTGTTTCTCAAGTAAGTAAATGTAGAACAATTTTTGAAAAATTTAATATAAGTAGAGTTATTAGTGTTGGTGGATTTTCTGCTGCACCTGCTACTTTTGCTGCAATTACAACAGTTGATTGTTATTTATTTATACATGAACAAAATTCAGTTATGGGTAAACTAAATGAAAAAACAGCAAGATTTGCTTCTGAAATTTACTCTTCATTTTTACCTCAATCTCCTGTAAAAGATTATCCAGTAAATGATGATTTTTTTGATAATGCAAGAATAAGAGATGAGTTAAAATCTGTTATTTTCTTAGGTGGTTCTCAAGGTGCAAGAGCTATTAATGATTTTGCATTAAAAGTTGCTACAGATTTAACAAGATTAAAAATTAAAATTATTCATCAAACAGGAAAAGCAGATTTTGAAAGAGTAAAGGATGCTTATGAAAATTTAGGTATAGAAGCTGATGTTTTTGCTTTTACAAATAATTTACCAGAAAAGATGAATGAAGCAGATTTTGCAGTAAGTCGTGCAGGTGCTTCAACTTTATGGGAGCTTTGTGCAAACTCTTTACCTACACTTTTTATTCCCTTCCCCCATGCAGCAAAAGATCATCAATATACAAATGCAAAATTCTTAGAAGATAAAGGTTTATGCTATTTATTAAGAGAAGAAGAGTTATCCAAAGAGAAGTTTATTGAGATATTAAAAAAAGATAACTATATAATAAGTAAAAAATTAGTTGACTCTATAAAATATAATGCTATAGAGTCAATTGTTGATGATATGTTAGATAAAAGTTAAAAGTAATACACCAAATACTATTCTATAAATTCCAAAGGCTACAAAAGTAAAGTTTTCTAGGAATTTTAAGAATAGTTTTATTGCAATAAATGCAACAACAAAAGATACTACAAATCCAATAGCAAGATTTATTAAATTTCCAGACATCATTAATTCTTCATGGTGTTTTAATACATCATAACCTGTAGTTGCACACATAACAGGAAAAGCTAAAAGAAAAGAGAATTCAGCACTAGCTTTTCTATTTAATCCAACAAGCATTGCTCCAATAATAGAAGAACCTGCTCTTGAAGTACCAGGTATTAAAGCAAAGATTTGAGCAAGTCCTATATATAATGATTGTTTGAAAGTTATATCTTCAACATCTGAAGTAGTATGTTTTGACTCATCATAATATTTTTCAACTATTAAGAAAACAATCCCACCTATAATAAACATCCAAGCAACAATCTCAATTGAGAACATTGCTTTAACATAATCAGAAAAGATAAATCCTATTATTGCTATAGGTAAAAAAGCAATAAATACTTTTGTCCATAAATTAATATGTGAAAAAGTAAATTTAGATGGATAGTTTAATACAACTGCTAAGATTGCAGCAAACTGAATAATTACTTCATAAGCTTTATTTACTGAGGTTTGATCAATTCCTAAAAATTCACTGGCAACAATTAAGTGTCCAGTTGAAGAGATAGGTAAAAACTCTGTAATACCTTCAATAACTCCTAAAATAAATGAATCATATATTGTCATTATAAACTCTTTGTTAATTGTAAAAATTTTTTGATTGCTCTTTTTTCTTTGATTCCAATATCATAATCAATCTTTTTCAAATAATCTAAAATAGCACTCTTTGAGATTCCACTTCTTTTTGAATAGCTTTCTAAAATATATTGTGGAATATAGATAGTTCTTTTATTAAATCTTTTAGTGATTTTTTTTAAATATTTTTCATTTTTATTTACACACAAGGTTGCAAAAACAAAAGGTAAGTTATATTTCTCTTGCCAAGCAAGAGCAAGGTCTATAAAATTTTTATCTTCTGCGTCATGGAAATATTTTAAAGCTTTGTCTCCAATTAGAACTTTTCCTTTTAATCCTAATACTTTAGCAAGAGCATTTGAAGTTTCACTTTGATAATCTTCTTTTTCTTCTCCAGGTATTAAAATTACTGATTGTACTTCATTTCTTGCAATAATTCCAAGGTCAAGTCTTTTCTCTCCCCTTGATGCAATTGAAGAGATAAAAGCAGAATCTACTTTTCTTTTTTTGAATCTGCTATTAATAATAGAAGGATAAGATTTTTTATATTCTATTATGGCTTTAACTTGATTTGATTTGATATTTCTTTTAATATATACATGAAATGGAAGTAAATTAATAAAATCTATTTTAGCAAATAACATTGATTTAGGTCATCCTAACTTAAATTAAATTTGCTATAATACATAAACTTTAGTAAATAAGGGGTTAATTATGGTAAAAGTAGAATTTCTAGGCCCAATTAATAAAGAAGCATTAAATGTAGATATTTCTAATTTAAATGAGCTAAGTTCTTTATTAAAAGAAGACCAAGAAGTATGTAAATGGTTAGAAAACTGTGCTGTTGCAGTTAATGATACATTAGTAGCTACAAAAGATGTAGCTTTAAGCGATGGAGATAGAGTATCTTTATTACCTCCTGTATGTGGTGGGTGATTTAAGTGGAAAAATTACAGCTTTTTGAAGGTTCTTTACCTGTTGAACAAATAACTAACTCTTGGTATCAAGAGTTCAAAACTTCTAACTATGGAGCAATTATTACTTTTGTTGGGGTAGTTAGAGATGAAAACTCAATTGAAGGTTTATCTTTTGATATTTATGAACCTATTTTAAAATCTTGGTTTGATTCTTGGCAAAAAAAAGCAAATGAAAAAAATGCAATTGTTTTAATGGCTCATTCAAGAGGAGATGTATTAAATCATGAAAGTTCTTATATTGCAGCTGTTTGTTCTCCCAAAAGAAGAGTAGCTTTAGAGATGATTGATGAATTTGTAGAGGATTTTAAAGCACAAGCTCCTATTTGGAAATATGACATTATAGCTGGGAAAAGAGTTTATGCTGAAGATAGAAGTACAAAAATTCAAGGTTCAGGTATCTTAAATTGATAAGCAGTAAACAAAGAGTAGATTTACATAATCATACAACTTTATGTAACCATGCTAATGGAACTACTGAAGAGTATGTTAAAAGAGCAATAGAAGTAGGAATTGATACTTTTGGTTTTGCAGACCATGCTCCTATGAACTTTGATCCCAAATATAGAATGGATATCTCTCAAAAAGAGTTTTATGAAAATGATATAAAATTTTTACAAGAGAAATATAAAAGTAAAATAGAAATCTTATTAGCCTACGAAGTTGATTTTATGCAAAATAAAACTTTGATGTTAGATGAAATTTTAAATGCAAAAGTTGATTACTTAATAGGTTCTGTTCATTTTATTCAAGAAAAAAACAGTGAGCTTTGGGGGTTTGATAATCCTGAATTTATAGGCAAGTATAAAGAAAAAAATATTGATGATATTTGGGCTGACTATTTTTCAGTTATTGAAGAGATGGCTAAATCAAAACTTTTTGATGTGGTTGGACATTTTGATTTAATAAAGGTTTTTAAATATCTTCCAAATAAAGATATAAAACTATTAGCAAAAAAGGCAATGAGTGAAATTAAAAAAGCAAATATGGTTTTAGAAATAAATGCTGCAGGTTTAAGAAAACCTATTAATGAAACCTATCCTTCAAAAGAGCTTTTAGAATTAGCATATGAAATGAATATTCCTATTACTTTTTCTTCAGATGCACATGAAATTGAGCAGATTGGATTTAAGTATGATGAGGTAAGTTCTTTAGCTAAGAATATCGGTTATACAACTTGTATAAAATTCAAGAATAGAGAAAAAATAGTAGTTAATTTTTAGACAAAAAACTCTTAATATCTAATATAAAAAATATTACATTGTATATTTTTTATACAGTTTTTTTATCTTATATTTTCTAAATTTAGCTACAATTAATCATAACAATTTCAAGGAGTAATTATAATGGGAAAATTTGTTAACAATACTGAAGAGTTTTTCAATTATTGTGAGGAAAACGAAGTACAATTCGTAGATTTTAGATTTACAGATTTAAAAGGTACTTGGCACCACGTAACTTATATGATGGAAGCTGTAAGTGTTGAACAATTAGATAATGGTTTACCATTTGATGGTTCATCTGTTGAAGCATGGCAACCAATTAATAAATCAGATATGATTTTAAAGCCTGATGTTGAGACTGCTTTTTTAGATCCATTTACTACTGATTCTACAATCATTGTTATTTGTGATGTATATGATATTTATAAAAATGATATGTATGAAAGATGTCCAAGATCAATTGCTAAAAAAGCATTAACTCATTTAAGTGAGTCTGGTGTTGGTGATGTTGCTTACTTTGGACCAGAAAATGAATTCTTTGTATTTGAAGATGTAAAAATTATTGATTCTATTAATGAGTCTTATTATAAAGTTGACTCTGAAGATGGAGAATGGAATGATTCAACTGATTATGAAGTTGGAAATATTGGACATAGACCAAGAACAAAAGGTGGTTATTTCCCAGTAGCTCCTATTGATAATGGTGTAGATTTAAGAGCTGAAATGATGCAAGTATTAAAGCAAGTTGGTTTAACTGTTGTTTTAGGACATCACGAAGTTGCTCAAGGTCAACACGAAATTGGTGTAGTATTTGGTGATTTAATTGAAGCTGCTGATAATGTACAAAAATTAAAATATGTTATCAAAATGGTTGCACATTTAAATGGTAAGTCTGCAACATTTATGCCAAAACCATTATTTGGTGATAATGGAAATGGTATGCACGTACACCAATCAATTTGGAAAGATGGTAAAAATTTATTCTATAAAGAAGGTGAATATGGAAACCTTTCAGATATGGCAAGACACTATATGGGTGGAATTTTTAAACATGCTAGAGCAGTTGCTTCATTTACTAATCCATCAACAAACTCTTATAAGAGATTAATTCCTGGATTTGAAGCACCATCAATTTTAACTTATTCTTCTCAAAATAGATCTGCATCTTGTAGAATTCCTTATGGAGCGGGAGAAAAAGCAACAAGAATTGAAATGAGATTCCCAGATTCAACAGCTTGCCCATATTTAGCATTTGCTGCTATGTTATGTGCTGGATTAGATGGTATTAAAAATAAATATGAGCCTATTGGACCAATGGATGATGATTTATTTGAATTATCTTTAGATGAAATTAGAGAGAGACAAATTCCTCAAATGCCTCATACATTAAGAGGTTCTTTAGAAGCATTAATTAGAGATAATGAATTCTTACAACCAGTATTTACTCAAGATATGATTGATATTTATCAACATTATAAATTTGAAACTCAAGTTTGGCCATACGAAGCTAGACCAACTGCGTTTGAATTTAAAACAACTTATTCTTGTTAATAAAAGAATAAATTTAATAAAAAAGGTAAGCTTATATGAGCTTACCTTTTTTTATGTCTATATAAAATATTTTCTTAAAATTGAATACTTGGTTCTTGTGTATTAGTTGATGGTACAGTATCAATTTCAGGTAAAGGAGATTTATCAGTATAATACTCTTTTTCTCCATTAATAATAGAAGTTTTTACATTATCAGGCTTTCTAAATTCTCTTTGTATTTCAGGATGAATTTCTAAATATTTTTTATAAAAATTTGCAAAAGCAGGACCAGCAGTTACTCCTCCTGTCTCACTTCTTCTCATAGGTGTATTATTATCTTTTCCAAAATATACAACAGTTTGTATTGTTGGAGAAAATCCACAAAACCATGCATCAACATTGTCATTTGTTGTTCCTGTTTTACCAGCAAGCTCAATTCCAGAAACTCTCGCTCTTCTACCCGTTCCTTTTTCTACTGCATCATGTAAAATTGATTTTGTTAAAAATACTTGCTCAGGTGAACTAATATATTTATATTGGGGATCAAAAGTAATAGTCTCATTTTTTGAGTTACTAATTGAATTAATTAAATAAGGTTCAACTTGCGTTCCATCATTTGCAAGAAAAGAGAGAGCTTTACTTAGATTTATAGGTGAAATCGAAAAAGAACCTAAAGTAATAGATAAATCTCTTTGAATACCTGTAATTCCATAACTTTCTAAGCCTTTGTACATCTCATTTATTCCAACATCTGTAACTAAATTAATTGTTGCAAGGTTTCTTGATTTCATTAAGGCTTCTCTTAAAGTAATAATACCTTTAAATGTTCCCCCATAGTTTTTAGGTTTCCATTTTTTCTCTTCTTCTCCAACTTTGTATTCATAAGTTCTTCCAATATCAGCAACTTGTGAAGCAGGAGAGTATCCAAGTTCTATAGCAGTATGATATAAGAATGGTTTTACAGCAGAACCTGGTTGTCTTTCACTTTGTACAGCTCTATTAAAATTTGATTCTTTATAATCAATTCCACCTACAAGTGCTAAGATTTTTCCTGTATTGTTTTCTATTGAAACCATTGCCCCATTTAAGGTATTAATAAAATAGCCCTCTTCAACAGGCTGACCATTTACATCTACATTGTTAACTGGATTTTTTTGAAGATATGCATCTCTTTCTAAGATTTTATCATATGCTAATTTCAGTGATTCTCTTGCAATCTCTTGTGCTTCTAAATCAATAGTTAAATTAACAGTGTATCCTCCTGTTTTAATATCAGGAATATCTTTTTTTAATAGTTTTAATGCATAATCAATAATATAAGGAGCTTTATTTTGTGTTAAAGTTTGGTCATACACTGTTGGTATATAGTTTATAGAATCATTATACTGTTCTTCATTTATCCAACCAAGTTTATGCATTCTAGTTACAACTTGATTTGCTCTTGTTAAAGAATATTTTAAATTTCTTGTAGGGTCATAAAAACTAGGAGCTTTTGGAAGACCAACTAAAATAGCTATTTCTTTGATATTTAATTCATAAAGGTCTTTTTTAAAATAACCCTTTGCAGCAGTTCTAATACCATAATATCCATGACCAAAATATACTTCATTTAGATATCTTTCTAATATTTGTTCTTTTGTAAGTATTGTTTCTAGTCTTATTGAAAGTAAAGCCTCTTTTATTTTTCTAATAAGTTTTTTTTCTCTTGTTAAAACTATAGATTTTACTAATTGTTGAGTAAGTGTACTTGCCCCTTCAACATAACCTAAAGCTTTTACATTTTTAATCATAGCTCTTGATATTGCATCAGGATTTACTCCTCCATGTTCAAAAAACTGAGTATCTTCAATTGCAACAAGTGCTTCAACTACTCTTGCAGGTATATCATCATACTTTACATAAATTCTATGTTTATTATCAAATATATTTGCAATAAGTTTTCCATTTTTATCATAGAATTGAGTTGTCATATTTGGTTTGTAGTTAACAATTTTGTCAATATCATGTCTAATTTCAGAGTATAAATATAGTAACCAACCAGAAATAGCTACAGCTATAAATATTATAAAGGCAAAAATATATCGTATCATCTTATTTCCTAAATTCTTTATTTTTAAATGTTGAGTTTATTAGCATCTTGGTATATTCCTCTTTTGGATTATTTAAGATATCTTCTGTAATACCTTGTTCAATAATTTTTCCATCTTTTATTATGATAACTTCTTTACATAAGTTTTTAATTGAGTCAATATCATGTGTTACAAAAAGCATAAGTAGATTTAGTTTTGATGTTAACTCTTTTATTAAATTTAATATTGTATCTTTTGAAGCTTCATCTAAAGCAGTAGTAGGTTCATCTAAAAGAAGAAGTTTTATATTATTAGACAAAGCAATTGCAATTACTACTCTTTGAAGTTGTCCTCCACTTAACTCTTTTGGAAAACGATTTAATAAATCTTTATTTAATCCTACAAGTTCTAAAAGTTCCATTTTTTTATTATCTTCACAAAAAAATTGATCTTTAATTTTTGTCATAGGAGATAAAGAAGTAAAAGGGTTTTGTGGAATAAATCCTATTGTATTATGATTTAATTCAAAATTTGAAGAGATCTCTTTTTTAGAAATCAAAGAAGAGGGAAGTAGATTTAATATAGCTTTTAGTGTTAAAGATTTTCCACTTCCACTTTGTCCTATTAAAGCTGTAGAACTATTAATTGTAAAATTTATATCTACTAACTTCTCATTTCTATTACTTGTAATTAGTAGTTGTTTTATCTCTACAGCTATAGACATATTAAATTAATGCCTCATCCATCTCTTGTGGAATTTCTAAATTCATTAATTTTAAAATTGTTGGAGCGATATTATTTAAACTTCCAACTTTTACTTCTTTTACCTCTTTAGAGATTACAAAACAGTAAACATCTCCTACCGTATGGTTAGTAAGTGTTTTTCCTGCCTCATCTTTCATTTTTTCACAGTTACCATGGTCACTTGTTAGAACTATACTATATTCTAACTCTTTTGCTTTCTCAATGATTTGGCCTAACTCTTTATCCACAGCTTCAACAGCTTTTATACCTGCTTCATAAACTCCTGTATGTCCAACCATATCTCCATTTGCAAAATTAACTACAATAAAATCTGTTTGAGCATCCATAGCCTTTTGTACTTCAACACTTACTTCAGGGGCACTCATCTCTGGTTTTAAATCATAAGTTGCAACATCAGGAGAAGGGATTAAGATTCTACTTTCATTTAAAACAGGTTCTTCAACTCCTCCATTAAAGAAAAAAGTTACGTGTGCATATTTTTCAGTTTCAGCTGTATGAACCTGTGAAAGACCAGCATTTGAAATAACTTCTGCAAGAGTATTTTTAGGTGTCTCTTTTGGGAATAAAATAGGTAAAGGAAGATTTTTATCATACTCTGTCATAGTAGCAATATTTAAAGTTCCTTCAAATCTATCAAACTCACTAAAGTTTTTATTTGCAATTGCATTTGAAATCTCTCTTATTCTATCACTTCTAAAATTACAGAAGATAATTGAATCATTCTCTTTTAATCCTTCATATCCTTCAAAAGAAGTAGGAAGAATAAACTCATCAAAAATCTCTTCTTTATAAGAGTTTTCTACATACTCTAAAACATTTGTAGAAGTTTTAGGGTTTGCAAAAGCAATAACATCATGACCTTTTTTTACTCTATCCCATCTATTATCTCTATCCATAGTATAATATCTACCTGCAATAGTTGCAATCTTAATATCCTCATCACAAATATCTACTAGTTGAGTGATATATTCATTTGCACAATTTGGTGCAACATCTCTACCATCTGTAATAATATGGATAAAAACTTTTTTTGCTTTTTCTTTTGCAATTTTTGCAAGGGCAATTATATGGTTTATATGTGAGTGAACTCCTCCATCACTAATCAAACCAATTAAATGAACATTATTTGAAGAGTCTATAGTAGTTTTTAAAACCTCATTCTCTTTTAGAGTATTATTTTCAATAGCCATATTTATTTTTACTAAGTCTTGATATAAAACTCTACCACTACCAATTGTCATATGACCAACTTCAGAGTTACCCATTTGTCCATTTGGTAACCCAACATAGTTTCCATATGTATGAATTAATGAGTAAGGCTCATTTTTAAATAAGTAGTCGTAAGTAGGAGTATTTGCATTTTTAAATGCATTAAAATCATTAGAATCATTATGTCCAATTCCATCTGTAATTATCAGTATTGCTTTTTTTGTCATTCTATAACCTTAGTAAAAATATTAAGTAAATTTTTAGTATAATCTCGCGATTATATCAAAACTTACTCCTATATTTGCTGAAATATATTTCTTTATAAAAAGATAAAGGAGTTAGCTCACTACTCAGGGATTTCTTTCCTGATAATTAAGGTTAAAATTTGTTTTACTGGTTTTATAGACACTTAGACATAAATATTTTTCAATATATATCTGTTCGAGCAGGAATTGCTTTTTTTATCTCATTTTTTTTAACAATGTATCTGCTTCCTAAATTTGTAAGATGGGCAAAAGCAAGAAAAGCTTCTCAGCCAATTTATGAATATGCTCCTAATTCTCATCAAGAAAAAGCAGGAACACCAACTATGGGAGGAGTAGTATTTATTTTTTCAACAATTATTGCAACACTTTTAACTGTAAAATTAAATAACTTCTATGTTGTAGGGGCTTTATTAACTTTAGCTCTTTTTTCTTTAATTGGTATAAAAGATGATTTTTCAAAGATTGCAAAAAATGCAAATAATGCAGGTTTATCTTCGCGAGCTAAGCTTATCTTACAGTTTATCTCTGCTTTTATTGTGGCTACTATTTTAATAGTTTATAACCATACAACAACTTTATATACTCCTTTTTATAAGTATCCAGTTTTTGATATGGGAATGATAGCTTTAGTATTTTGGATTTTAGTTATGGTTGCAGCTTCAAATGCAGTTAATTTAACTGATGGTTTAGATGGTCTTGCAACAGTTCCTTCTATAATGGGATTAGTCTCTTTATCTGCAATAGTATATGTATGTGGTCATGCAATTTTTTCTTCTTACTTATTATTACCGAATATAAAAACTTCAGGAGAACTTGCTATAGTTGGTACAGCTATGATTGGCTCTTTAATTGCTTTTTTATGGTATAACTGTCATCCTGCACAAGTATTCATGGGAGATAGTGGTTCTTTACCTATTGGTGCTTTTATGGGTTATATGGCAATAGTTGGTAAATCAGAGATTTTATTAGTGATAATAGGTTTTATTTTTGTATTAGAGACAGTATCTGTAATTTTACAAGTAGGTTCATATAAGTTAAGACAAAAAAGAGTTTTCCTTATGGCACCTATTCATCATCATTTTGAAGAGAAGGGCTGGAAAGAGAATAAAATTATTGTTAGGTTTTGGATAATCTCATTTATGGCAAACTTACTGGCACTTATGAGTCTTAAAATAAGGTAAAGAGTATTATGATAAGAGTATTAGGTAAAGGGCTTACAGCTCAAGCAATAAAAGAAGAATTTGAAGATGTTATATTATATGATGATAGTGATTTTAATCAATATGATAAACAGTCAGAAGATATAACAGTAGTTAGTCCTGGTATTCCTCCTTTTAATGAAATGGTATTAAATTCAAATAATATAATAAGTGACTATGATCTACTATATAATGAAATGCCTTTTTCTATTTGGATAAGTGGAACCAATGGAAAAACAACTACAACTCAAATGTGTCAACATATCTTAAAAGATAAAGGAAGTCTTTGTGGAGGAAATATAGGTACACCTATTTCTAAACTAAATAAAGATTCTAAAATCTGGATTTTAGAAACCTCTTCTTTTACTTTTCATTATACACAGCATGCAAAACCCAATTTATATCTATTATTACCAATATCAGATGATCATGTTTCATGGCATGGAAATTTTCAAGAGTATGAGAAAGCAAAATTAAAACCTTTATCTATGATGGAAGAGGGTGAAATTGCAATTATTCCTGAAAAATATAAAGATATAAAAACTCTTTGTCATTTAATTACATATAAAGATAGTGATGATTTGTGTGAAAAATTTAATATTGATAAAACAAAAGTAAATTTTAAAGAACCTTTTTTGTTAGATGCATTATTAGCATTAGCTGCTAAGAAGATAATATTTGATGAGGTAGACTATATAAATATTAATACATATAAAGTAGATGAACATAAAGTAGAAGAATTCAAAGACAAAAAAAATAGAGTATGGATTGATGATTCTAAAGCTACAAATGTTGATGCAACTATAAATGCTTTAGTTCCATATATAGAAAAAAAGATACATTTAATACTTGGAGGGGATGATAAAGGTGCAAATTTAATACCTTTATTTGAATATTTAAAGGATTTAAATGTAGAAATTTATACTATTGGAAGTAATTTTGAGAGATTGAATGAACTTTCTAAAAAATTTTCATTAAATTTTCATGAGTGTAAAACTCTTAATATTGCTGTGGAAAAAATCTCACAAAAGCTTGATTCTAAGGGAGTTGGAATGTTATCTCCAGCTGCTGCTTCACTTGATCAATTTAGCTCATACAAGCAAAGAGGAAAAGAATTTAAAAAGCTTGTTTATGATTTAAGCTTACTTTAATAAACTTCTGTATATAATTTCACTCCAATTTAAGAAGGACGCAATCAAAAGCGTATCTGGCTCGGTAGCTCAGTCGGTAGAGCAAAGGACTGAAAATCCTTGTGTCGGCAGTTCGATTCTGCCCCGCGCCACCACTTAAATTACTTTTGGATGCTGGTGTAGCTCAGTTGGCTAGAGCAGCTGATTTGTAATCAGCAGGTCGGGGGTTCAAGTCCCTTCACCAGCTCCATTTATTTGTCGTGCGTAAGTCTTAAGACCAGCGCTTGACCAGAACAATAATGTCTTTTAACCGGTGAGGTTGGAGAGTGGTCAAATCCTACGGACTGTAAATCCGTCGCCTTAGGCTTCGAAGGTTCAAATCCTTCCCTCACCACCACGCAAATGTTGCGGGAGTAGCTCAGTTGGCTAGAGCCTCTGCCTTCCAAGCAGATTGTCGCGAGTTCGAGTCTCGTCTCCCGCTCCATTAATTATTTATTGATTACTGGGAGCTGAGTTATAACGCAAATTACTTTTATAACTCCTTTTTATTCAAAGTTAACTCCCATTAAAGTTTTTTTTAGTATTTTTTAAGTAAAATACCAGTCCACAAAAAGATAGGCGATATTTTTTTGTATTTATAATAAAAAAGATCCCCTCTGAATAGAGAAGCCATCGGGCTTATCTACTCAGAGGGCAATAACCAAAATTTTTTAAGGGGAATTTTATGGCAAAAGAAAAATTCGAGCGAAGCAAACCGCACGTAAATATTGGTACTATTGGTCACGTTGACCACGGTAAAACTACTTTAACAGCTGCTATTACTATGTGTTTATCATTAAAAAATGGTCAAGCTGCTATGGATTATGATCAAATTGATAATGCTCCAGAAGAAAGAGAAAGAGGTATTACAATTGCTACTTCTCACGTTGAGTATGAAACTGATAACAGACACTATGCTCACGTAGATTGTCCAGGTCACGCCGATTATGTTAAAAACATGATTACTGGTGCTGCACAAATGGATGGAGCTATTTTAGTTATCGCTGCTACTGATGGACCAATGGCTCAAACAAGAGAGCACATCTTATTATCTAAGCAAGTAGGTGTACCATACATCGTTGTATTCTTAAATAAAGAAGATCAATTAGATGACGAAGATAAAGAAGAGATGTTAGAATTAGTTGAGATGGAAGTAAGAGAATTACTTTCTGAGTATGATTTCCCAGGTGATGATACTCCAATCGTTGCAGGTTCTGCATTCCAAGCACTTGAAGAAGCAAAAGCTGGTACTCAAGGTGAGTGGTCAGAAAAAATCTATAACTTAATGGCTCAAGTTGATGAATATATTCCAACTCCAGAAAGAGATGCTGATCAAGATTTCTTAATGCCTGTAGAAGACGTATTTACTATCCAAGGTAGAGGTACTGTTGTAACTGGTAGAATTGAAAAAGGTACTATCAAACTAAACGAAGAGATTGAAATCGTTGGTATGAAAGATACTCAAAAAACTACTGTAACTGGTATTGAAATGTTCAGAAAAGAAATGGATGAGGGTGTTGCAGGAGATAATGCTGGTATTCTTTTAAGAGGTATTAAAAAAGAAGATGTTCAAAGAGGACAAGTTCTTGTTAAGCCAGGTTCAATTACTCCACACACTAAATTCAGAGGAGAGGTGTATATCCTTTCTAAAGAGGAAGGTGGAAGACATACTCCATTCTTCTCAGGATATAGACCACAGTTCTATGTAAGAACAACAGACGTTACTGGTTCTTGTGAATTACCAGAAGGTACTGAAATGGTTATGCCAGGTGATAACATTGAGTTAACTGTATCATTAGTTGCTCCAATTGCTCTAGAAAAAGGAACTAAGTTCGCTATTAGAGAAGGTGGTAGAACTGTAGGTGCTGGAGTTGTTGCTGAGATTATCGAGTAAGGATAACTTATGGGTAACGGTGTAAGCATCAAAATCGGACTAAAATGTGAGGAGTGTGGTGATATCAACTACACTACTTACAAAAACCCAAAAACTCATACTGAGAAAATGGCGATTAAAAAGTATAGTCCAAGATTAAAAAAACATACAATTCATAAGGAAGTTAAGTTAAAGTCGTAAGACTTTCTTAACTGCCTTTACTTAAAGGTCAGTAGCTCCAATGGTAGAGCGCCGGATTCCAAATCCGATGGTTGGGGGTTCGAGTCCCTCCTGGCCTGCCACTTGAAAAAGTTTTTTTAAAAACAGTTTCGACTTTTTTTAAAAGAATTTTTAAGCTTAAATATTTGGAGTCGATTGTGAACAAATTTAAAACATACTATAAAAATGCTAAAGAAGAACTATTCAAAGTAATTTTCCCTATCAAAGAACAAATCAGATCTGCTTATCTTTCTGTATTTGTAGTAGTAACAGTTATCACATTATTTTTAGCATTAATTGACACAATCATGTCTTTAAGCTTATCAGCTGTAATGAACTAAGGAAATAATTAATGGCACAACAATGGTATGCAATTCAAACACACTCAGGAAGTGAACTAGCAGTTAAAAGAGCATTAGAAAGACTTTCTGAAGAGATGGGAGATGGAAGAATCTCTGAAGTATTAGTTCCAACAGAAGATTTAATTGAGGTAAAAAAAGGTAAGAAATCTATTGTAGAGAGACCTTTATATCCTGCATATGCTTTTGCTAAAATCGATTTAGATACAGCATTATGGCATAGAATTCAATCAATGCCAAAGGTTGGAAGATTTATTGGAGAGTCTAAAAAACCAACTCCTTTATCAAAAAAAGATATTGATTCTATTTTAGATAAAGTACAAAATAGAGCAGCAGCTAAACCTAAAGTGTCATTTGATAAAGGTGAGACTGTTAGAATTAATGAAGGTCCATTTGCAAACTTTAATGGTATTGTTGAAGACTTTGATATGGCATCAGGAATTCTAAAATTAAATGTTTCTATTTTTGGAAGAAATACTCCTGTTGAAATTACTTATACTCAAGTAGAAAGAGTAGTTTAATTTTAATTATTTAGGCATTAGGCAATAAAACTTCGCTTCCATAGAGTTTTATTCCCTAATGCCTAAATCACATTAAAAACAATAATAAATTTATAAAGGAAAATAGCATGGCTAAACAAGTACAAGGTATTTTAAAACTTCAAATTCCTGCAGGTGCTGCTAACCCATCACCACCAGTTGGTCCAGCTCTTGGTCAAAGAGGGATTAACATCATGGAATTCTGTAAAGCATTCAATGAAAAAACTAAAGATAAAGCTGGTTATACAATTCCAGTTGAAATCTTAATTTATGGAGATAAAAGTTTTACTTTTACATTAAAACAACCACCAATGACTGATTTAATTAAAAAAGTTTCTGGTATTAAAAAAGGTTCAGACAATCCACTTAAAAATAAAATTGGAAAGTTAACTAAAGATCAAGTTATGGAAATCGTTGATATGAAAATCGCTGATTTAAATACTGATGATAAAGAGCAAGCTGCAAAAATTGTTGCTGGTTCAGCTAGATCTATGGGAATTGATGTTGAATTATAATTCAACAAACTAGCCTGACCACTGGCTTTAAATAGCGGTAGCAAAAAAATATAAATTGCGGAGAAAAAAATGGCAAAAAAAGTTTCAAAAAGATTTAAAGCTTTATCTGAAAAAATTGAAGATAAAAAATATTCATTAGCAGAAGCTTGTACTTTATTAAAAGATTTAAAATCTGCTAAATTTGATGAGTCAGTAGAAGTTGCATTAAACTTAAATGTTGATCCAAGACATGCTGACCAAATGATCAGAGGTGCTGTTGTACTTCCAAATGGTACTGGTAAAACTGTAAGAGTTGCAGTATTTGCTAAAGGTGCTAAAATGGATGAAGCAAAAGCTGCTGGTGCAGATATTGTTGGAAACGATGATTTAGTAGAAACTGTACAAGGTGGAGAAATTAATTTTGATGTATTAATTGCTACTCCTGATTGTATGGGTCTAGTAGGTAAATTAGGTAGAATCTTAGGACCTAAAGGTTTAATGCCTAACCCTAAAACTGGTACAGTTACTATGGATGTAACTAAAGCTGTAAACGATGCTAAAGGTGGTCAAGTAGCATATAGAGTTGATAAAAAAGGTAATATGCAAGCAGCAGTAGGTAAAGTATCATTTACTGAAGATGCAATCAAAGAAAATATTGAAGCATTTATTACTGCAATTAACAAAGCTAAACCTGCATCTGCAAAAGGTAAGTATGTTACTAATGCAGCAATTTCATTAACTATGTCTCCATCTATTACATTAGATGCAGCTGAAATTATGGATATCAAATAATTATATTAACTAATTAATATTCAATAGTGGGGATAAATTATCCCCACGTTTGAGTGTTAATCAAAGCACTACATTAAAAACTGAAGATAGCCGGTTAAGTACTACTCCTGTACTTTGTAAAACCTGCCGAAGTTGGATGTTTTGAAAGGAGAATTATTATGACTAAACAACAAAAAGCTGAAGTAATTGATTTCTTATGTGCTGAGTTTAAAGAGTCTCAAGCTATCGTAGTTTGTGATTTCAATGGTGTTTCACACAAAGACTTAGAAAAATTAAGAGTTGATGCTAAAGAATCTGGTGTTAAAGTTCAAGTTGCAAAAAACACATTAGTAACAGTTGCTGTTAAAAATGCTGAGTTAGGTGACATTGAGTTAACTGGAAACAACATTTTCTTATGGTCTGAAGATCAAATTTCTGCTTGTAAAGTTGCTGATAAATTTGCTACTGCAAATAAAGATAAGTTCGCAATTAAATCTGGTATTATTGAAGGTCAAATTGCTGATCTTGCAACTGTTAATGCATTTGCTAAATTACCATCTAGAGAAGAACTTCTTGGTATGCTTGCATCTGTATGGATGGGACCAGTTAGAAACTTTACTATTGGGCTTGATGCTCTTAGAAGAAAAAAAGAAGAAGAGGCTGCGTAATTTAAACGCAATTTATAAATATTAATAATAAAAAAAGAATTATAAGGAAAACGAAATGGCAATTTCTAAAGAAGACGTATTAGAATACATCTCTGGTTTATCTGTATTAGAGTTATCTGAATTAGTAAAAGAATTCGAAGAAAAATTTGGTGTATCTGCACAACCTGTAGCTGTAGCTGGTGCTGTAGCTGGTGGAGCTGTTGAAGCTGCAGAAGAAAAAACTGAATTCAACGTTGTATTAAAAGACGCTGGTGCTAAAAAAATCAACGTAATTAAAGAAATCAGAGCATTAACTGGTTTAGGATTAAAAGAAGCAAAAGCTATGGCTGAAGAAGCTGGTGCTGTAGTTAAAGAAGGTGTTTCTAAAGAAGACGCTGAAGCTGCAAAAGCTGCATTAGAAGCTGCTGGAGCAGTTGTAGAATTAGCATAATTTCTACACTCCCGTATATTTATATACCGTTATGCAGGGCTTAGGCCCTTGCATAAAATCAGCATCTTTGAAGGTTAAGGTTAGAATTTTTCAAGGAATTTTAACCCTATCCTTTAAGGATGCTTTTGCGCTTTATAAACAAAGCTAAAAAGTAAACCACATTTTTAATAAGGTCGACAATGTTAAACTCTTTAAAATCTGGTAATAGACTTAGAGTTGATTTTGCAAAAAATCCTCAACAAATTGAAATTCCAAATTTATTACAATTACAACAAAACAGTTATGAAAATTTCCTAATGATAGGAAAAGATGAAAGAGACGAGGCTGGTGTAGAAAAAGTTTTCAAATCAGTTTTCCCAATTCATGATGCACAAAACAGAATAACATTAGAATATTTAGGTTCTGAGGTAGGAAAACCTAAGTATGATGTTAGAGAGTCAATGGTAAGAGGACTAACTTACTCTATACCTTTAAAAATCAATATTAGATTAACTTTATGGGATTTAGACGAAAAAACTGGTGAAAAAATCGGTGTTAAAGATATGAAAGAGCAATCTTTATTTATCAGAGAAATTCCATTAATGACAGACAGAACTTCATTTATTGTAAATGGTGTTGAAAGAGTTGTTGTTAATCAATTACACAGATCTCCAGGTGTTATCTTTAAAGAAGAAGAATCAAATACTGCAGGAAATAAATTAATCTACACAGGTCAAATTATTCCTGATAGAGGGTCATGGTTATATTTTGAATATGATGCAAAAGATGTATTATATGTAAGAATTAACAAAAGAAGAAAAGTTCCTGTAACAATTCTTTTTAGAGCTCTTGGTTATTCAAAAGAAGATATCGTTAAATTATTTTATCCAATTTTAAATATTAAAATTAAAAACAATAAATTCTTAACAGAATTTAATCCTGATGATTTTACAGGAAGAGTTGAATTTGATATTAAAGATGATAAAGGTAATTTAGTTATTGCTGCTGGTAAAAGGCTTACAGCTAGAAAAGCGAAAGCTTTAGTTGATGGTGGTCTTAAATTAGTAGAGTATCCAGTTGATTTATTAATGGATAGATCAACAGCTAATACAATCTTTGATCCAGAATCAGGAGAAGTATTATTTGATGCTTTAACTACATTAGATGAGTTAAAACTTAAAAAATTACTTGACCTTGGTTTTGATAATTTTGATATTGCAAATGATTTAGCTTCAGGTGTAGATAACTCTATTATCAATGCATTTAAACAAGATGCAGAGTCTTTAAAACTATTAAAACAAACTGAGCAAATTGATGATGAAAATGATTTATCAGCAATCAGAATTTATAAAGTTATGAGACCAGGTGAGCCTGTAACTAAAGAAGCTGCAAAAGAGTTCGTTAGAAAACTATTCTTTGATCCAGAAAGATATGACTTAACTAAAGTTGGTAGAATGAAAATGAACCACAAGTTAGGTGTAGATGTTCCTGAATATGTAACTGTATTAACTTATGAAGATATTATCAAAACTGTTCAGTATCTTGTAAAAGTTAAAGCTGGTCATGGTCACATCGATGATAGAGATCACTTAGGTAACAGAAGAATTAGAGCAATTGGTGAATTACTTGCAAATGAGTTACACTCTGGTTTAATTAAGATGCAAAAAGCAATTAGAGATAAAATGACTACTTTATCTGGTACATTAGAGGATATTATGCCTCATGATTTAGTTAACTCTAAAATGATTACATCAACTATTACTGAGTTCTTTACATCTGGTCAGTTATCACAATTTATGGATCAAACTAACCCATTATCTGAAGTTACTCATAAAAGAAGACTTTCTGCACTTGGTGAAGGTGGTCTTGTTAAAGAGAGAGCTGGATTTGAAGTAAGGGACGTTCACCCAACTCACTATGGTAGAATCTGTCCAGTTGAGACTCCTGAGGGTCAAAACATTGGTCTTATCAATACTTTATCTACATTTGCGAAAGTAAATGAGTTAGGATTTATTGAAGCTCCATATAAAAAAGTTGTTGATGGTGTTATATCTGATGAAATCATCTATGTAACTGCTACTCAAGAAGAGGGAATGATTATTGCTCCAGGTTCAACAAAAGTTGATGATAATGGAAAGATTGCAGAAAACTTAATTGAAGCAAGACAAGATGGAGAGATTCTATTAGTAGAAAGAAGCAAAGTTAATTTAATTGATATTTCTTCTCAAATGGTAATGGGTGTTGCTGCATCTTTAATTCCATTCTTAGAACACGATGATGCCAACAGAGCACTTATGGGATCGAACATGATGAGACAAGCTGTTCCATTATTAAGACCAAATGCTCCAATTGTTGGTACAGGTTTAGAAAAAACTGTAGCAAGAGATGCATGGGAAGCAATTAAAGCAAAAAGAGCTGGTATTGTTGAAAAAGCAGACTCTAAAAACATTTACATCTCTGGTGAAGATGAAAATGGTGCATTTATTGACCATTATGAAGTAAACAAAAATGTTAGAACTAATAATAATACATCTTTTGGACAAAGAACTGCTATTAAAGAAGGTGATTTTGTAGGAAAAGGTCAAGTTATTGCTGATGGTCCTTCAATGGATAATGGAGAGTTAGCTGTTGGTGTTAATGCAATGGTTGCCTTTATGCCATGGAATGGATATAACTATGAGGATGCTATTGTTTTATCTCAAAGATTAATTGAAGAAGATGCCTTTACTTCTGTTCATATTTATGAAAAAGAAGTTGAGTGTAGAGAACTTAAACATGGTAATGAAGAGATTACTAGAGATTTACCAGGTGTTAAAGAAGAATCAATTACTCACTTAGATAATTCAGGTATTGTTAAAGTTGGTACGCATGTTAAATCAGGAATGATTTTAGTTGGTAAAGTTACTCCAAAAGGTGAAATTAAACCAACTCCAGAAGAGAGATTATTAAGAGCAATCTTTGGTGAAAAAGCTGGTCACGTAATTAATAAATCATTATACTGTCCAACTTCAATGGAAGGTGTAGTTGTTGATGTTAAAGTATTCACTAAAAAAGGATACGAAAAAGACGAAAGAGCAGTTGCAGAAATTGAAGCTGAGAAGAATGAATTAGATATTAAGCATCATGATAAATTATTAATGCTTGATAGAGAAGAAATTCTAAAAATTAATGATTTATTATCTAAAGCATCATTAGAAAAAGATTTAGAGCTAGATGGTACAACATTCAAAAAAGGTGATAATATCCCTGTTGATGTATTAGCAAATGTTAATAGATTTGCTATGAAAAAAGTTGTTGCATCATTCTCTAAAGAAGTAGAAAAACAATATAACACAATTAAAGATCACTTTATTAAAGAGAAATCAACTCTAAGAGAAGACCATGAAGAAAAACTTCAAGTATTAGAGCATGATGATATCTTACCAAGTGGTGTTATTAAACAAGTTAAAGTTTATATTGCAACTAAGAGAAAAATCAAAGTTGGGGATAAAATGGCAGGAAGACACGGTAACAAAGGTATCGTTTCTAATATTGTTCCTCAAGTTGATATGCCATACTTAGAAGATGGAACTACAGTTGACGTTATTCTTAACCCACTAGGGGTACCTTCAAGGATGAATATTGGTCAGATTATGGAAGTTCACTTAGGATTAGTTGGTAAAAAAATTGGTAACCAAATCCAAGAAATTTTTGAAGCAAAAAGAGAAGAGTTTATTAAAGAACTTAGAGAAAAAATGACTGAAATTGCTTCAGTTGCTAAACTTATGAAGGGTAAAGAGTTCATGGACTCATTATCTGATGAAGAGTTAGTAAAATATGGTCAAGACTGGGCAAAAGGTGTAAGATTTGCAACACAAGTATTTGATGGTGTTGAAGTTTATGAGTTTGAAAAACTATTTGAATTAGCAAAAATTGATTCAGATGGTAAATCTACACTTTATGACGGTAAAACTGGTGATAAAATGAAAGAGAGAGTAAACGTAGGTTATATGTATATGCTGAAACTTCACCACTTAGTTGATGAAAAAGTTCACGCAAGATCTACAGGACCTTACTCACTTGTTACACAGCAGCCAGTTGGTGGTAAAGCATTATTTGGTGGACAAAGATTCGGAGAGATGGAAGTTTGGGCACTTGAAGCTTATGGTGCAACAAATGTTCTTAAAGAGATGTTAACGACTAAGTCGGATGACGTTGAAGGTAGAACTAGAGCATATAGAGCTATTGCAAATGGTGAAAACGTTCCAAGGTCAGGTGTTCCTGAAACATTCTTCGTATTAACTAAAGAGCTTAAAGCTCTTGGACTAGATGTTGATATTTTTGACGAGGTAGAAGATAATGAGCAATAATGAAAAAGTATTAGAACCTATTGAAATTAAAGAGTTAGAAAGACCGCAAGATTTTTCTGCTTTTCAATTAAGACTAGCAAGCCCAGAAAAAATTCTTTCTTGGTCTTCTGGTGAGGTTAAAAAACCAGAAACTATTAACTATAGAACATTAAAACCAGAGAGAGATGGTCTTTTTTGTGCAAAGATTTTCGGACCTGTAAAGGATTACGAATGTCTTTGTGGTAAATATAAAAAGATGAGATACAAAGGTGTTGTATGTGAAAAATGTGGTGTTGAAGTAACTTCATCTAAAGTTAGAAGACACAGAATGGGTCACATTGACTTAGTATCTCCAGTTGCTCATATCTGGATGGTATCTTCTTTACCAACAAGAATTGGTACATTACTTGGTGTTAAATTAAAAGACTTAGAAAGAGTACTTTATTATGAAGCATATATTGTTTCTGCATCAGGTGAAGCATACTATGACAACGAAAAGACTAAAAAAGTTAATAAATATGATATTTTAAATGAAGAACAATACAGAACTATTTCTGATTTATTTGACCACACTGGTTTCGAAGCAAACATGGGTGGAGAAATAATTAGAGAGCTACTAGAAAATCTTGATTTAATTGAATTATTAACTGTATTAAAATCTGAAATGTCTGCTACTAAGTCTGAAGCAAAAAGAAAGACTATTGTAAAAAGATTAAAAGTAGTTGAAAACTTTATTAACTCTGGAAATAAACCTGAGTGGATGATGTTAACTCAATTACCAGTACTTCCACCTGATTTAAGACCTCTTGTATCATTAGATGGTGGTAAATTTGCTGTTTCAGACGTTAATGACCTTTATAGAAGAGTTATTAACAGAAATAATAGACTTAAGAGATTAACAGAACTTGATGCTCCTGAAATCATTATTAGAAATGAAAAAAGAATGCTTCAAGAAGCAGTAGATGCATTATTTGATAATGGTAAAACTGCAAATGCTGTTAAAGGTGCAAACAAAAGACCACTTAAATCTTTATCTGAAATCATTAAAGGTAAACAAGGAAGATTTAGACAAAACTTACTTGGAAAAAGGGTTGACTTCTCTGGAAGATCTGTAATTGTTGTTGGACCATCTTTAAATATGGACCAATGTGGTATTCCTAAGAAAATGGCTTTAGAGCTATTCAAACCACACTTAATGGCTAAGTTAGAAGAAAAAGGTTATGCAACTACTTTAAAATCTGCAAAAAGATTAATTGAGTCAGAAGCAAATGAAGTATGGGAATGTTTAAATGAAATCGTTGATGAATATCCAATTTTATTAAACAGAGCTCCAACTCTTCACAAACTGTCTATTCAAGCTTTCCACCCAGTATTAATTGATGGAAAAGCAATTCAGTTACACCCATTAGTTTGTGCGGCATTCAACGCCGACTTCGATGGTGACCAAATGGCAGTTCACGTACCGTTATCACAAGAAGCTATTGCAGAAGCTAAGATTCTTATGATGTCATCTATGAACATTCTTTTACCAGCATCTGGTAGAGCTATTGCTGTACCATCACAAGATATGATTTTAGGTATTTACTACCTATCATTAGAAAAAGATGGTGTAAAAGGTGAACATAAATTAGTTACAGATGTAAATGAAGCTAAAATTGCATTAGAGATGGGTCAAGTTGACTTACATGCAAAAATTAGAACAAAAGTAGAAGATAAAGTAATTCATACAACAATTGGTAGATTAATTATTAAAGAAATCTTACCTGATTTTGTACCAACTACTTTATGGAATAAAATTTTAAAGAAAAAAGATATTGGAACATTAGTTGACTATGTTTATAAATATGGTGGATATAAAGTAACTCCAATTTTCTTAGATGATCTTAAAAACTTAGGTTTTAGATATGCAACTGAAGCTGGTATTTCTGTATCAATTGATGATATTAAAGTTCCAGAAACTAAGCCAGAACATATTGCTAAATCTAAAAAAGATGTAATTGAAGTTCAAAAGCAATTTGCACAAGGTTTATTAACTGAGCAAGAAAGATATAATAAAATTATTGATATCTGGACAGAGGTTAATAATAAACTTGGTTCTGAGATGATGGATTTAGTACAATCAGATAAAGATGGATTCAACTCTATTTATATGATGGCTGACTCAGGAGCAAGGGGTTCTGCAGCTCAGATTAGACAGTTATCAGGTATGAGGGGTCTTATGGCTAAACCTGATGGTACTATTATTGAAACACCAATTATTTCAAACTTTAGAGAAGGTCTAAACGTACTTGAGTACTTTATTTCTACTCACGGTGCTAGAAAAGGTCTTGCGGATACAGCTTTAAAAACAGCGAATGCTGGATACTTAACAAGAAAGTTAATCGACGTATCTCAAAACGTAAGAATCACAAATGAAGATTGTGGTACTCACGAAGGTATTGAAATTACAGATATCTCTTCTGGTAATGAGTTAATTGAGTCTTTAGAAGAAAGAATTACTGGTAGAGTAATTGCAGAAGATATTATTGATCCTATTTCAAATGAAATTTTATTTGCAGAGGGGACATTAATTACTGAAGACGATGCAAAAGTTGTTGCAGAAGCTGAAGTTAAATCTGTTGTAATTAGAACTCCATTAACTTGTAAAGAAGAGATTGGTTTATGTTCAAAATGTTATGGTCTAAACTTAGGTGAGCAAAGAAAAGCTACTCCAGGTGAGGCTGTTGGTGTTGTTGCTGCTCAATCAATTGGAGAGCCAGGAACACAGCTTACACTTAGAACATTCCACGTTGGGGGAACAGCATCTGCAACTCAAACAGAAAGAGAGTTAAGAGCTGATAAAGAAGGTTTCATTAGATACTACAACATTAGAACATATACTGATAGAAATGGTAGAAAAATTGTTTCTAACAGAAGAAATGCTGGTATCTTATTAGTTGAACCAAAAATTAATGCACCATTTAAAGGTAAAGTAACAGTTGAGACAATTCACGAAGAGACAATCTTAACTATTACAAATGGTAAAGAAGAGAAGAAATATTACTTAAGAAAGAATGACGTTGCTAAACCAAATGAGTTAGCAGGTGTATCTGGTAAAATTGAAGGTAAATTATATCTTCCATACAAAGACGAATTTGAAGTTGAAGAGAATGAATCTATCGTTGAGATGATTAAAGATGGATGGAACGTTCCAAACAGAATTCCTTTTGCTTCTGTATTAAAAGTTGAAGATGGAGCTCCTATTACATCTACAATAGTTTCTGGTGCTAAAGGTATGGTTAAATACTATAAGCTTAAAGGTGACTATTTAGAAAGAAGACATGACATTAAAGCTGGTGAAGCTGTAAATGAAAAAGGTCTATTTGCTGTTATCGTTGATGTTGATGATAGAGAAGCTTTAAGACACTATGTAGCAAGAGGTTCTGTAGTTGAATTAGATGATAACTCTTCAGTAGAAAAAGATTCAGTTATTGCAAATCCTGCAAGTGCTGAGCAAGTAGTTATTGCTGAGTGGGATCCATATTCAAACCCATCTATTGCAGAAGAAAAAGGTAAAATTGCATTTGAAGATGTTATTCCAGGTGTAACAGTTGCTGAGCAATTTGATGAGTTAACAGGTACTTCTAAATTAGTTGTTAATGAGTATATCCCTGCTGGTTATAAACCAACAATTATTCTTGCAACTGAGAATAAAGAGTTATTAAGATACTCTTTAGAGCCAAAAACTTCATTATTTGTAAATGAAGGTCAAGAAGTAGAAGTTGCTGATATTCTTGGTAAAACACCAAAAGCAACTCAAAAATCTAAAGATATTACTGGAGGTCTTCCAAGAGTATCTGAATTATTTGAAGCAAGAAGACCAAAATCAATTGCTGTTCTTGCATCATTTGATGGTATGGTTTCTTTTGGTAAACCTTTAAGAAACAAACAAAGAATTATTGTTACTGATGAAAATGCTAATAAAGCAGAGTATTTAGTAGAGAAGTCTAAACAAATTTTAGTACACGAAGGTGAGTTTGTTCATGCTGGTGAGGCATTAACTGATGGTCAAGTTTCTCCTCATGATGTATTAAGAATTTTAGGTGAAAAAGCATTACATTACTTTATTGTATCTGAAGTACAACAAGTATATAGATCTCAAGGGGTAAATATTGCTGATAAACATATTGAGGTTATTTTATCTCAAATGTTAAGACAAGTTTCTATCTTAGATGGTGGAGATACTAAGTTTATTATTGGGGATATGGTTTCTAAGAAAAGATTCCAAGCAGAAAATGCAAGAATCATTAAATTAGGTGGTAAACCAGCAATTGCTGAACCATTATTACTTGGTATTACAAGAGCTGCTGTAACATCAGACTCTATTATCTCTGCGGCATCATTCCAAGAGACTACTAAAGTATTAACAGAAGCTGCTATTTCTGCTAAGATGGATATGTTAGAAGACTTAAAAGAAAACGTAGTTATTGGTAGAACAATTCCTGTTGGAACTGGTCTATATAAAGACAAAAAAGTTAAATTTTCTTCAACTGAAGAAGATTCTGAGTAAAACCAAAAAGGGCTTCGGCCCTAATGGTGTATAAAGATGGATATTCTTTCTCTTTTTTTCATTTTTGTAGCCATTGAACTCTTTGAAACAAACTGGCAAAAATCTGATACTTTACATGGTATATTAGCTAATAACTATAAAGTATATAGATACAATATCTTTTTATTTTTTTTATTAAATTTTAGTTTTATATATTCAATATTTTTAGTTATATATTTACAAAACAACTCTTTTTGGATGTTAAGTATTGTAGGTATTAAGTTTTTAGATATTGCCTTTAAACTAAATATAATGTCAAAGATTGCAGCTAATACTGAACTTGATGAAATTATGCCAAATATTAAAATAGGACTACTTTTTAGATATGCAAATGTACTTATCTATCCTATTACATTTCTAATAGCAACAAATTATTTTAATTTATAAAATTGATAATCACTATTAATAATATTTAAGTGATTTATTGCTATTATTTTGCTTATGAACACACAAGAATTTAGATATTTAATTAAAAATGCAAAATACCAAACAAAATATGAGCCTATAATTAATTCAAAAAATGAATCAATATATGCTTATGAGGCACTTTCAAAATTTGAAATAGATCAAGAGATAATTAGTACAGAAGAAATATTTAGAAAACTTCATCATAATAATCTTCTTTTTTTTGAATTAGAAAGAAGAAATAAAGAGTTACAAATAGAATGTTTTGATGAAGATAAAAAATTATTTTTAAATTTTGATGCTGATATAGTAAATACAATTGAACAAAAAGAGTATTGGGAAGACTTTTTAAAACCACATAAAGAAAATATTGTTGTTGAAATAACAGAAAATGGAAGTGATGATGAAAAAAGTACTAAAATAATTCATCAGTTTAGTCAATGGCTTAAAAATAAAAATATCGATTCTGCTTTAGATGATTTTGGACAAGATGGTTCCATGTTCTCTTTTTTTCTTATGTCAAGAAGTAAATATATAAAGATTGATAAATCATTCTTAGCTCAAATAAGAGAAAATAAAAACTATACATTTTACTTAGAAGGTTTATTAAAAACAATAAAAATGAATAATCAAAAATCAATTATTGAAGGAATAGAAACTAAAGAAGATTATGATTTGGCAGTAAACCTAGGATGTGACTATATGCAAGGCTATTTTTTTAATGATTTAGTAATTATAAAATGATATACTTTTAAAAAAGAAGGAGATAAGATGCAGTACTTAGTAATCGCTTATGACAATGAAGGGGCCTTAGAAAAAAGACTTGCAGTTAGAGATGCTCATGTTGAGGGAGCAAAAAAATTAATGGCAGAAGGAAAGATTATCCAAGCAGGTGCTTTAATTGAAGAAGAACAAATGGTTGGTTCAACTTTATTTGTTGATTTTGAAGATGATGATGAAATCAATGAATGGTTATCAAATGAGCCATATGTACAAAATGGTGTTTGGAATATGGAAGAGTTCCAAATCGTTCCTGTTAAGTTACTTCCTAAAGATTAATAAATAATCACAAAAACCCTATAAAATCGATACTTTGTAGGGTTTAAAACTGCAAAACAATAACAATCAATTACAAACTTTTTAGAATAATTACAGTATTTTTACGGTATTATTGACGGTACTGAGAAACTTTTAGAAAGTGAGTACCGTAATAAAATGGCAAGAACCGTTAAACCCCTTAATGATACGCAACTTAAAAATGCTAAAGCTAAAGAAAAAGATTACAAACTAAGTGATGGTGAAGGTCTTTATTTTGTAGTTAAAAAGAATGGAACAAAATCATGGAGATATGACTTCACTTATGGTGGAAAAAGAAAATCTATGTCTTTTGGTATTTATCCTACTGTATCTTTAAAAGATGCAAGAACAAAAAAAGATGAAGCTAAGTACTCATTAGCTAATAATGTAAATCCTATATCAATTAAAAAAGCTAAAAAGACATCTGAAACAATAACTTTAAGTGATGTAATAGAAGATTGGTTAGAGTTAAGAAAAAAGAGTAAATCAGAAGCTACTATTATTCAAAATAAAAGAATACTAAAAAATATCACTATATGGTTAGGTAATATAGCAATAAAAGATATTAGAAGAATAGATATTATAAATGCTTTACAAAAGTATCAAGAAAAAGGTGTAATAGAATCTGCTCATAGATTACTAGCTTTAGTAAATAAAATATATATGTATGCAGTTACAAATGAATATGTAGAGCATAATATCATTGCTGATATAGATAAAAAATCAATTCTTGTACCAAATAAAAAAGATGCACACCTTCCAGCACTTATAGAACCAGAAGATATTAAACAGTTGCTTATTGATATAAATTCAATAAGTGAAAAATACAGAAGTGATATAAGTACTATATTTATCTTTAAACTACTTCCTTATATATTTGTTAGAAGTGAGAATATAAGATTAATGAGATGGAATGAATTAAATTTAGAAGAGGGCTATTGGGCTATACCAAAAGAGAAGATGAAAATGAATATAGAGTTTGTTTGTCCTTTGCCTCATCAAGCTATTAAGCTTATAAAAGAAATAGAGCCTTATTCAAGACATAGAAGTGAATTTGTATTTCCATCACCTCAAAAAAGTGATAGAGGTGTATCAGGTGCAACTCTAAGTGATACATTAGTAAGACTTGGATATCAAAATAGACATACAGTACATGGCTTTAGAAGTATGTTTTCAACAATTGCACATAATCTTTATAAAGAGCATGGTTTTCATTCTGATATTATAGAGGCTTGTTTAGCTCATAAAGAAAGAAATAGAGTTAAAGCATCATATAATAGAGAATCGAAATTTAAATACTTTGAAGAGAAGAGGGAGCTTATTCAATGGTATGCTAATTGGTTGGATAGGTTAAAATAAAGAAGTGTTAAAAGTCTCATATCAATCTGATAAAATATTAAAGATTGACACAGAACTTGAACACTATGAATTTAAAATACTAATGTATTATTTTTCTTTAAAAGTTAAATATTGCTTGATTTTTTTATACTTCATATTAATTATGTATTGTGCCATATAAACATAATCAGGTTCTTCTTTATCATTTATTGGTAAAAGTATTTTTTCTCTTGATATTCTTTTATCGTTAATTTCTCTATTAAAATTATACTTTTCGGATAACCTACTTGTTAATGTAGAAATGAATAAATATATATATTCATTAAAGTTTTCATTTTTTAAATGTGTAATATGATCACTTGCCACAAACTCGTAAGAATGATAAAAACTTGCACCTACACTACCACTATTTGCCAAACTTAGACAATCACTAAATATTCTAACTTTCTCTTCATTCTCTATATAGTTATCAACTCCATTATTAGCTCTAGAAGAAGACACATAAGGCTTCTTACCTTGTATCTGATTTGCTTTTGTAAGTCTTTTACCTCTTTGTATTTCTGTGAATATATCTGTTAAAAAAAACTCTTTCCAATTTTTTTCTTGTAAATTATCAATTTTTTTATAGTTTAACTTTTTGAATACTTTTTGAATATACTGCTTATATTGTTCTTGTTTTTCAATTAAAATATTTTTACCATAAGTTTCCATATAGTTCCAGTCAAGATTTCCTTTATTGGTTATTGGTAACATTATTTTAGTTCTAAATAATCGTCCCAAGGTAGCACCATTCCCACCCCAATTAAACTTTTCCATTTGAACTTCTATTAAAGGTATTAAAAATAAAGCATTAAACTTATTAATCTTTTTATGTCTCAATACTTGAATATTTTGCCCTGTATAAAAACTATGTGGTTGGTAAAAAACTGTTTGAGTATCAAGTCCAATAGTTATAACATTACCTTCATCTAAATTGTATTTATCTAATTGATTTATTGTGATGAATTGATTAATACCATTATCAATATTTGATCTTGTTATATAGGGTATATTGCTATTTTTTTCTTCAATATTTAATTTGTTTTTATCTATTCCACTTGAACTAGAAGTGATATCAAATAAGCCATTCTCTCCACCAATAAAAAATTCCTTCCATTGAATCTCATTTAATTTTACTATACTATTTTTTGTTGTTTTCTTTGTCATCTTCAACTCCAAATAAATAATCTCTTTCATTCATTATCATAGAAAACTCAAAAGATAAATAATTTCCTACTACTTTTTCAAAATCTTCATTTGTTGGTATTTCATCATTGAAATAATAAAAACTATGAAGCCACTCATCCTCAGCTTCAATAGTAGTATTTACACAAAACTTAGTTTCTGCTTCAATTCTATCAAACCAAACATCTAATAAGTGTTGTTTTCTATCTTTTGCCTGTTCTGTTTCAATTAGTCCAATATGAGGACTTACTTTAAAACCATCTTCTTTATAATCAATAAACTTACTTATTTTATCTTTTGGATGTGGTGTCCCAGTTGTAAATACTGCAATACAAGGCATAGTTCCAACGCCATAAAAGGTATCTTTATTAAGTGTGATAACTCCCTCTAATGTATGCTTTTTCAAAATGTTTTCTTTTATTGATTGTTCTTCTTTAGTTTTACCAGTCATTGAAGATTGAGGGATAATAACTATTGCTCTACCATCTTCAACTAAACTATCTAATAAGTGTTCTGTAAATGATATTTCATATAAATCTGGGTTTTGTTTTGAACCTTGAGAATAAGGTGGATTCATCATTCCTACGGTTGCTTCTGTTGATAATTGTAATTTACTAGGTTCTTGTTTTAAAAAGTTTTCATTAATTAGATTACTTTTTCCATCCCCTCTTAAAATCATATTTGTTGTAGCAATGGTAAACATATCAGCTCTTTGTTCTATTCCATGAAGTTGTTTTTGTCTGATACTTTTCTTAACATTTTCATTATCTGTTTGGATTAACATATGGTGCATTGCTGCAATTAAAAAACCTGCTGTTCCTGCACACGGGTCTAAAACTATATCTTCTGTTTTAATATCTACTAATTCACAAAATAAATCTGTAATATGTTTAGGAGTTAATACAATACCTAATGTTTGACCATCTCCACCAGAATAAGACATAAATTCACCATAAAATCTACCTATGTAATCCTCTGATGATTTAGAGTATTTAATACTTTTATAAATTTTTTTATTTAAAAATTCTGTATAGTGCTTTAAAGGTGTTTTGTTCAATGTATCATTGATTTCATTAAGTACTTGTTCACTTTTAAACATTCCAAATTGACTCAGTATTTTATCTCTTTTAACTTCTGGAGAAACTTTTGATCTTCTTAGGTTTGACTCAATTGCATGATAGATTTTATCTCCATCAGTATTTATTTCATCCCCTGTTAAGTCCTCAATAGAAAAGTTTTTAAATTCTGTTTCTCTTAATGCTAATAATATTCCTGATACTATAATGGGTTTATGAATATCCTTTAAATTACCATAGTTTCTTAAGTCCTCATGCAGGTCACTAGCATCTTTTAAAATTTCTGACAACTCTTTTTCTTTATCAGTTTCTTCTTGTAGAACCTCTCTTACATAGTATTCATCAATATTATCTTTATTAAATGAAATAAGACTCTCAACCTCTGGTAGCTCCCTATAAAATTTAGTTTCATCTATAAATAGTGGGCTTATTTTGTGTTTCTTTTCATCTCCAGATATACCGAATGCAATAACTTTATTATAAGTTGTATTTTCAACTAAATGTTTTCCATAAAATAAAGCTCCATTAACTGCATAGTCTTTAATATCTTTTACATTATCACTAATAACTTTATCTTTTAACTTAATATGTTTATCAACTGATGCTTTATTTTCTATAACTAATATAAAATCTTTTACAACACCAACATACTCAGGAAATCCAACTTTGCCAGTTCCACCTTTTGAAGCTGTTTTTAATGCTTCATCAATCTCTTTTATTGAACTACCTTGGGGATCTAAATCTATATTAACTTCTTTTAATAATTCATATACCCATAAATCTGTTTTAACTTCTTTTTTTGCCATAAGTCTTAATATCTCCCAACAATAATAATACTAGTATTTTTATTGTGGGTATTGTATCTAACTTATTATTCTACATCGTTTATATAATGTAAATAAACTTGTTATAAAATATTATATTAATTAGGTTTTGATCTTTTTTTATTATCATTCTTTAATTTCATTAATTCTAATTTCAATTCTTCTAATGATAAATTTAGTTTTATTATTTTTTCATTTTGTTTTTTCTCTTTTATCGCATCATCTATAACAAATTTACTTTGTGCCATATATAATGGAAGTGTAAAAAGTATTAAAAAAGCACTTACCAATAATTTAACCCAAAAATTACTTTTTTCAAAAAAAGTTTGAAGGACTGTATATCCTAATAGTATCCCTGAGAAGAGAATAGTTAGGTAAAAATTATGATTAATATCATAGTCTTTATTCCCTGGATAAATTATAGTCCAAGTATCACTAGAAAAATATTTAGGGAGTTCATCTTTTAATATAAGTAAAATTATACACATTATTATAACTGGCAATATATTTTCAATTAATTTAATTTTCATTTTATTAGTCCTTTTTTATTTTATGATTATTATTTATATAAATAGCTATCAACTTCCATTTCATAGCCTCTATCACTTTTTTCTGTTAAATCAGATTCTTCAACTTCAATCTCATATCCATACTTGTCTAAATAACTAGTTTGTTCCAAGTACTTATCTGAAAATGCAAATAAAGTAGGATCTTTAATCATTCGTTCTGATTCAGCTAATAAATCAACAAGTAAGTCAACTTTTTGATTAGGTTCTAATCTAATTAGCTCTTTAATATCATCAAACTCTTCCATTGCTTCATCAAGAAACATTGCTAACCTAAATGGACATTTATATTTTTTTATTTCATTAATAAAATACTCATTTTCAGTCTCATAATAGAATGTTGCACAATCTCCAACTGGCTCTACTGGTTTTCCTAATTTTAATTCAATAAGCATAGTTTTTCCTTTTAAATTTGAATATAAAAACTTTACAATTGTATTTATTAAGTAGTGATTATATATAATATTATAAATAATCATTATTTGGAGAAAAAATGGAAGATTTATCAACACAAAATATTGACAAAATATCCTATAATATAGCCTCTTTATCAAAAGATATGTATGAGATAAAAAAGACTATTTTATCTAAAGAAAAAGAGAAAGAAAAAATATCTAAAAAAGATAAAAAAAGAAGAGAAAGTCTTAAAAAGGCACAAGCTAAGTTTAAAAATGTATCTACTAATCTTAGTGCTGAAGATTATGAAAAGTTTGAAAAAAGATCTATTGAATTAGGTATGAGTAAATCTGCTTACTTAAAAAAATTGATTATGGATGATTTATCATAGTAGTGTATTATATATTTAACAAGTTAAATTATTTAAAGAACTTTGTAAAATCTAAGTCTAGCCATTTCTAGGAATTTTCAATTTATGGTCTTTGAATGCAGTTCCTATTCTTACTGTGTTGTGAGTTTATTTGATTGGTTAACCTAGTTTGATTCCAATAGCAACTACTATCATTACTGCTATTATTGGAAAAGCTATTTTATTTATTTTGTTTATACTTTTATCATGACTGTAATCGTGAACTCCACCATCAACTGTTTCAAATTTTCTTCCAAACTTTTTAACTATCTTTGACATTAAATTACCAATTATTAAAATAGATGTTGAAAAAGCTATGATATATACTAAAACTAAGTTATTATCATTGATAAGGTTCATCTCTTCAAAGAAACCCCCTACACCAATAGCTATTACTATTGCTAAAAATACTCCTACAAAAGAACCACCTAGTTTTTCTAAAGAGTTTTTTAGACTATCTTCAAGATTTTCTCCACATTGTGGGCAAGTTTTAGCATTTGTAGATACTACATTTTCACATTCGGGACATTTAATTAATGCCATTATTTCTTTCCTTATAAAATTGTGTTAATACTTTAGATAGTTCTATCATTTCATCTTTATCATTTTGATCATCATTTATATAAAAGACTTGTTTTAGTTCATAATGATCATCTATAAAGTTAAATTCAAATTGACCAAATTTTATATCTGCTGGGAGATCATCCTCTTGTAATTTGTCTTTGAATTTTTGATCTGTTATTTCCATATACTCTTTTAAAGCATTTTGAAATGATTTGATATCTATTTTTTCTTGCATTTTATTACACTTTATTTGTTTTATTCATCTATAGCTGAATGATTTAAATATTCTATATTGATAGACTTTAAAAAATAATTAACCATTAGGTGAATAATTGAATAAACTCTATGAAGATGCAGAAGAATTTTATAAATTAGTATCAACAAATGTGAAAAAATATCGCCAAGAGAAAGGCGAATCACAATTAGAATTCTCACAAAATGTAGGATTTAATTCTGTGAGTTTTTATTGTGATTGTGAGAATAATAAAAATGGAAAACATTTTAATTTATTACATGTAGTAAGAATTGTAGATTATTTAGATATTGATGTAAATAAATTAATATATTAAAATTTATATAACACTTTCTCTCAACATGTAACCTACTACTGAACCTTTTTCTATTAAAAAATTTAATACTATCAATACTTTACCCTTTAATATTTTGGTTGTTCTAATTCTGTCACGATTTCTATAAATATATCTTTTAATATAATGTTCAATGTAATATATAGTATTTGTTTCTAGTTTTTTATCAATATAATTTTTATTTGTATCTAAAATTGTAGATAGCCAATTTATTCCATCTTCTAAATAGGGAGTTCCTATGTCATTCAATAGTTTTGAGAATGAATATAAAGTAGATGGGCAATGACCAATGTTTTCAGAAATATCTCTAAAAAATCTTTTATTTTGTTCTTTAAATGAACGCCAGTCTTTAGCAGTTTCTTTCCATCTAATTTCAGCAAAGAGATAACTTTTTATTATTTTATCTACATAGCTGTATTCATCACCATCCTTACATATTTCAAATATTTTTTCTTTAAAACTATTCCAAATAAACCAAAAATTATCATATGTATTTAAATTATCTTCAGCATGAATAAATTCTTTTAATAAATCTGCTATATGTTCGGATTTATTGAATTTAACTATAAATGGGTCTAAGTATTTTTGTATCTCATTTTGAGGTAAATGTAATACAAAGTAAGCATATTTTTGCATGAAATCATGTTTGATAGTGTAGTCTATATTATCATCATTATTACTTGAAAGTAAGGTATTTGCAAATTTTGAAACAATTGATAAAACTATTTCTTTATGATTTTTATCTTGTGTTTTACTTGGAATAAGCCTAAATACTGTTTTTAGGGAGAAGAAGTCTAATTTATTAAAGTCTAAGCTGTCAAACTCTATTTTATTTTCAATGATTTCTAGAAATATATCTTTATTTTCCTCATAGAGTCTTTCTAGACTATTACATTGATAGGAATAAACACCTTTATCATAATTTTCTTGCCTAATTTTTAGGATTAACTCATCATATAGAGGTTTTAGAAATATATATCCAAATAATAAAGATTGAGCATCATCAAAATGTTTTTCCCATAAATCATTTATTGCTAACATTGGAAAAATATTAAAATTTTCATGTTCTAATATTCCACCTACATGATCAGTTCTAAATAATCCTAGAAGTAAAATAAGTTTAATATCTTCTTTTTTATCAGCAAAACTATTAAATAAAATAGGCATTACTGAAAAAGCTTGTTGAACACCATCTGAGATTTGATATTGATAACTTGGATTAAGTGAAAAAGTCGCTATTTCTAGTATGATTTTTTTACAAAATTCTTTTGTATCCGTATCTAAATCTTGAAAGTAATCTCTTATTAATACAGAACAAACAAAAATAGGAGTAGACCTATTAAATAATATAAAATTATTTTCATCATCATCTACATTTTTATTTAATTTATTAATTATTTTTTGTACATCTTTAATTGCATTTTCGGGGTTTTTATTATATTGAGTATATTTCTCTGCTTTTTTATCATTTTTGAATTTATATTCAGCCCAAAGTTTTAATGGAGTATATATTAATGACTCACTATTTTTACTAATTGATGCTTCACTAAATTCTTTTAAATCTGATTCTAATTCGGGATTAAAATTTATAATGGTACCTTCTTCAGTTTTTTCTACTGTTGGTGTCATTTTTCTTTTATCCATTCTTGCTAAGTAAATTCGCCAAGTTTTATTAGATTCACTTTGTGTTGTCTCTTCTGATAATTTAGCATAATAATTATCCAAGATAGACCATAAATTTTCTTGTCTTTTATTTACTTCTTCATCAGATACATCTTTACTTTTAAAAAATTGATAATTTAAAAAAAGATTTTCTAAAGTAGAATTGCGATGTTTGTCTTTGCAAGTACTTATTCTTTCTTCATCGAAAAAACTATTATGGTTTGAACCCCAACTTTTACCAATTGAATATAATGATTCCGCACCTTGGTCTGAAATTAATCTTGCAGTATCTTGTATAAAAAATTCTCTTGTTTTAAATAATATTTGAGCAACATTAAATGTTTTATCAGGATAAGCTAAAACTATACTTGAAACTACAGAAGAAATTGAAGCTGATTTTGAATGTTTTAAAAGGTAAATTAACCAACTCTCAAGAGTTTCACTTTCAATATCTTTTCCAATTTCCAAAAAGTATTTTTCTAAAGCCATATGAATAGATTGAAGTAAATATGGACTTATAGGAGAACTTGTACCCCTATACATATTCCAAAGACAATGACTTATATATTGCTCTTGGTTAGTATTTTTATCTATTGATACATTAACTACCTTAACTGAGTGGTCAAACTTAGAAATAACATATTTTTCTATTGATTTATTAGTAAACTCTAAAATAAAATTAATAGTTTCTTTAGGATTAGATTGTAATAACCAGTAAATAGGTGTTTGATAAGCACTAGCAGGATGATAATCTGAATGATTGCTTTCTAATCCAAAGTGTTGCTCAACTTCTATCCTTGAACGATATAATCTATCGTCTTTTTTGGGAGTATATGTCCAAAATAAATTGGCTAATTCTAAAATATGTTTTGGCAGATTTTTAACAATCGGAATAGCTTCAATTTTTGTCAGAACAAACTTTATTAAATCATTATATGGTTCTCCATGATTCTTCCATTTATTTTCTAAAATTTCATTGAAAATATTTTCTAATTCATATTTTATTTCTGATGAACCATTTATTATAGCTTGAAAAAGTTCTTTTTTTGAATCATCTCTAGACCAATAAACATCTTCTTCAATAGTCCACTGATAAAATTGTAAAGCAATTAAACTGGAACATTTTGTAGTTTCTCCATTATTATTTTTATTATTCCAGTCATGTATTACAGGCAGAATAAAATTTATATTTTTTATTCCTATTTCTTCTAAATTGTCAAAAACAAATTTAATAAGATAACTCCAACCTTCTCCTTTTGGTTTTGTTAGTACATATTTTAAAGAGAATATATTTAGACTTTTAATTCCCATTTGTAAAAATAAATCATTATCAAGTTCTTTGCATGTCATTCTTAATATAAAAGTAATACGTTTTAATAGTTTTTGTTCATTTTCTAATAATTCATCTTTGAAAAGTTCAAAGAAAACTTTTGAATAATCTGATAGTAAAACAGAAACCAATAATTCATCTTTCCAAAATTGTTCAATTTGCTTATTTGTAATAATTTCATCAATAAATGTTTTAATAGTCTCATCTTGAAGAAGTAATTTTTCAGATATCCAATTTCTAAAGCTTCTACGAATTGGTAGTGATTGTCCAATTTTTTTTAAAAAATCCAATTCATTGGATCTTCTTATATATTCTACTTCAATTATTTCTTCAAGTGCCCATTCTTCATAAATATCATGAGTTATAAAATATCCAGCTTTCTCATATCCTAATATACCATCTTCCACTAATTCATGTAAAATAGTTGATTCACAATCAGAAATAATAAAAAATTGCCCACTATTTGCTCTTTCATATGCGATATTGAAAAAACATCTTTCTCTTTCAGGTTTAGATTTTTTTATTATTTTATTCCATAGTTCATTTTTGAAATCATTATAATTTAACTTATTAGCTTCATTGTAATATTTTAAATATTTATTTAAATAAAATGGATTTTTTATTAGTGTTAATAGTTTCTCATCAGTGGGCAATGTAAAAGAATATTTTTCAGATAATTCATTTAATTCTTTTTGTTTTAAAATATTAATATTAATATTTAAAGGTGCTATATTATAAATTTCAGATAAATCTGTATATAAATTTTCTAAATAATGATTTCTTGTAGTGAATATAATTTGCCATTTATTTCTTATTAATATTGCTAAGAATTCTTTAAAAGGGTCTGTGTTTTTTAAGTCTAAAAGTTTTTCAGCAGAGTCTATTACAATAATTTTATTTTTTTGTTCTTTTGTCGCTTCAGAAAATTCATAAAAAGTAAAGTCTTTAAACAAATCATTTATATGTCTTAGTTCAAACTCCGTAGCCTTAAATACAAAAAAAGAAGATACTTCTTTAAAGTGTTCGTATAATTTTTTTATAATTACTGTTTTTCCCACTCCTCCAATACCTGTTAAAATTGAAACTTTTTGAGATAGTGCCTTTAATTTTTCTATACAATATTCTCTATTTATTTCAATATCTTGATTTTTAAAAGTAATTTTTGTATGGATTTCATTTAGAATATTTTCAGTATGTTGTTTTTGTTCTTCTAATAAATTAAAGATACTTTTTTCCTGTACAAAAAAATGCTTTGCAAAAATTTGATTATTGCTTGATACAAATTCAGATTCAAAAAAACTAGCTGTTTTCCATTCTAATGTTATATTTAATTCTTTGGCTTTATTTTCAACTTCAATTAAACCTTTAGGCTTTTTACCTTTATTTTGTCCCCATTCTTGATTTGTATAAAAATATAATTTAGTAATATTTGAGTAATATTTTTTTGACTTTTCAATAGTAGATAATATTTCTTCTTTATGGTCAGATAATGAAGTTTCATAAAATTTTGCTTGCCATCCTATTATCTCATCTTTAACATTTATAGGGTCAGTTTCTATAGCTGCTTGATTTATATAACGAAAAATTCCAAACTCTCTGTTAAACTCTTTACAAAATAGTAAATAACAAAACCATTCAAAATTATATTGAGGGTTTTCACTAAACTTTGCTTTAAAAATATTCCAGTTTGGTTTAATCATATTGTATCTCTTTATCAAAAAATTTGTTTCATTATTATATCTAACTAACATAAACTAGAAAATAATTATATCTACAAAAGGTCTATATATTTTAAGAATTAAGATAAATCACTTTAATTTATTATGATTTATCTTTCTCCCTTTATCTTCACTTCCAGTATATTTAGCAACCTTAGAAACTATGACATCTAAATCATCTTCACATTTAAGATATTTACTTATTTGAGTAAATGCTTCATCCATTCTTTTGTGTTCTTCTTGCATAATATCAAGGTTATGCAGTTTTATTTTAAGGTCATTTACTTCATCTTTTAATTTTTTATTTATACCAAAGTATGCTTTTGATTGTTCAACTTTTACATTAAGTTCTTTGGTTAAAGTTTGTTCTTCTTGCAGTTGTTCTTGTAAGCTTCTATTTTCACCTATAAGCTTGGTATATCTTCTTTTGGTTACATAGTATGTATTTATATTGTTTTGTTGTTTTAAAAGTGTTTTATTCTCTTCTATGAGCTTTTTATTTTCAAGTAGTAAGTCTTTTGGGTGATTTTGTCCATTAATTGCATTTGCAAACTCATTATACTTTTTTAGGTGCTTAGCATAGAAGTTAAGATACTGTTTTAATTTATTTTTATCTACTTTTGTAAAACCTAGCTTAGCGGTAATACATTCATCTAATATTTTATCTGTATTATAAACCTTAGTTGGTTTTATATCTATGGTTGGTTTATCTTCTTTTATGGTATTGATTGTAGTTTCAAGTTCTTCTTTTTCTTTTGTAATTGATTCTAAGGTTAAACTTTCATTCTTAAGCTCTAATCTTGCTTTTTTAACTAAACTGTCAATACTATCAAGTTCACTTTTTAATTCTTTCTTATCTTCTACAGTTTTCTTTAGGTTCTTCTTTTGAGATTGAAGTTGTTTGATATGGTCTTGTATATCTTTTTTAAGTTGTTTAATCTCTTCTTCATGCATCTGTCTAACAGACAGATGTTTTGCAGTAGACTTTCTAACACCTCTTTCAAGTCCTATATCTTTAAAAGTAGATGCAACAATATCTTGAAACTCTGATAGTCTTCCACTTTTTCTTAGGTTATACCATACAGCTTCACCATTTTTTGTATGGTTATTAAAAGCAAAGTGCATATGAGGTGTCTTCTCATCATAATGAATTACATAATGAGATAACTTAATGCTATCATCACCTAAGATAGTATGTATCTTATCTTGGATTAGTGGTACTGAATCTGTAAAAGATTTTTCTAGTTGCTCTTTGGTTACTTTACCTTGTTCTAGCCATTCGTTTATAATAGGACTTAGGGTAATGACTCCCGTTAGATGATCTGATTGTTTACTCTTTTGTAAGTTTCTATGATGTTTCTTTTTATATAATTGATTATATTCATCAAAGCTTTTTTTAGCTTGTTGTTTTAATTGTTTTGGATCATACCCAAAATAGATATTATCAAACTTGTTGTGGTACATATTATGTCTTAAGTAATTGGGTTTAGCAATTCTAAAGTCATGGTTTATACTTTGGATAGTTTTACTAGTAGTTGCAAAACGAACTTGTACTTTCTTTGTTTGATTCAAAATACTTCTCCTTTAAGTATAGAATAATGGGGATTTTTAAGGGTGGCGACTGTACCCCTTGAACTTACAACCTAACACAAAGTGAGAGGTTAGTAAGTTGTATTTATGGTTTACCTAAATACATGGTACATAGGCACACAGTGCATACGTACTTCTTATGTTTTTAAATTAAATAGTTTAAAATATATTTGTACGTAAAATCAATAATTTTTTTGGCTGGCACGATTTTTTTATCTTATTTAATTTATTAATGTTTATCCAAAAACTATTAGATAAAAAAATGTGTGTACTGCGTATCTTTTAGTTGTTTATACTTTAAAATTAACTAAGCAGTATCATGAGCAGTTGATTTGGTTGTTCTTGGTTTCTGTGTGTAAGCTCTTGACTTTTTCTTTTTTTCTTTTTCTACTTCATACATACACATCAAAGCGTCCCAATTAGTATAATCTAAATCTGATTCTGTCTCTTTCTCTCTATCTGGTTCTATCTCTACTGGACTTTTTGGGACTCTTGTTGGACAATGTCCACTTTGTTTATTCTTAGAACGTTGATTTCTTTTTATTTCTGCCCATTTTGTCTCAGAACCTACCATATTTTGGGTTTCTATCATAAATAGTGTGCCATCATCCCATCTTTCCATTAATTTAAGTTCTATAAATAAATTAACTGCAACTTTTACTGTATCAATTGATGTATCTGTTATCGTTGCTAGCATATCAGGGGAATATGGAATTGTATTTCTAAAAAAAAGTTCTCCTTCATTTTCTACACTTTTAAGTAAAAGTTTCAAGTAAAATATGATGTAGTCTTTCCCATTTTGTTGATTTTCAATTATTTTGATTTCTTCTCTATCAAAAAAATCATTCTTTAGTTTTAACCAAAAAAACTTTTTATTGGTATTCATTATTTACCTTTAATATATGATTTAAAGTTAAATAATCATGTGCAATTTATAATATGTTATAATGCAAATGATTAAAACCTATCTTGGGATTTAATTAACGCTCTCTCTTTCACTCGCCAAAGTCTTAAGAGAGAGTTTTAAGAAACTCTATTATTTTGCATTTGTAAATTAATCCACTCTCTAATTTCTTTTTGTGAATATAACTTTGTTTTAGTATTTGCTAATCTAAAACTTTGCGGAAAAGTTTTATCTGTTTTTATATCTTCATAAAATTTTCTTGTTGATACATTTAGTAGATTACATACTTCTTTTATTTTAAGTAATTTGTCATTTTCCATTTGATTATTTTCCTTTCTTTTTTTATATGTTCTGAAAATTTTAGTTTATTTTTTGAGAATTGTCGATAAAAAGTAAAAGTCCCTATAAATGGGCTTTTTATTAAGAAAATATATTGTTTTTTAGCGTTATGTTTTTATATATTTAATATTAATTTATATATAATAAAACAAAAGATTGATAAAAGACCTAACTTAATATAAATTGTTAGTTTTAAAAATTAATTTAATATTAATGATAAAAATCGATATAAAATATTACGGTATTTTTTGCGGTACTATAAATATATTATTTTGGATAAAGTAAATATTTTAGGGCTTAGCTTAGTATAATTTAGTTCCAAATCGTTCCTGTAAAACTACTTCCTAAAAACTCTTAATTCATCTTCGGTCAAGTATAGTGTAGTAAGGTAGTTTAATACTACCTATACTTTAATCTTAAAATATAAATTATTTAAAATTTTTAAAGTAAAATTATGTAATAATCATAAATATATTACATAATTATTATAAGAAGGAGTTAATTATGTTATCTAACAAAATGAAAATGGCTTTACCCATTTTAGTTGCAATATTTATTGCTATTCTTCCAACTCCCGAAGGTTTAACTACAAATGCACATTATTTCTTTGCAGTATTCATAGGTGTTATTGTTGGATTAATTTTAGAACCTATTCCAGCAGCAATGATTGGATTAGTTGGTGTTGCATTTAGTGCATCTTTTGGATTAGTAAGTGATAGTGCAAAAGCTAGTAGAGATTGGGCATTAAGTGGCTTCTCTAATGGTGTTATTTGGTTAATTTTTGCAGCATTTATGTTTGCATTAGGTTATAAAAAAAGTGGTTTAGGAAAAAGAATTGCTTTAATATTAGTTAAAAAACTGGGAAAAACTTCTTTAGGTTTAGGATATGCTGTTGCTTTTGCAGATGGTGTATTATCTCCTTTTATGCCTTCAAATACGGCAAGAAGTGCAGGTACAATTTTCCCTATTGCAATTAATATTCCACAAATGTTTAATTCAACACCAGAAAATGAGCCTAGAAAATTAGGAGCTTATATTTCATGGGTTGCAATTGCATCAACTTGTGTAACGAGTTCAATGTTCTTAACAGCACTAGCTCCAAACCTTTTAGCAGTATCATTAGTTGAAAAAAATGCAAATATAGTAATTACTTGGGGACAATGGTTTTCAACGCTAGCAATAGTAATGATTCCTCTTTTCTTATTAGTACCATATTTAGCATATGTTATTTATCCACCAGAACAAAAAAAATCTCCTGAAGCTCCAGCTTGGGCAACAGAAGAACTAAATAAAATGGGACCGATTACTAAAAAAGAATTAATCATGTTAGGTCTTGGTCTTTTAGCTTTAGTTTTATGGATTTTTGGAAAACAAATTGGAGTAGATAGTACAGTTGCTGCAATTTCAGTTTTATGTTTACTTGTTTTAACAAATGTAATTTCATGGGATGATGTAATTTCTAATAAAGCAGCAATTAATGTATTCATTTGGTTTGCTACTTTAGTTGCTATGGCAGGTGGATTAAAAAAAGTAGGTTACTTAGATTGGTCAGCAGGTTTAATTTCAACTTGGCTTGAAGGATTAAGTCCATCTATTGTGGTACTTACATTAGTTGTTTTATTCTTTTTATTCCACTATTTATTTGCGAGTGTTACAGCTCATGTTGTAGCTTTATTACCGCTATTTATAGGAATTGCAGTAAATCTTATTCCAGCAGATATGGTTCACTCTTTAGCCTTATTATTAGTAGGTTCTTTAGGATTAATGGGCATTTTAACTCCTTATGCTACAGGACCATCTCCAATTTGGTATGGAGCAGGGTATATCTCTCAAGCAAAATGGTGGCTATTAGGTGCAATTTTTGGTGCTATTTATTTAGCAGCATTAGTACTTCTTGCCTTATTTATAGTTTAAAAAATAGCACTTTTAAAGTGCTATTTTTAATTTAAATTCTTATGACAACTTTTCAAAAATTTAATAAATGGTTTGATAAAAACTCAAATAAAATTCTTTGGATTATACTAGGATTGCAAGCATTAATAGTTGCAATAGCAAGTTATAATAATTAGTTCCTAAACTACATAAGAAAGCATAAAATTTATTTCCTTATAAAAGCCAAAGAATTATAATTTATAAAAAATTTGGAGGCATATCTTGAAAAAACTTATTTCATCACTAGCATTAATAGGTGCAACAATTGCAAATGCACACTTCTTAACATTTCTACCCTCAACAGATAATGTTAATTCAAAAGAGCAGTCAACTGTAAAGTTTGAGGCAATGTTTATTCACCCTTTTGAGCAAACTGGTATGACAATGGAAAAACCAGAAGGCATTTATTTAGAAAATAAAAAAGAGAAGCTATCTTTAAAAGAAGTATCAAAGTTTGAACATAAAGCTTGGGAGACAACTTACAAAATAAAAAGACCTGGTGTTTATAAGTTTTTTGTACAGCCAGAGCCTTATTTTGAGCCAGCAGAAGAAAAATTTATCTCTCATGTTCCAAAATCAATTATCTCTGCATATGCAATGGAAGATGGTTGGGATGAAGCTATTGGATTAAAATATGAAATCATTCCTATGGTTAAACCTTTTTCTCTTTATGCTGGTAATATTTTCAGTGGTAAAGTTTTACATAATGGAAAAGCTGCAAGTAATGTTGAAGTAGAAGTAGAACTATATAATGAGTTTGGATTAAAAGCACCAAGTGATACACATATTACTCAAGTTGTGAAAACAGATGAAAATGGAAACTTCTCTTTTGTTATGAATCATAAAGGTTGGTGGGGATTTGCAGCACTGATTGAAGAAGGAGAAAAAGAGTATAAAGGTAAAATGTATCCAATAGAAAATGGAGCATTAATCTGGATTAAGGCTTATTAAAAATGCATATATCTGATGGAATATTAACAAGTGAAGTAGCAATTGGATCAGCCATAATTGCTACTTCATTTTTACTTTACTCATTTAAAGATTTGAAAAATAAAAATATTGCCATTGTATCTTCTATGTCAGCACTATTTTTTATTGCTTCTTTTGTACATATTCCATTGGGTTTTGTACAAATACATTTAATTTTAATTGGTATTATTGGTATAATTTTAGGTGCACAAGTATTTTTAGCAATTTTTATTGCACTTTTATTACAAGCTACTCTTTTAGGATATGGAGGAATTAGTTCTTTAGGTGCAAACTTAATTATTATGTCTTTACCTGCATATTTAATATATTTAGCTTCAAAATATGGATTTTTAAACTTTTTTTCTGAAAAAATAAAATACTTTATGATAGGATTTCTTGCTGTATTACTATCAACTCTATTTTTAGCTTTAATATTAGCCTTATCAAAAGAGGAGTATTTATATGCTTCTTATACAGTTTTTTTAGCTAATGTTCCTGCAATGTTTATAGAGGGTTTAGTAACACTATTTTTAATAAATTATTTAAAGAAATCAATACCTGATTTGATAAGTGAGGCAAAACTTTGAGAATACTCTTTTTTCTTCTGTTTATTTCGGCAACATTGTTTGCACATAAGTTAAACCTTTTTCTAGACTTTAAAGATGAAAAACTCTATATTTACTCTTATTTTAATTCAGGAGCCCCTTGTAAAAATTGCAAGGTAGAGTTACTTGATAAAGATGATAAGTTAGTTAAAAGTTTACAAACAGATGAAAATGGAGAGTATTTATTAGCAGATTATAAAGATATTAGTTGTATTCGAGTCGAGGCTTTTGGTGGACATGCAACTAGAGGAAAAATTGATATTCAAAATAAAGAAGAGGAAACTCCTATTACAAAAGAAGACTCTTTTTTAGAATCAATTATTGCAATCATTTTAATAATTTTGATTTTTTTAGGATTAAAAAGAGTTAAAAAGTGATTTTTCTATCTCCTACTATAAGTTTTGTATCTGCAATATTTTATTCAATCTTTATTAGTTTTTCAAATGTAGAACTTTTATATTTATTACCAATACTTTATGTTCTTTTTTGTGAATATAAAAATATCTTCCAAATTTTTAAAAGATTGATTTTCTTAAATCTTTTTATTCTTATGATATTTATTGTTTTACTTCTTCAAACAACTTTTGAAGAGGCTTTTAATATCTATCTTCGTACAAATATGATAATCCTATTTAATCTTACAGTTTTCTATCGTTCAAGTGGTTATGACATAGTAAGAGCTTTAAATGATTTAAAATTTCCAAATAAAGTAGTAAGTTCAATCTATTTTACTCTAAAGATGATACAAATATTAAGTGATGAGTTAAAAAGTATTCGTATGACTTTAAGAGCAAGAGGTTTTAGGGCAAACTCCTCTTTATTTACTTATGAGACTTATGGAAATCTATTTGGGCATATTTTTGTTAAATCAATCAAAAAAGCACAAGCTTTAGAGGAGTCTTTTAATCTAAGGGGTTTTCATGGTAGAATATATTTAATAAACCAAATAAAAATCTCTTATTTTGATTTAATCTTACTGTTTTTAATTTCAATGTTATATGTTAAAGGTTTTGTAGTTTGAGTTGTTCAATAAATGTAAAAAATGTATCTTATGAAGTAAATGAAAAAACGATTTTTGAAAATATTACATTAAATGTATCCCATGAAGAGAAAATAGCAATTATAGGTTCTAATGGATCTGGAAAAAGCTCTTTTTTAAAAATTCTTGCTGGCTTAATAAAACCAAAAGAGGGAGAGGTATTTCTTTTTCACGATAAAATGAATAGTTTAAAAGAGTTTAAAAAATATAGGTCTGATATAGGTTATTTACCACAAGATGTAAGTGATTTTTTCCTTTGTCCCACAGTTATTGAAGATGTAATGTTTAATTTAAGAGCAAAGGGTGTTAAAAAAGATGAAGCCTATGAAAAAGCTCTAAATACTTTAACTGAATTAGGAATTGAACATCTTGAAGAGAGAAATATTTATGACTTAAGTGGAGGAGAGCAAAAAATTGTTGCACTTGCTGGAATCTTAATTACAAAACCCAAAATTTTACTTCTTGATGAGCCTACAAATGCTTTAGATGAAGATGCAGAAAAAAAGATTGTAGAGATTTTAAATAGTATTAAAAAATCTATGATAATAGTCTCTCATCATAAATCATTTATTGAGAGTTTAACCCCTACAATTTATAAATTAGATAATAAAAGTTTACAAAAAGTTAATTAAGTGTAAATTTCAATCTTTATCTTATGAAATAAATAATAAAATAGCCTAAATTAAATTAGGAATATTATGGATTTTAAAAAATTAGATACTGAAACAAAAGAGAAGCTAAGTTCTCAGTTTAAAGAGTTCTCAGATATTTTAGGTGGGAAAAACTTTTTCTTAACAACTATTGAAGAGATAAGAGATATTAAACCTAATCCTTTATTAAATAAAACAGGTACTTTCCATACTAAAAAAGTGAAAATCTCATTAAGTAAATCATTACTTAAAGATACTCTTACAACTCTATATGATTCTATTAGAAGAGAAGAGAAAGTAGGGGATATGCTAGATGGAATTAATCCAAAAGAGTATAAATCAGTAATGAATATGATAAAAACTTTAAAACCTGCAACAGTAACTTTTGAATCTAAAGAGAGTGGACAATCTTTCTCTTTCAATATTTTAGATACAAGTGAAGAGAAAAAAACAAAGGTAACTTTTGCTTTTAAAGCAATATTCTTCTACCATTTAGATGAAGCAAAAAAAGCTTTAGCTTACGAATAGACCTCAATGATTAGAAATCCAAAAGAAAGAGATGATATAGAAGTAGGGTTAAAAGTTAATATTGTTTTGAAGAAAGATCAAAGAACTAATAAACTTACACAAGGTATAGTAAAAAAACTTTTAACCAACTCTTCTTATCATCCCCATGGCATAAAAGTTCAGTTAGAAGATGGACAAGTAGGAAGAGTAAAAGAGATTTTATAATGACTTTATATGTAGATGGTGATGCTTTTCCAAATCTTTTAAAACCAATTCTTTTTAGAGCTATTGAAAGATTGTCTCTAAAAACTGTGGTAGTTTCAAATAAGAAAATAAATATAGGACACTCTTCTTATATAGAATACTTAATTGTAGAACAAGGAGCTGATGAAGCTGATAATAAAATTGTTGAACTTTTACAAAAAGATGATTTTGTTATAACAGCTGATATCCCTCTTGCCAATAAAGTTATTGAAAAAGAGGCTCATGCTTTGGATCATAGAGGCTTACAATATACTCAAGATAATATTAAAGAGTGCCTTGCAGTAAGAAATTTAATGCAAGAAATACGTGATAGTGGAGAACTTACTAAAGGACCTTCTGCTTTTACACAAAAAGATGTCCAAAAATTTGCTAACTCTTTAAATGCTTTTTTACAAAAACTATAGATAATACTCTCTTTAAATTTTAATCAAATAATCAAAACAATTCTTCATAAAAAACTATATTTTTTTACTTTTTAAATACATTTTATTTTATTTTTCCAAATAACTTCATCAATTATAAAAAATTGATATATATCATTTTTTTAAGCTAAGTTTTAGACTAGAATTTTTTAATGGTTCATATGTTTGCACAAAAAGGAGAAGAAATATGGAAGATGTTGTTTTAATAAGAAGACCCGAAATTGCATTGGAAGATTTTTTGCCAATATTTTTGTCCTCTTCTTTTGTATTGATATTTGGGCTATTTTTTGTAGCTATTTATACGCTAGTAAAAATGGGAAAACTTAAAAATATGTATATGCCTTTTGCATATATATTTTGGGGTTTACAAACATATTGTATGTATTTTTTTGCTGCGAAAATACAGAGTAATCCTTTTACAATAAAAGTACTTATGGTAACAATGGTTTGTTATCTTATTCTTCCTCATTTGTATTATTACTTAAATTTTCGTTCTGAAGAAAGATACGAACAATAAATCATTAGGAGGAACAAAGTGTCTAGAAAAGTTGTTTCAGTATGGACTAGTATTCCTTTCTGGAGAAGGTCTGCTGGTTGGGTAACTGGTTTTGCTGCAGTCTTATTAATTTGGCTTACATTTGATTCAATGAGCCAGATTACTATGGGAACAGATGCTGACCTTAAAAATGGTATTACAAAAAGAGTACCAGCTCCAACAGTAATCAATTATAAGATTACTTATGAAATGGATACTAGAAGAGGTCATGAGGTGCCAAAAATTGGTGAAAAAGAGAAGTTTTTTGGAAGAGATGATTGGTCTGAAGAAGAGGCTTCTGCTCTTTTAAGGTTAGGGAAATTAGCTTCTCAAGCTAAGAACTGTATGAATTGTCATACGCTATTAGGAAATGGTGCATATTATGCTCCTGACTTAACAAAAGCTTGGTTAGACCCAGCATGGGAAAATTATATTCCAATGACAGGTTCAACAACAAAAGAAGAAGCAATGTCTAAATTCTTACAGAATCCTTCAATGTATCCATCGCATGAGAGAATGATGCCAAATCTTGGTATTACTGAAAGAGAAGCAATAGGTCTTGTAGCTTTCTTAAAACATATGTCATCTATTGATACAAATGGATTCCCAAGAAACTTTGGAAGAATGTCTATAGATGGTGTGACAGGAGCAATTCATGGTAAATAATTTACAATTTGAATCTAAAAGATTAGCAATTAAGTATTTTATAGTTGCAGCTATTTTATTTGGTGCACAATTACTTATGGGACTTATTGCTGCAATTCAATTCTTAGTTCCAGGATTTCTTTTTGAAGTATTCGATTTTAATGTTGCAAGAATGGTTCATATTAATGCTTTAGTAGTCTGGATGCTTTATGCAATGATAGGTTCGGTTTATTACTTATTACCAGATGAAACTGAAATTGAAACTGTAGGAATTAAACTTGGAAATCTTGCCTTTTATATATTAACTGCTGCTGTTACAGTTGTTGTTTTAGTATATATTTTAGTTCAAGTAGGACCAGCAAGTGAGTTCACTATTTGGTTTATTAATGAAGGTAGAGAGTATATTGAAGCTCCAAGATGGGCAGATATAGGTATTGTAGTAGTAGTTTTAGTATTTGTTTTTAACCTTTTTGCAACAGCAATAAAAGGAAAACAAACAGGTATTGTAACAGTTCTTATGGCAGATGTATTAGCTCTTGCTGGTTTATATCTTGCTGGAATGTTCTTTACTGATAATATCTCAGTTGACCAATACTGGTGGTGGTGGGTAATCCACTTATGGGTTGAAGCTACTTGGGAAGTATTTGTTGGATGTTTAGCTGCCTATGGTCTTATTAAGATAATTGGAGCTAGAAGAGAAATTGTAGAGATGTGGTTATGGATTGAAGTAACTATGCTTTTTGGTTCTGGTATTTTAGGATTAGGGCATCACTATTTCTGGATTGGAACCCCTGAATATTGGTGGGAAATTGGAGCATTATTCTCTGCACTTGAACCTGTGCCTTTAGTTGCAATGTTTGTGCATGTAATTTATGACTGGGGTAAAGAGACTGGACTAAAAGAGGGTTCAGAAGAGAAAACTATGAACAATTCTCCAGCTTTTGCTTGGTTTGTTACAAATGCATTTGGTAACTTTTTAGGTGCCGGTGTTTGGGGATTTTTCCATACTTTACCACAAGTAAATATTTATACTCATGGTACACAATTTACTTCTGCTCATGGACACTTAGCCTTTTTTGGAGCATATGCAACTATTTTAATTGGAATGTTCTATTTAGGTGTACAAGGTAAAAATGGTATTAAAGTTTTAAAAGCAACTTTTGCTTCTAAAATGGCAATTTCATTAATTACTATTGGAGTATTAGGAATGACTGTGTCATTAACTATTGCTGGATATGGACAAGTATTAGTAGAAAGAGCTCAAATGGGAGCAACATGGCAAGCATACTTTGTTTCTCAAAGTTTACCTTGGTTTGTTCAAGGTCTTGGTTGGCGACTTGCTATGGGAGTTGTAACTTTTATTGGATTTGTATTCTTAGTAAAAGATTTATTAACAACTTCAAAAAGTTTAAGACATATACATTAAAAAGGAGAAAAAATGATAGATCCATTTGTTGATGTAGTACCAAGTTTTTTTGCTACATTAAATCAAGGTCCATTAACTTTGACTCTATTTTTACATACCATAATTGTACTTCCAATGTTTTGGATTTACAAGTCAGAGAAAAAAAGATTAGAGGAAGAGGCTTGATGTAGGGGATTTAAGGATAAGGCTTAACTAATAATAATTAGTTTTTATTTATTTCAAACGAAGGAGATAAATATTATGAAGATTAGAAATGTATTAGGTATGGTAACTATTGCTTGTTTAGGATTAACATCAGTAGTTGGTGCAGAAGAGATTAAGTTGTCAAAAGAAGAGATGAAAAAAGCAACACAAGTATATTTTGATAGATGTGCTGGATGTCATGGTATGCTAAGAAAAGGGGCTTTAGGACCTAGCTTAGAAGCAGATGTTTCAAAAGCAATAGGAACAGAATCTTTAAAGTATATAATCAATAATGGAACACCAGGGGGAATGCCTGGTTGGGGGAAAACAGGTGAATTAACAAAAGAAGAGACAGAGTTAATGGCTAAATATATCCAAATTAAAGCTCCTCTTCCACCTGAAAAATCTATGGCAGATATGAAGAAATCACATAAGATTCTTATACCTGTAAAAGATAGACCAAAAGCTCCTGAAGCTAAAAACTGGAAAGACTACTTTGCAGTTATTTTAAGGGATGTAGGAGAAATTGCTATTATTGATGGAGTTACAAAGAAAATAGTTTCAGTTGTACCATCAGGTTTTGCAACACATATTACTAGAACAGGTGCTTCTGGAAGATATATGTATGTAATTGGAAGAGATGGAAAGGCTTCTATGATTGATTTATGGATGAAGGTTCCTAAAAATGTAGCTGAAATTAGAACTTGTAATGATGCAAGAGCTATTGATACATCTAAACATCCAGATTTTAAAGATAAATATGCGATTGTTGGATGTTATTGGCCACCTTCAATTGTGACACTTGAAGCAGACACTCTTGAACCTTTAAAAATTGTTTCAACAGCAAGTTATACTTATGATACAAATGAGTATACAAGAGAAGCAAGAGTTGCTGCAATTATTGCTTCACATGAAAAACCAGAATGGGTTGTAAATATTAAAGAGACAGGTCAAGTGTGGTTATATGACTACTCAAATGTTAAAAACCCTAAAGTTACAATGGTTGAAGCTGAAAGATATTTACACGATGGTGGTTGGGATTTATCAAAAAGATATTTTATGACAGCTGCAAATGCTAAAAATATTATCTCTGTAATTGATACAAAAGAAGGGAAATTAGTTGCTAATATTCCATCTCAAGGAATTAAACCTCACCCAGGAAGAGGTGTAAATATTAATTCTAAAAAATATGGTCCAATTTGGGGTTCAGGGCATATAGGTTCAAATGATATTATTTTCATTGGAACAGATCCTGTAAACTATCCTCAGTATGCTTGGAAAGTTGTTAAGAAAACTTCTCTTCCTGGTGAAGGTGGAGGAAATTTATTTATAAAAGGACATCCAAACTCACCATATATTTTTGCTGATAGACCAGTTAATCCAGATAGAAAACTTCAAACACAAATCTATGTATTAGATAAAGAGAGTTTAGAGGTAGTTAAAACTATACCTATTCCTAAAAAATATTTAACTCCTGCAAAAACTGAAGATGGTAAAGAGGTTGCTTCAAGAGGACCTGTTCATTTTGAGTTCAATGCAGATGGTTCAGAAGTTTGGACATCAATTTGGGGTAATAAATTAAAAGCAAGCCCTATTTTAATCTATGATTCAAAAACTTTAGAACTAAAATCAGTAATTGATGATAAAAGATTAATTACACCAACAGGTAAATTTAATGTAACAAACACAATGACAGATACATATTAATTTATCTCTTAGTATCAAGCCTTAGGCTTGGTACTAAAATAATTTATTGAAAGGCTTATATTATGAAATCTACAAGGAAAGTCTTTTTTTTGCTAACTATTTTTTTAAGTAATGTCTTTGCTTCAGATAATGCAGCATTAGTTCATACTCTTGAAGCATTACCTAAAAAAGAAGTTGGTAAAGAGTTATATAATAAATATTGTGCAACTTGCCACCATAAAAAAAGAATAGGTTTAGATGGACCTCCTTTATTACCTAAATTCTTAAGAAAATTTACAGAAAAAGAGTTATCTTCAAAGATAAAAGATGGTTTTCCTCAAACTTTAATGCCAAAATATGATTTTTTAAATCCTTATGAATTATTATCAATAGCAAGATATATTAAATCACCAATTAAAGAGAAAATACAATGGAGTAAAGAGGATATCTATAACTCAATTACTTCTTTTGATGATCCTTTAAACCCCTTAAAAATAAAAGATATAGAACAAGTACTTCCTGTTGTTGAACGGGATGGTTCTAAAGTTTGGGTTATGGAAGATACAAGAGTTTTAAGTAAATTTCCTTTAGCCAATGTACATGGGGGTATAAAATATAGTAGTGATGCAAAAAATATCTATGTTCCCACAAGAGATGGTTGGGTACAAAACTACTCTTTAAAAACAGGTCAAAGATTCAACAAAGTAAGAGCCTGTATTAATTTAAGAAATATCTCTTTAAGTAATGATGGAAAAAATCTTTTTGCAACCTGTTTACTTCCTGAGCAAGTTGTAATAATTGATACCAAAAGTATGATTCCTTTAGAGGTAAAAAAACTTGAAGGTAAAGTTTCTGCTTTATATGAATTATATTCACAAGATAAAGCAATTTTCACTTTTAGAAATAAACCTTTACTGGCAACTCTTGATACAAATAGTTTTAAAATCAATTATACAAATATAGATGACCCAATTGAGGATTTTTTTATAGACCCTTTTGAAGATTATTTAATAGGAACAGCAAGAAAAGGTAAACTCTTACGAGTATTTGATTTAAAAACTTTAAAAATGGTTTTTGAATATAAAATGGAAGGAATGCCCCATCTTTTCTCTGCTACATATTGGTATAAAAATGGAAACTTCTATTTTGCAACACCACATATAAAAAAGCCATATGTAACAATTTGGAAGATGTATGACTGGCAATTTATTAAACAAGTTAATATAAAAGGCGATGGTTTTTTTGTTAAAACTCATCCTAATACACCTTATCTTTGGACAGATAATGGCAGTGATAAACTTGTATTAATAGATAAAGAAGATTACTCCCTTAAAACTTTAACTCCTAGAAAAAATAAACAATATATTCATACTGAATATAGTGGAGATGGGAAATATACTTATTTAAGTATTTATGAAAAAGATGGAGAAATTATAGTTTTAGATACAAATAGTTTTAAACAGCTTGCTTCATATAAAGCAAATATACCTGTTGGTAAATATAACTATATAAATAAAAGTAGAAAGTTTTATCCAAGACTTTTTGGCTGGGATATTTTTAAGCAAAAGTGTAAAAATACTCTTCCTTGTGAAAATTTAAAGTTAAATACTTATGAAAAAAGAAGCTTAGAAGCTTTTCTTCAAAGTATAAAGAGAAAGAGTATTTATAAATAATATAGTCCTAATCCAACTATTAAAGATAGAAAAATTGTGATTAGAACGGTTAATAAATCATAGGTTTTGTTACTTATTTTTATATATTTTTCTAGGTATTCAACTATTTTTATAGCGGGATATATCATAAAAATAAGTAGAACAATAGAAAAAACAAATATCATTATAATTTGCATGGTAAATCCTTAAAATTTATTTAGATATTTTAGCTGATTTTGTTTTTTTATTTATTGATAGATATCAAGTACAAGCCCCTTGGTATTATGTTAAGATGATTATAGTCTTAAAGCAAAAGGAGAAAAAATGTGCTTCATAATTAGAGTTTCTCTTGTAATAATTCTTTATGCAACAGCTTCTGCAAATAGTGTAGATAATAAGGTTTTTAAAGAGTATTGTTGGGGATGTCATCATGAAACTTCTCTTGCTTTTGGTCCTTCTTTTCAAGAGATTGCAAATAAAAGAACAGTTGGTGAAATAAAAGGACATATAATTGCCCCAAAATCTACATATAAACAACTTGGATATAAAAGAAGTGTTATGCCAAGTTTTAAAGATAAATTAACCCTCCAAGAATTAGATGAGGTTACAAACTTTATCCTATCATTTAAAAAAGAAGATTAATATGTTACGTTTATCCAATCTAATAAAATCAACTCTTGAAGAGACAAAGGCCAGAACTTTAAATGGTTCTATTTTAATTTGGAATTTTACTAATCGCTGTAATTTACTATGTCATCACTGTTATAGTAAAGCTGATATGTATGAAAAAGATACTCTTACTTTAGAGCAGATAAAAAAGACTATTGATGAATTAAAAGAAGCAAATATCAATTTTGTAATTTTTTCAGGAGGAGAACCTCTTTTAAGAAAAGATATCTTTGAAATAGCTTCATATATGAAAGAGAAAAAAATCTTTACATATCTCTCTACAAATGGGTTTTTTATAAATGAAAATAATGTAGAAAAAATCATAGATACTTTTAATTATATAGGTATTTCTATTGATGGAATAGAAGAAGTACATGATAGATTTAGAGGGCATAAAGGCTCTTATAAGAAAGCTATTGAAGCTATAAATCTAATCTCAAAATATGGTGGGAATGCGGGGCTTAGATTTACTCTTACAAAAGAGACTCAAAGCAGTTTCTTTAAGATGTTTGAATTAGTTGAAAAATTAAATATAAAAAAATTTTATATCTCTCATTTAGTATATTCAGGAAGAGGAGAAGAAAACCTAAATATTGATATTTCAAAAGAGAAAAGAAGAGAGTATGTGGAATATATTATAGATAAAGCTTTTGAGTATTACAAAGAAAAAAAAGAGATAGATATTGTAACTGGAAATATGGAGATGGATGCTATCTTACTTTTAAATAGGTTTAAAGAAGTCTATCCCGAAAAAGTTCTAAGTTTAGAAGAGAAACTATTAAGGTGGAAAGGAAATTCTTGTGGAAATAGATTAGGGAATATAAATTGGGAAGGAGTTGTAAAACCAGACCCTTTCTTTCCTTGTTCAATAGGTAACTATTTACAAACACCTTTTAATGAGATTTGGAATGATACTTCAAATGAGATTTTAAACAAGCTAAGGGAATTTCCAAGAAAAATAAAAGGTAAATGTGAAGAGTGTAAATATATTTCTATTTGTAATGGTGGTTCGAGGGCAAGAGCCTTTGCTCTTAGTGGTGATTTATGGCAAGAAGACCCTTCTTGTTATCTAACTTTAGAAGAGATTAGGAGCTAAGATGAGATTTTTAAAATGGTGTTTATTAATACTTGTAATAGTTGATTTTTTACAAGCAGGTGAGAAAATTTTTGTTGTGGAGAGAGAAGACTCCTCTCTTGCTGTTATTTCTAAAGATTCTAAAACAAATAGAATAGAAAATATGAGAAATATGAATCATGGGGTTGTAAAGTTTAGAGACAAAGATGCTTATGTGATTTCAAGGGATGGTTATGTAATAAAGTTTGATCCTCTCTCAGAAAAGATAATTAGTGAATATAAAACTTCAAAATCTGCAATTGGCTTTGTAATTGGAGAGTATTATGTTGCAGTTGCTAATTATGATGATAAAAGTGTAGATATTTTAACAAGAGATTTACAACCTATTAAAAAAATCTTTACGGGCTCTAAAAATGTAGGTATAAAAATCTATAAAAACTATCTAATCTTTTCACAAATGGATAATGATATTATCTCTGTATATAAGGATTTAAATCAAGGTTTAAAAAAGCCTGACTTTAAACTTTTTAAAGAGTTTAAAGATATTGGAGAACTACCCTTTGATGCCATGATAAAAGATGAAAAGTATATTGTGGGCTTTTTTACTTCTAAACACTTTGGGGTAGTAGACTTAAATACAATGCAGTTTAAAAAAGTAAAAATCTTTTTAGATGAAAATAGGCAAATGGTTTTAAAAGTTCCACACTTTGGATTTTGGTCTATAGGTGGGGATAAGGTATTTGTTCCTGCTGTTGGAGATAAAAAAGTATTAGTTTATGGTAATGATTTTGAATTTATAAAAAATATTAAAACAAAAGGTTTACCTGTTTTTACAAGTTTAAGCCCTAAAAAAGATTTCCTAGCAGTGACTTATTCAGGAAAAGATTTTCCAACGATTGAGATTATTGATACAAAAAGTTTAGAAATTATAAAGAGCTTTACTTTTGATGGAAAGGTTTTACATCTTAGATGGTCTAATGAAAAACCAAATCTTTATGTTTCTGTAAATGATACAAATAAAGTTGTACTAATTAATACTAAAAACTGGACAATTGAAAAAGAGATTTTAGATATTAAAAAGCCTTCTGGAATATTTATTTATAAAAGGAGTGAATAATGGCAAAGGTATATTTAACAGGAGCTGGTCCTGGTGATATGGAACTATTAACTTTAAAAGCAGTAAGAGTAGTTGAGCAAGCAGATATTATTATTTATGATAGGTTAGCAAATCCAGAGATTTTAAAGTTAGCAAAAAAAAGTTGTGAAAAGGTATATGTAGGGAAAAAGGATGGGGAACATTGTGTTCCTCAAGATGAGATAAATGAGATAATCTATCAAGCTGCTTTAAAATATGAAAAAGTAGTTAGATTAAAAGGGGGAGATCCTTTTGTTTTTGGAAGAGGAGGGGAAGAAGCAATTTATCTTTATGATAGAGATATTGAGTTTGAAATTATTCCAGGTATCACTTCATGTATAAGTGTTCCTGCTTATGCAGGTATTCCTGTAACACATAGAGGAATTACTACTTCTTTTAGAGTTGTAACGGGACATGAAACTCCAAATAAAAAGATTTCACAAATAGAGTGGGAAAGTTTTTTAAATGATGAAACTATTGTTTTTTTAATGGGATTTCATAATATAAAACTTATTACTACAAAACTTCTTAGCTTAGGTAAAAGTAAAGACTATCCCTGTGCTGTAATCTCTCAAGGTACAACAAGTAATCAAAAAGTAGTCGTTTCAACTTTAGAAAATATAGTAGAGGCTTCAAAAAATATGCCAACTCCTGCAATTATAGTTATTGGAGAAGTTGTAAAGTTAAGAGAAAAAATAAAGTGGTTTTAACAACCACTTCTATTTTTCTAATCTAAAAATCTCTTCAAGTTTTTCTCTATTTACAGTTCTATTTTTTGTATCAACTAACCCTTCATCTTTAAAATATTTTAACATTCTTGACAAGGTTTCAGGAGAGATATTTAAAATCTCTGCAATAAGTATATTTTTTGTATTAAAAAAATGTTCAGGTTGCTCATAGATATATTTAGCAATTCTCTCTTTTGAATCTAGAACAATATGTAAAGAAACTAGTTTTTCTAGATTTCTTATTTTTTTTATCAAAGAAGTTTGAATTATAAAAGCAAGTTTAGGATTATTATAAATAATCTCTTTTAATTTAAGAAAATCAATTTTTAAGACTTCTGAATCAATAAAACATTGAGCTGTAGCAGGGTAGGCAATATTTTCAAAATTTGCAACTTCTGCAATAAATTCATTAGCATGAAAATATTTCAAAATAATCTCTTTATCATTGGATGAGGTTTTATATACTTTGATAATTCCTTTTGTAAGAAGATATAAAAATTTAGATTTTTCTCCTTCATAAAATAAGATATTATCTTTTGATAATTTTATAACAGAAGTAATCTTTGAAATCTCTTCTAAAGTATCATCATCTAAATCTCTAAATAGATAAATCTCTTTTAATTGATCCTTCATCATAAGAGCCCCTTTTTTATTTTATTTGAAAATACTCTTTTACCCAATTTAATTCATCATTTGTTTCTAAGGTTATTCTTTTAATCTCTTTTTTCTCTTTGTTATAAATAATCAATATATTCTTATCTAATTTTAAAAACTCTTTAGCCCATAGTTTTTCTAGTTGTTCCAATCTTAAAAAGACTTGTTTTGCCGGTGGTTTCTCTTTTATTCCAGTTGTTTTATCAACAATAGATAAACCTCCTGCTCTTTTTTCAATAATATAAGGTATATAGTTCTCTAAGATTGAATAGACTCTTTCATTTCTAGCAGAAGGCATTGACTCCTTTAACGCAGTAATACTTAAGAAGATAAAAATTATAAAAAAAGCAATAATTAATAAAGGTTTAGATTTCATTTTTTCTCCATTTTGATATATATTCTTTAGCTTTTTTATCTAAGAATTGCATTCTTTCTTCCCCTTTTGGTAGAGTATCTCTATACTCTTTCATATTTTTTAAAAAGCCACTTACAGAGTTTGGTATTATTTTTTCTAAATATATTCTAAGCTGTTTAGCAAAAGCGGGAGAAGTTCCTGCCGTAGAGATAGCAACTGTTAAATCTCCTTTTTTTAAATAAGCAGGAAAAATAAAATCACAACAATTTGGCAAATCTACACAATTACATAGGCAATTATGACTTCTCGATTCTATATATATTTTTTCTTGCAAAGAGATATCATCTATGGCTGCAATAATAATATCAAAGCCTTTTATATCTGTATGCGCATACTCTTTTTGTATATAGTTTAAAGAAGTAACAGCAATTAAGTTAGAAATATCTCTTGAATACTCTTTTGATAAAAGAGTGATATCACTAGTAAATTCAAGTAAATGCATTAATTTTTCATAGGCAATAGTACCACCTCCAATAATTAATACTTTTTTATCTTTAAGTTTTATGAATGCTGGGAAATATGCCATTTATACTCTTTTTACTTATTTTATTTTCTAAGTATATTTAAATATATAGATAAAAACATTAACATATATCAATTATTGTTTTATATCAATGTAAAAAATATAGATTGTTGTTATACTTGAAAAATTTGACTTGGGATAGAACAATGAAAAATGAGATTTTATATAGAATACAAAAAAGTTTTCCCCTAGTGAGAAGACCTTTTTTCAGGATTGCACAAGAGTTAAAAATAAGTGAAGAGGAAGTACTTCAAACTCTTCAATTACAAAAAAGTAATAATATAATAAGGCAAACATCAGCCATATTAGATACAAAAAAATTGGGTTTTAAATCCTCTTTAGTTGCTTTTGAAGTAAAAAAAGAGAATATAGATAAAGCTGTAGAAATTTTAAATTCTCACCCTGGTATTTCCCATAATTATGAAAGAAACCATAGTTATAATATTTGGTTTACTCTTGCAATTGCTCCAAATTCTAAAAGTACTTTAGAAGAGACAGTCAAACAATTATCAATTTTATGTGATGCTTTAGATTATATAATTTTACCTACTTTAAAACTTTTTAAAATTTCTGTTAAATTAGATACTACAAATAAACAAAATAAAAAAGAGAGAGTTGAAAATAAAGAGTTCAAAACTATGAAACTAGAAGAAAAACATTTTAATCTTATTAAAGAGATACAAAATGATATTGAGTTTGTACAAGAACCTTTTAAAAAGATAGTTGAGAAGTTAAATCTAAGTTATGATGATTTTTTTACTACCTTAAAAGAGTTTCAAGAGTGTGGAATTATGAGAAGATTTGCTTCTATTTTAAATCATAGACAAGCAGGATTTAATGCAAATGCAATGGTTGTTTGGGATATTGATGAAAAAGAAGCAGACACCATAGGTAAAATTGCTGCTAGTTTCTCAAATGTTTCTCATTGCTACTTAAGACCTAAGTATCAAAACTGGAATTATAATTTATTTACAATGATTCATGGAAAAACAAAAGAAGAAACAAATGAGGTTATCAAAAATATAGAAAAAGAGATTGAATATAAATCAAACTTACCTTTATATTCTTCAAGAGAATTTAAAAAAGTAAGAATTAAATATTTTAGTGATGATTTTAAAAATTGGGAAGATAATTATTTATAAAGGATTTTAAAATGGAACTATTTTTTAAACTTGAAGCAGGCTATTTAGCAATAGCACTTTTTATTTTAGTAATTACTCTTTTTGTAACTACAAGAAAATTTATGCCTAAAGGTGCTTTAAAAAAAGGTTTTTTTATTGTAAGTATCACACTTTCAATACTTATTGGTACACATTATTTAGTAACTACTAATAGAATAGATAAAGTGGAAACGGCTTTTAATGAGGGTAAAAAGATTATTTGTGAAAGCAAAACTTTACGAAAAGTTGCTCAAAGTATTATTATTGAAAAATCAAATGAGTGGAAACTAGAAAATCATTTTTTTACTTCGCCAAATTATTCAAGAGGTTTTTTTAGTGCAAGGTGCATTGAATATACTTCTGTTGAGTTAAAGTAAAATTGCAAACTGTAATACTTTAATTTAGATATAAAATTTTTTGCTACTATTCTTTTATGAATTTAACAAGTGAACAAAAAGATATAGTAAAAGCTGTAAAAAAATATAAAAATATAAAGATAAATGCCTTTGCGGGAACAGGGAAAACAACAACTTTAAAATTAATAGCAAATGAATATAAAGAGAAAAAGATTTTATATCTTGCTTTTAATAGTGCAATAAAAAATGAAGCTAATTCTCTTTTCCCTAATAATACAAATGTAAAAACAACACATGGTTTAGCATACTCTGCTGTAAAAAAATATACTCAAGTTGATTTAAACTCTTTAGTAAATTATCGAGCAATTGATATTTCAAAAGAGTTTGAAATCCCATATACACAAGCAATAGGTGCTTTAAAAATCTTTGAAAACTTTTGTAATAATACTCAAGATGAGATTACAAAAGATGATTTAGAACATAAAACTGCAAAAAAGATGTTTGACTATATGCTAATTGGAATGTTAAAACCAAGTCATAGCTTCTATTTAAAATACTATTATCTTCTTCTTTCTAAAGAGCAAATTCCCCAATTTGAATATGATATTGTAATGTTAGATGAAGCCCAAGATACAAATGAAGTTACTTTGGGTATTTTTGAAGCTTTAAATTCAAAAGTAAAAGTTTATGTGGGAGATAAACATCAGCAAATTTACTCTTTTAGAGGAAGTAAAAATGCTTTAGAAAAAATCTCTTGTGATAAGGAACTATATCTATCTACAAGTTTTAGATTTAATGAAACAATAGCAAATTATGCAAATATCTTATTGGAAAATTTTAAAAATGAAAAAGTAAAAATCAAAGCAGTAGAAAAAGAGAAAGAGCTAAATACTAATGGTTATGTTTCAAGAACAAATGCCCAACTTATTTCTGTTATTTCCAAAAGAATTGAACATAGAAAACCTTTTGTAACAGTAAGAAATCCAGAAGAGATATTCTCTTTGAGTATAGAAGTTTTTTATTTGTTAAATAATGAAAGAGAACAAATAAGAAAAAATATATTTTTAAAAGATTTTAAAGATGAAGATGAATTAAGTTCTTATGCCAAAGAAGTAGATGATTTTGAACTAAAAACAGCATTAAAAGTTGTACGAGAGTATAAAGAGAAGATCTTTGAGTTTAAAGAAGTAGCTATAAAATTTTATAAGGCTTGGCAAAATAGAGCTTTGAATAATTTTGATAAAAGAGTTAATGAAATTCTATTTTTAACTACAGCACATACAGCAAAAGGTTTAGAGTGGGATAGTGTAGTTATTGCAGATGATTTTCCAAATTTTGCAGATTTGATTTTTGATTTAGGTTATGATAGTTTAAAGCAGTTTCAAAGTGAACTACTTAAAATCTCTAATCAAGAATTAATAGATGAATTTAATCTTTTTTATGTGGCTTTAACAAGAGCAAAAGAGGTTTTAGTAAAAGATAGTGAAAACTTCCATTATCTTATGAGTTCTAAAATTGATAAATTAATCAATAGAAAAATAGCAGAAGATAAAGAGAGTTTTGAAAAAGATGAAGATAAAGTAAATCTTTCAAAAATGCAATATGATGAACTCCAATTACTAAAAGAGAAAAAGAATTTAGAGCAAGGTAAAGCTAAAAAAAGTGGATTAAAATGGAGTTTAGAAGAAAAAATCAAATTAAAAAGCCTTTATAAAAAAGATACTACAATTTTATTAATTGCTTCAAAACTTGAAAGAACACCAAGTGCTATTTTAGGAGAACTTTTAAAAAGTGAAATTATAAATAAACAAGAGCAAATATTTTTAGGTAATCTAATTAAAGATAGAAAAAAAGCTTCAAAAAGCTCTCTTTCTTAATCTTTTAATAAAAGCTCACATACAACAGGAGCATGGTCACTTTTATTTAGACTTCCATCACGATTTTCTTGTAAATGTTTGTCAAATACTTCATAAGAGTTTATTTTTCCAAGATGATTTTTATATCTTTTATCAAACTCTTTTGAAACAAAAATATAATCAATTACATTTCCATAAGATTGATAATAACTTGTGGGAGTTCTTTTTATCTCTTTTTGTTCAGGATGTGGATTATAAACTTTTTTGTCATATAAATAATAAGCATCATGTAAGAGATTGAAATTTTTATCTAACTCTTCATGATAGGCTCTATTTGTAAGTGCATCTATACTTAAAGAGTACTCTTTATCATTTAAATCACATAAACAAATTATTGGAGTTTTTGTTCTTTTAAAGTCATAATATAAAGAAGAAGTCTCACAAAGCCTCTGTTTTAGTGCAGGGGAATAATCCTTTTCTAAAGCATCTTTTACCTTCTCTTTTTTTATTTTAAGAGTATCTTTTTCTGTAAAGATATACTCAAATTCATTTAACCTATTTGATTTAAAGTGATTTACATAAACTGTTATTTCTAAATTATTAGGAAACTCAATTAAAGCTTTAATCGGAACTCTTGAAAATCTAAAGGTGCCTTTGAAATTATATTTTTTTAGACTGTAGCCATTTGCTTTTACTTGAGAAACTTTTTTAATAGGATATTTTGAAGCAAGAGCTAATGTTGTAGTAGTATAGATATTTGGATGAGTTTTACTAATTTTTGCATCATCTACAGTAATAAAGTATTTAAAACCAAGTTCTTTAACTAACTCTTCAAGAACCTCTTTTGAAAAGACTTCTTGAAAACCTATAACATCGCAGTTTAGCTCTTCTATTTGGTTTTTTATCCATAAGATTTTTTCATTCCACTCTTTATTTGAAAACTTCTCTTTTTTTGTATAGTATGAATAAGGTGGTGCACAAAATTGAAAAAGATTAAAAGTTGCAAATCGTAAAGTCATCTATCTCTTTGCACTCCATTTAAATCTTTTTTTAAAGTCTTCAACTTTTGTCCTACTCTTTATGCTTAAATCTATTTTACTCTCTTCTATATTATTTCCAAAATCAATATTTAACATATCAGATTTTGAGAATTTTAATATTTGAGAAGGAAAAACACTTCTATGTCCTGTTATTAAAAAAGTAATTACAGCACTTATTGCTGCATAGTGAGCGATATCAATACCAAAAAGCTCAACTGCCATAATGGTTGCTGCAATTGGAGCATTTGTTGCTCCTGCTAATACACTTGTAAATCCTAATGCTGCAAATAAAGCTAAATGTTCTCCTACTAAACTTCCAAAGAAGTGTCCACTTGTAGCACCTACATAAAAAAGAGGAGTAATAACTCCACCACTTCCTCCAGCTCCTAAAGTAATAGAGGTATAAAAAGTTTTTGCAATAAAAGAGTACCAAGGAATATCTTCAATCAACTCAGGATTTGAAAAAAATAGTTTTGCAATAGTATCAAGTCCTAAACCAAAAAATTGGTCTCCAATAAAAAAAGAGAGAACAACTAAAAATATACCTGCAATAAAAGCTTTTAAATAAGGATTTAGTTTAATTGCTTTAATTTTTAATTCTGTTTGTTTTAAAACAGTTATAAACATATAAGATACAAGACCAAAAAATAGACCAGCTAAAGCAACTTTTAGAATAAGAGTAATTTCAAAAGGTAAAAACTCCATATAATAATAAGTATAATGAACTCCCAGTAGTTTAGCAGTTGTAAAGGCTGCAAAACCTGCTATAAAAGAGGGTAATAATACATCATACATAATAATACCTACAATTAATACTTCTATTCCAAAAATTGCACCAGAAATAGGTGTTCCAAAGACAGAAGCAAAACCAGCACTAATACCACAAATTACTAATTTTTTTCTATCTCTTGCAGAAAATTTTGCAAGTTTTGAGATAAAAGAAGCAGCACCTGCTCCAATTTGTGCCCCAGGTCCTTCTTTTCCTACTGAGCCACCAGTAAAGATAGTAATAACAGTAGCAACAAGTTTTATAGGGATAACTGCAAAATCTATTTTCCCTTCATTTTTATGTACTGCTTCAATAATCTTTTCAGTTCCATGCCCTGAAGCACTAGGTGCATAAGTCTTTATTAAATATACAGTAATAACCAAGCCAAAAGGCAAAAGAAAATATGAAGGAAAAGGTAAAAACTCTTTTAAGTTCTCTGATTGATGAATAGTATTTAAAAAGAAGGTTACAATAGCACCAATAATAGCTCCTACAGTAGAAGATAGAAGCACCCATTTCAATACACTAAAAAATATAACTGATTGTTCAAGGAGATGTTTTTTCATGAGAATACTTTATAAATAAATATCTTTCATAATTTTAGCAAAATAATATGTCATTTATCTGATATAATAGCGTAAATAAAAAAATTTAAAAAAGGCTTTATAATTATTCTAACAAATAAAACACTAATTGAACAGTTTCAAGATTTTTGTGAAACAAATAAACCTAAAGATATGCAAACAGCAGTAAATTATTTTGCAATATTTGGTGGATTAGATATTAAACTTGATTTATCAAAACCCTTAAGAACTCTAATAATAAGACACATCTTAGATGAGTTTTATGAAATTCATGACTATATTGAAAAAAAGACAAAAAATTCATCACTTTATCATAAGATATTAACAGGTGCTTCATTAGGAGATAGAAGAATTAATAGTGCTTTTAAAAGAGCAGATTTAGAGTATGAAGAGGCGATTGAATCTATTGAAAAACTAGAAGAGTTAGAGTTTATTACACAAGAGACTTCAATGGATTTCTTAACAAATCAATTTGAAGAGAATGAAACAGCAGATAAACTTCTTTTCACAACTCCATTTTTAAGATTTTGGTTTGCTTTTGTTTCTCCTTTATATAAAGGAATTGCAAGGGAAGATTATGATGAGTGCTTTAAAAAGTTTGATAATTATCAAGCTGAATTTATGGATTTAGTTTTTGAACAATTATGCCATGAATATATTAAAGTAATTTTTGAAGATGATGAGATAGAAGAGATAGGTAGATATTGGGATGATGAAAAAAGAGAAATAAATATTTTAGCACAAACTAGAAGTGGAAAAGTTATAGTAGGAAGCTCTAAATATTCAAACTCAAAAATGAAAAATAGTGAAATTGGAAAATTAAAAGAACTTTGTGAAAAGCTTGAAATAGTGCCTGATTATGTTGTTTTATTTTCAAAAAATGGTTTCACAAATGAATTGAAATCTCAAAAAAATGAGAGTCTTAAACTTTATACAGTAAAGAGTTTAAAAGGGCTTTTATAAAATGTCTATAAAAAAGTTTGCTTATGAATCTAATCATTTTTTAGAGTATAGTGATTATAATAGCTCTTGCTCTAAAACTCTAGTAATGCTCTATGGAACTTTTGGCACAATAAAGCAAGATGAGTTAGCAAACTTTTTAAAAGAAAAAAATATAAGATTACTTGTGATAAGTAGAGTAGGTTATGGAAACTCTACTTATAAAGAGTTAGCAAACTATTTAGATTACTCAAAACTTTTAATAAAACTACTTGACTCTTTACAAATAGAAAACTTCTCTTTATTTGGAATATCAGCAGGTGCTTTACACTCTTATTGTCTAGAGACAATGATAAAACACAGAGTTGATAATATTTTTGTTTATGGTGGTATGGCAGCAATTAATGAAGAAGAAGTTATTAAGTGTTATGGTAATTATGAGCAGATAAAAAGATTTTATGAATTCTTTGCAAAGCAAAGTGCAGAAGCAAATGGAGAGTTTATGTTTAGCTTTTATAGTGAAATCTTTAGTGAAGAGCTTAAAAACTCTTCTCGCTTTAAAGATTCTCTTGCAAATGAAAAAAAAGGCTTAGGGCAAGAGGTCAAACTTCAAAGTAAAACATGGGGTTTTACTATTAAAGATGTTGAGGCTAAAGTCTATATGTATCATGCAAAAGATGATATGGAAGTTCCTTATCAAGGAGCTGTAGAAACAGCAAAACTACTAAAAAACTCAAAGCTAAACTTAGTAGAAGAGGGTGGACACTTTAATAAAAGTTCTTTCTTTGAATTTAGTGAATTTATTTCAACTAAAATCTAAACTTCTATTTTATTTATAAACTCTTCTACTTTTGTAGCAAAATATACAGGACACTCTATCATAGGATAGTGACCCGCTTCCATGCACTCTATTATCTCAAAATCATTGTAATACTCATCAAATTGTTTTTTTACATTGTTTTTATGAAATGCAGGTAAATCATGGTGTCCTACTATTATTTTTATAGGAATTTTTATATCTTTTACCTCTTCTATAAAATCAGTTGTAAGATACATAGTCATATATCCAGTTCTAGCCTCTAAGGTTGAAGCTTCATATCCCATCTTAATTCTGTAGTTTTTCCAAGGTTGGCTGTATCTTTTGCTTGCACTTTCAACTACATGTTCGATTAGGTTTTCATTTTTTTTCATACTTTCAAGTAGTTTTGCTTGTGCATCTGGTTTCATTTTTATACCAGCTGCTGAAATAGGAGTGATAAGAATTAGTTGTTTTACTCTATCGTCTATTAAAGCAAGTTTTTGTGCAATCATTGTTGACATAGAGTGAGCAATAATATCTACAGAACTAAGATTTAAATGAGTGATGAGGTTTTTTACATCATTAGAAGCTTCATTGCATGAGTACTCACCTTTGTAATCTTTTGATAAACCATATCCTCTAAGGTCTGTAAAATAGTAGGTAAATTTTGTAGTATCTAGATATGGAAATATTGCTTCATAGTTTGCACAAGAACCCATAAGTTCATGTAAAACTATAATAGAAGTATCACCAGTACCTATTTTTTTATAATTTAATATAGTCATGAAATCTTCTTTAGTTTTTTGAAATATTAACATTTTTATATGTAATTTATATGAAAAATAGAACTTTGTAACCTAATTGAAATCATTATTTTTTATAATTTCATCGACGCTAAAAAGCGCCAAGGATTATTTTGACTCTCAACAATCTAATCCCTCTCAAAAAGACTTATACATCTCGTCCCAAAAATTATGTATAAGTCTCATTTAAGTTTAACTTAAGTATAATCCATGACTTTTTTAGAAAACTCAACGTTTCCTAGAATGGTAGTATCGTTTTGATTATGTAACTTAAACATATGTCAAAGTATGCGAGAAGCATGAGCCGCTTTAAAGCTCAAACCAAATTTTATAAGGAAAGAAATGCCTACTATCAATCAACTTGTTAGAAAAGAGCGAAAAAAGGTGATTAAAAAATCTAAATCGCCAGCTTTAGACAAATGTCCACAAAGAAGAGGAGTATGTACAAGAGTATATACAACTACACCAAAGAAACCTAACTCGGCTTTAAGAAAAGTTGCAAAAGTTAGATTAACAACTGGATTTGAGGTTATCTCATATATCGGTGGTGAGGGTCACAACTTACAAGAGCACTCTATCGTATTAGTTAGAGGGGGAAGAGTTAAGGATTTACCTGGTGTTAAGTATCACATCGTAAGAGGTGCTTTAGATACTGCTGGTGTTGCAAATAGAACTGTTGCAAGATCTAAATATGGTACTAAAAGACCTAAGAAATAAGTAGAAGGATAAGATAATGAGAAGAAGAAAAGCTCCAGTTAGAGAAATTATGGCTGATCCTATCTACAATAGCAAAGTGATCACTAAATTTATTAATACAATTATGTTAGATGGTAAAAAATCTACTGCACAAAAAATTATGTATGGTGCAATTGCAAACTTAGATACTAGAGGTGAAGAGTCTGGTATTGAATTATTTGAAAAAGCAATTGAAAATGTTAAACCACTTTTAGAAGTAAAATCTAGAAGAGTTGGTGGAGCTACATACCAAGTTCCTGTTGAAGTTAGAGCTGTAAGAAGACAAACTTTAGCATTAAGATGGTTAGTTGATGCTTCTAGAAAAAGAAATGAAAGAACTATGGTAGAGAGATTAGCAAACGAGTTATTCGAGGCTGCTAATGAAAGAGGTGCATCATTCAAGAAGAAAGAAGATATGCACAGAATGGCTGAAGCAAATAAAGCATTTGCTCACTATAGATGGTAATAGGGAACAATTAAAATGGCTAGAAAAACACCACTTTCAAAAGTTAGAAACATTGGTATTGCTGCTCACATTGATGCAGGAAAAACAACAACAACAGAAAGAATTTTATTCTATACTGGTGTATCTCACAAAATTGGTGAGGTTCACGAGGGTGCTGCAACTATGGACTGGATGGAGCAAGAGCAAGAAAGAGGTATTACAATTACTTCTGCTGCTACAACTTGTTTCTGGAATCACCCAAAAACAAATGAACAACTACAAGTAAACATCATTGACACTCCAGGTCACGTTGACTTCACAATTGAAGTTGAGAGATCTATGAGAGTTCTTGATGGTGCTGTAGCTGTATTTTGTTCAGTAGGTGGAGTTCAACCTCAATCTGAAACAGTTTGGAGACAAGCAAATAAATATGGTGTACCAAGAATTATCTATGTAAACAAAATGGATAGAACTGGTGCAAACTTTTTTAATGTTGAAAAACAAGTTTCTGAAAGATTAAAAGCTAATCCTGTTCCAATTCAAATTCCTATCGGTGCTGAAGATGAGTTCAAGGGTGTAATTGATTTAGTTAAAATGAAAGCTATCGTATGGGATGACGATGCTGCTATGGGTTCTGCATACTCTGAAGAAGAAATTCCAGCTGAATTATTAGAGCAAGCTGAAGAATATAGAGAAAAAATGGTAGAAGCTGCTGCTGAATCAGATGAAGCTTTAATGGAAAAATACTTTGAAGATGGTGATTTATCTGAAGATGAAATCATTGCAGGTATTAAAAAACAAACTTTAGCTATGGCTATTACTCCAATGGTTTGTGGTACATCTTTTAAAAATAAAGGTGTTCAAACTTTACTTGATGCTGTTGCTTTATATTTACCAGCACCAACTGAAGTTGCTGACATTAAGGGTGAAACTCAAGATGGTGATGCTGTAATCGTTCCTTCAACTGATGAAGGTGAAGTTGCTGCATTAGCATTCAAAATTATGACTGACCCATTTGTTGGACAATTAACATTTACAAGAGTTTATAGAGGTGTTTTAGAATCTGGAACATATGTAATGAACTCTACAAAAATGAAAAAAGAAAGAATCGGAAGATTACTTAAAATGCACGCAAATAATAGAGAAGAAATTACTCAATTATTCGCAGGTGAAATCGGTGCAGTTGTTGGTTTAAAAACAACTATTACTGGTGATACATTAGCTTCTGAAAAAGATCCTGTAATTTTAGAAAGAATGGATTTCCCGGATCCAGTTATTTCTGTTGCAGTTGAGCCAAAAACTAAAGCTGACCAAGAAAAAATGGGTATTGCTTTAGGTAAATTAGCTGAAGAAGATCCATCATTCAGAGTAAATACTGATGAAGAGTCTGGACAAACTATTATTTCAGGAATGGGTGAGTTACACTTAGAAATCCTTGTAGATAGAATGAAAAGAGAATTCAAAGTTGAAGCTGAAGTAGGTGCTCCACAAGTTGCATATAGAGAAACTATCAAAAATGCAGTTAAACAAGAGTACAAATATGCTAAGCAATCTGGTGGTAAAGGTCAATATGGTCACGTATTCTTAGATATTAAACCATTACCTGCTGGATCTGAAGATAACTATAAATTCAACAACGAAATTAAAGGTGGGGTTGTACCAAAAGAGTATATTCCTGCAGTTCAAAAAGGTTGTGAAGAAGCTATGGCAGGTGGTGTACTTGCTGGTTATCCAATGGTTGATATTGAAGTTACATTATTTGATGGTTCTTACCACGACGTTGACTCATCTGAAATGGCGTTTAAATTAGCTGCTTCTATGGGATTCAAACAAGCTTGTAGATCTGCAGCAGCTGGTGCAGTAATCTTAGAGCCAATGATGAAAGTTGAAATCGAAACTCCTGAAGAGTATATGGGAGATGTTATCGGTGACGTTAACAAAAGAAGAGGACAAGTTCAATCTATGGATGAAAGAGCTGGTGTTAAACTAGTTACTGCTTTAATTCCATTATCTGAAATGTTCGGATACTCTACTGACTTAAGATCTATGTCTCAAGGTAGAGCAACTTATGCAATGTTATTTGATTCATATGCAGAAGTTCCAAAGAATGTTTCTGAAGAAATTATTGCTAAGAGAAACGGTTAATCACGTTAATAAGAAGTGAATTTCTTCACTTCTTTAGTGATTAACGAGCTTTTCTATATGTAATAAAAATTTTAATTTCGTAATTACATAGAAAAGGTCTGAACTAAGCACATACATAATTGTGCGTAGTTTTACTTCAAAGCTCAAGCTTCGGCTTGGGCTTTTTTTATACCCACTACTTTTTAACTTTTAATTAGATAAAATCTCTACAAATTATATAATCAAATAGGAAATATATTTGAAACTTACAAGAAGTGCAAAAAAACTCGAAAAAAAGAGTAAAGCAGGGATTATATTAAAACCTGATTCTCCAGAAATTGAAAAAGAGTATTATGAAATAGTTGACTATTTTAAAGCTCATAATATAGAGACATTTGTAGAAGAAAGAAGTTCTAAGATGTTGAATATTAGTGGGGGTTTAAAATTAGAAGAACTATGTAAAAAAGTGGACTTTTTAGTATCAGTTGGAGGAGATGGAACACTATTATCAGTAGTTCGTAACTCATTTGAATTTAATATTCCTATACTTGGTATTCATTTAGGAACATTAGGTTTTCTTACGGATATTGTTTATGAAGAACTTCCAAAATTTTTAATTGATTTTATGAATAATAACTATAGAATTGATAATAGAATGTTAGTAGAGTGTCAAGTAAATAATAAATCTTTTGTAGCTTTTAATGATATTGTAATTTCAAGAAAAACTGTATCTTCTATGATTAAAATTAAAGCAAAAATAAATGGCTCATCTTTTAATAACTATTATGGAGATGGAGTTATTATTTCAACACCAACTGGTTCAACTGCTTATAACTTATCTGTTGGTGGTCCAGTTGTTTATCCTTTAACTGAAGCTTTTATTATTACTCCTGTTGCACCACATAGCCTTACTCAAAGACCTCTTGTAATGCCAGCAGATATAGAAATAGAATTTAAAATAAAAGATGAACAAGGTGCTATCTTACTTATTGATGGACAAGATACTTATGAAGTAGATAATGAAGCAGTTATTAAAGTAACTATTGCAAAACAAAAAGCAAAGTTAATTCATAGAACAAAAAGAAACTTCTTTGAAGTTTTAAATGATAAATTACAGTGGGGTAATTAATTTTATGATTGAAAGAATTTATTTAAAAGATTTTTTATCATTTGATGAAGTAGAGATGGAACTTGATAAAGGTTTAGTCATTTTTACAGGACCTAGTGGAGCTGGAAAATCAGTTTTAATGCAATCAATTTTATCTCTATTTGCTATTACTGAGAGTAAAGCAAGTTTGGGAGAAGTTTCATTAATAAATAGCAATATAGAAGATGAAGTATATGATATTTCAAAAGATGATGAGATTATAATTAAACAGATAAAAAAAGATAAAGTAAGATATTTTTTAAATGCTCAAACTATCTCAAAAAAGAATTTAAATGGCTTTTCAAAGAAGTTAATTAAACATCTTCATTTAAAAGATACAAGTGATTTTGATAGTAAAAAATTAATCTCTTTTCTTGATTCTTTATGTGCAAAAAAAAATAAAGAGTATTCAAAATTAAAAGAACAATTTGATATAGAGTATAAAGAGTTAGAAAGAACAAGAAAAGAGCTAAAAAAAATAATTGAGGATGAATCAAAACTTGAAGATTTAAAAGAGTTTGCAAAGTTTGAAATTGAAAAAATAGAAAGTATTAATCCTAAAGTAGATGAGTTTGAAGAGCTAGATTCTATAAAAAAGAAGTTATCAAGAAAAGAGAAAATAGAAGAAGCGATTAAATTAGCAAGTCCAATCTTTGATTATACAACTCATGTAAATAAAGCTTTAGAACTTTTAGATGAAGATTCAACATTTTTTGATGAGAGTTTAAATGAGTTAAATAATATCTTTGAAAAGTTCAATGACTCTTTATATGAGTTAGAAGAGTTAGATATTGAGACAGTATTAGATAGATTAGAAAAACTAGCTGGACTACAAAAAAGATTTGGTTCTATAGAAGAAGCAATTGCATATAAAGAAGAGAAGCAAAAAGAGTTAGACTCTTATGAGAATATCTCTTTTGAAAAATCTCAATTAGAAAAAAATCTTAAAAAATTAGAAGAGAGTATTTTTAAATTAGTAGAAGAAATTTCACTTTTTAGAAAAGAGTCTGTAAAGATTTTAGAAGAGAAAATAAATCATTATTTAAAATATTTATATCTTTCAAATGCAAATATAAAATTAAATAAAAAAGAGTTAGATTCAACAGGTATTGATGAAGTAGAATTTGAACTAAATGGAGTTAATCTTGAAACAATCAGTAGTGGAGAATTTAATAGGTTAAGACTTGCTCTTTTAACTTCAATTAGTGAGTTTGAGATAGTAAATAATGGAATACTATTTTTAGATGAAATTGATGCAAACTTAAGTGGAAAAGAGAGTTCAGCAATTGCAACTGTTTTAGAAAAACTTTCACAAAATTATCAAATCTTTGCTATTTCTCATCAACCACAATTAACATCAACTGCTGATATTCATTTCTTAGTTGATAAAAAAGATGGTGTTTCTAGTGTAAAAAAACTTGATGATAAAGCAAGAGTAGATGAGATTGCAAGAATGATAAGTGGGGCAGATATAACTGAAGATGCTTATACCTTTGCTAAGAATTTATTAGAAAAAAGAGTTAGTCTATAACCTCAAACTCTTTTTTCATATTTTCTATTAATTTAGTTACTTTCTCTTTTTTTAATCTATCTTTTGTCTCTTCTAATAATTTTGGTAAATTATCATGAAACTTTTTTAAGAAAGTTAAGATGTATTTTGTCTTTTTATGAGGATTATTTATATGTGCTTCAAGTTGAATCATCTCTGATACAATTTTTGAATATCCAAGAAAAGCTGCATAGTTAATTGGTAATACTCCAAACTTATCTGGTTTATTTAATTGCTCTTGACAATGAGCATAGATATATTTAAACATCTTTAAATCATTTTTCCAAACTGAGTTATGAAGCATATGTCTACCTTTATTATCAACTGCTTTTAGATTTGCTCCATTTTTCATAAGAATTCTAACTACATTGATATCAAGATTTAAAATTGCTTTATGAAGAACAACTCCACCAAATGAGTCAGTTGCATTTACATTTGCTCCAAGAAGTAAAATAGTACCAAGATTTTCATAGTACTTTTTCTTTTTTATTTCATTCTCTTCTTTTAAACCCTCTTCCATATATTTATAAAGAATATGAATTCCTTCCATATCTGTTTGGTTTACATCTGCTCCATGCTTAATAAGAAGTTTTATTAAATCAAAATTTCCATATCTTAAGGCTTCAAAAAAGTAGGGTTCTCTTTTAGAATTAAGCATTGTAAGATTTGCATTTGTATTTTGTAAAACAGCTTCAAGTAATGTTATATAATCAGTATCTGAACTAATTTCTGAAAATCTAGGTTTTTTATCACTTTTGACTGTTAGGATAGCTTCAATTAATTTTTCAATAGCTGTAACATTTTCTTTATCTTTAATATTAGGATCCGCTCCAAAATCTATTAGAACATGATTTATTTCCATATAACTTGAATCTCTAATAATAGATTGACTAAGTGCTGTTTGTCTATCCCTATTTTTTATATTAATATCTATTTCACAATCTAATAAAAGATTTAAAACTCTTATTGATTTATATCTTACGGGTAAAGAAATAGCAGTTTCATTTGCATAGTTGCAAGTTTCAAAATTAATTCCACTATTTGCAACAAGAGGTATCATTTGAATTAAATTTTCTAACTCTTCTTGTGCCTCATTAAAATCTTCAACTAAATCATTTTGAATATTTTTCTCTTTTTCTAAAACTATAGAAAGAAGATGTAATAAGATATTATTTCCTTTTTCATCAACATGGTCTATATCAACAATTTGTGTAAAAGGAGCAAATAACTTTTTACTTTTTACTCCATTTTCAACAATATAAAAAAGTGCATTTCTTTGATGTTCATCTACTGTACTAAATTTGTCAAACCTAGGAATTAATAGTTTGAAAATCTCTTCATCTAAAAAAGTCTCATTATAAAAAAGTATTTGATGTTTATTCTCTAAATTTGGATTATCTAATAAATCTTCTACTATCTCAATTGATTTATTTTTAATAGCAACTTGAAGTAGGGTTAATCCTTGATGATTTTTTTTATTTACATCAGTTACCTTATGTTTAATTTTCTTATAAATATCTACTAAGTTATTTTCAATAATATACTCTATAGCAGAAGTTCTATCATAATCTACTCTATTAACATCAACATCATATTTGATTAACTCTTCAATACATTCAATATAATTATATTTTGAAGCAATCAATAAAGCAGTTTGACCTTCTCCATCAACTTCTCTTACATTTATTTTATTTTTAAGTAACCACTTTACAGCTTTAGGTTTATTTTCTAAAGTTGCAATATGTAAAAAGTTTTGTAAGTTTTGATTTGTATGATTAATATTTATATGTTCTAAAATTGAATCTGCTTTTGATTCGTTAAAATTTTTACTTTTTATCTCTTCAATTAAATCATCCGCAGTTTTTTTAAATAGTTTTCCTATCATAAATTACTCCAATAAAATTGGATTTTAACATAATAAAAGAAAAATAAAAATAATTTTTACAAATTAAGTAATTAACTTGACAAATTTTGTTTTATAAAGATAGAATAAGTCAAAATAATAAAAAGGGATACTAATATGGGCGCATTATCTATTAAAGGGAAACTATTGATAATCTCGTTAATAGCAATTGTATTAGTTACAGTGATAACTGCAGTACAATCTATTTACTCAATCAAAGAGTTATCTAAGAAGGACGTTGAAAATTTTAGAAAGGAATCTTACTTAAAAAAAGAGAAAGAGTTACAAAACTATGTCTCTTTAGCAATGAAAACAGTTAATTCATATTATGAAAGAACTGCCATTGACAAAGTAAAAGTTGAAGTTCAAGAAGATTTAAAAGAACAAACAGGTTTTCTTTTTTCAATCTTAGAAGCTGAATATAAAAGATTAAATGGAAAAGTATCTCAAGAAGAGCTGAAGACAAGACTTAAAAGTATTGTTGAAGGTACAAGATATGGGGAGTCGGGGTATTTTTGGATAAATGATACTGATGCTGTAATGGTAATGCATCCAATTAAACCATCATTAAATAATAAAGATTTAGCTGAATTTAAAGATAAAGGTGGAAAGAAAATCTTTACAGTTTTTGCAGAAGTTGCAAAAAAAGATAAAGAGGGTTTTGTTGATTATGTTTGGCCAAAACCTGGATTTGAAAAACCACAACCAAAAGTATCTTTTGTAAAACTATTTGAACCTTTTAACTGGGTTGTTGGAACAGGGGAATATGTATCTGATGTTTCGGCACATCTTAAAAAAGAGGCTTTAAATGCTATTAAGAATATGGGTTATGGAAAAAATGGATATTTCTGGATAAATGATTCTCATCCAAAAATGGTAATGCATCCAATTAAACCTGCTCTTGATGGAAAAGACTTATCTGCTTCAAAAGATACATCAGGGAAACTTTTATTTAATGAAATGTCAAAAGTTGCCAATGATAAAGCTGAAGGTGGACTTGTAAAATATATGTGGGAAAAACCAGGGAAAGATGTTCCTCAGCAAAAATTCTCTTTTGTACAAAGATTTGCTCCTTGGGATTGGATTATTGGAACTGGTGAATATGTAGATGATATTGAAGATAGTATCTTGGCTATGGAGCAAAGAACTAATGATGAAATTAACTCTATCATTACTTATATTTTAATTTTTATTTTAATCTCAGTGGTAATTATTTATGCAGTATATAGCTATTTAGTAAAAAAAGTAATTGGAGACCCATTAGAAGATTTAAAAGAAGCAATCACTTTATTATCAAATAACTCAGAAACTACAAGTGAAATTAAAAAAACAAATAATGATGAAGTAGGTGAAGTTGTAGATGCCTTTAATGCTTATATCAAATCTTTAAAAGATGGATATGAAGAGGATGCAAAAGTTATAGATGAAGTTAAAGATGTAATTCAAAAAGTTAATAATGGATTCTATGTTTACAAGGTACAAAAAACTTCAAATAATCCACAAATTCAAGAGTTAAGAACTTCTATTAACTCTATGATAGAAGGAACAAATAGTAAGTTAGAAGAGATTAATAATATTTTAATTGAATATGGAAACTCTAATTTTGATTATAAAACAAGTGTAAGTAGTTCTGCTTCAAATGGTATTATAGGTTCAATTTTTACAAGTGCAAAACAACTTGGAGGAACAGTATCTGAATTCTTATCTATGATTACAACAACAGGAGAGAAGTTAAATGGAGATACAGATGTTTTATCAGCATCATCATCTTCTTTATCAACTTCAGCAAATGAACAAGCTGCTTCTTTAGAACAAACAGCAGCAGCTGTTGAACAGATTACTTCTATTATTAAATCAAGTAATGAAAAAGTAAATAGAATGTCTAGTTTAGCAAATGAATTAAATAAATCAGCAAAAGATGGACAAGAACTAGCTTCTAAAACAACAAGTGCAATGGAAGATATTGATGTTCAGGTAAGTTCAATTAACGAAGCTATTACAGTAATTGATCAAATTGCTTTCCAAACAAATATTCTTTCATTAAATGCCGCAGTAGAAGCAGCAACAGCAGGTGAAGCTGGAAAAGGTTTTGCAGTTGTTGCACAAGAAGTAAGAAACCTTGCAAATAGGTCAGCTGATGCAGCTAAAGAGATTAAAGCTTTAGTTGAAAATGCAACTTCAAAAGCAAATGAAGGTAAACAAATTGCTGATAATATGATTGGTGGATATAGTGAATTAAGTTCAAAAGTAAATGAAACAATTGAACTTATTGCAGATGTAAATGGCGCAAGTAAAGAGCAAGAAACTGGAATAGTTCAAATCAATGATGTTGTAAACTCTCTTGACCAAGCAACTCAAAGAAATGCAGCTTCTGCTACACAAATTAGTTCTTTAGCAAATGAAGTTGCAACTTTATCAACAAATATGCTTGATATTGCAGATAGAGCTAAATTTAATGAGAATAAGAAAAAAGAGATTTGTGATATTAATTTAGTGTTTGAAATTTCAAAATTAAAAAATGACCATATTGTATTTAAAAATAGTAACTTCTCAAAACTAGGAGAAACAACTTCTTCATGGAAAGTTATAACTTGCCAAGAGTGTGATTTTGGTAAGTGGATTACAAAACAAGAGAGTAAAGGATTAGACTTTACAAGAACGTCAAATTGGACTGCACTAAAAGAACATCATACAAAGGTTCATAATGCAGTTCAAGAATATATTACAGAAAATGCAAACTCAGCATCTAACTCAACATTAGAGATGATTTCTAAAAAACTAGAAGATGAAACTGATGCTTTATTTGCTGCAATGGATAATATTAAAGTTGACCATTGTAAAAACTATATTGTAAGTAGTGAAAAAAGAGAAGTGCCTAAGTCTAAACCTAAAACTGAAGTGACAAAAAAATCTCAAGAGACAACTTCTGTTAAAAAAGTTGATACACCTACAAAAAGTAATAGTACAATAATAACTGCAAATAACAATGATGACGATGAATGGGAAAGCTTTTAAAGCCTTCTCTTCATCTTAAGCATAATCTTATAAAAATCAACTAATTTTTTTTAAATTTTTAAACTATAAAAACTTTTGATATAATTTCGCTTTTAAAAACAGTGTCTTGGAAACACAAAGGAATATAATGAACAAAAATAATAAAGTAGAATTACTTTCTCCTGCTGGTAACTTGGAGAAATTAAAGATTGCTTTTGCCTATGGAGCAGATGCAGTTTATGGTGGAGTAAGCCACTTTAGTTTAAGAATTAGAAGTGGAAAAGAGTTTACCTTTGAAACATTTAAAGAGGGAATAGATTATGCACATGCAAGAGGTAAACAAGTATATGCAACAATAAATGGTTTTCCATTTAATTCACAAATAGATTTATTAAAAAAACATATTATTAAAATGGCTGAATTAGAACCAGATGCATTTATTGTAGCAGCTCCAGGAGTTGTAAAACTTTGTAGAGAGTTAGCTCCTCAAATACCAATTCATTTATCAACACAAGCAAATGTATTAAATTATTTAGATGCACAAGTATTTTGGGATATGGGTGTAAGAAGAATTATTGCTGCAAGAGAAATATCTTTAAAAGATGTTCAAGAGATTAAAAAACATTTACCAGAGATGGAAATAGAGATTTTTGTACATGGTTCTATGTGTTTTGCTTATTCTGGAAGATGTTTAGTATCAGCAGTACAAATGGGAAGAGTACCAAATAGAGGTTCTTGTGCAAATGATTGCAGATTTGAGTATACATTATATGCTGCAAATGAAGATCATAGTACTCTATTTAGACTAGAAGAAGAACCAGGTGTTGGAACATATATTTTTAATGCAAAAGATATGAATTTAGCATCACATGTAAATGAAATTTTAGAATCAGGAGCAGTTGATTCTATTAAGATTGAAGGAAGAACAAAATCTCCATATTATGCAGCAGTTACAGCTTATGCTTATAGATCAGCAATTGATGATTATGAGGCTGGTAACTTTGATGCTAATAAATATCAAGAAGAACTTGCAACAACAAAAAATAGAGGTTTTACAGATGCTTATTTAGTACACAAACCTTTTGATAGAAATGATACACAAAACCATGAATATGCTTTAAGTAAAGGTTCTTATGAAGTAAGTGGTCTTGTTACAGAAGATGAAGAACATTTCCTTTGTAAATATAAAACTTATCCAAATGAAGAGACAGAGATTTTTGCTCCTTTAAACTCAGAAATTGCAGAAGTTGATAATGAAATAGGAAAAATTTATAAAAAAGAGGATGGAAAATATTATCTATCTTTTAAAAAGATTTTAACTGAAACAAATAAAGAGTTAGAGTCAGTACATAGTGGAAATACAAATAAGATAAAACTTCCTGGAAAATTACCATATCTTACTATGCTAAGAGTAAAAAATGAGGAAGAAAATTGTTGTGAAGGTTCTTGCAATAATTAAGAATGGTAGTATTTAGAGTAACTGATAATATTAATATAAAAACTACAGATGGTACTTTAATTAAGTATGAAAAAGTTAAAGGACCATCTAACTTACTAAATGAAACAATCTATATCTCGACATTAGAAGATTTTAATGATTTAAAAAGAGTTCTTGCTAGTGTTGGAAATAAATATAAAGCAAAGATAATAGATGAATCAAAGGTTAGGTATTTAAGTCAATTTCCTAGAGAATTAGGAATTACAAATATCAATGAGTATAATATTACAAATAATCTAAATTATAAATATAAAAATACAAATATATTAACTAAAAATAGTAACTCAGTACTAGAGTCATTATACCTAAATGAAGAAAAAGCAGATTTGCAGAAGCAAGTAGAAGGGGTACTAAAAAGAGATATAAGTATTGTAATACTTGGAAATTTAGGTTTTAGTATCTCTGAAATGATTTGTGCTTCTACAGCTTTAAGAATCTTTTATGAAAAGTTAATGAAAGTATTTAAAAGTGTAAAAATAGATATCTATTTAAATGCTTCAGAAAATAGATTCTATACCAGAGATAAGACAATTTTCTCAAATCAAACTTTTATAAATAAAGTAAGTGCTTTATCTATTGATGTAAAAGAGTTTTGTCAATATGATTTTTTCATAGATGCAAGTTCCGTTTCAAAAAGAAGTTTTTATGAAACTTTAAATCACACAGATGCTTGGTTATATAAATTAGGAATTGATTATCAAACAATACCTAATGAGATGAAATATAATCAAATAAATATAGCTGCATATAGACCTAAAAAAGAGCTAGAAGATAAAATAAAAACTATTAAAAAAAGAGGAAAGGTTTTATTATATCATCCATATTCAGCAAATGCTCAAAAATCTATTCCAAAAGAAATAGCAGTAAGGTTTTTAAAGAAGCTTATTGAAAAAATGCCTGAGTATACTTTTATCTCTGCTTTGAAACTTGATTCAAAATTTTCCCATGAAAGGTATTTTGATTTAAATAATGATTCTTCAAGTTTTTTAGATTTTTGTTATATCGTATCAAATGCAACTAAGATCTTAACTGTAGATACAGCAACTTATTATATTGCTGATGCTTTTTTTATTCCAACAGTTGTAATATATACAAATAGAAAAAAACAGACAATGGAATATAATTTATCAAAAGCTATTTTTGTAAAAGATGAATCTAAAAATTTTAGTCAATTTATTTTTAGAGATGAGTCGTTACTTTTATACAGGTTTGATGGTTGGCAAAAGCTTAAAGCTTCAAAAGTAATTAAGTTATTAGAAAAACTTTGATAAAATTCACGGGTTTAAAAAATCACAGGTGAGAAAATGAAGTTTGTATCTGTTATTCTAGGTAATAAATCTGACTATGAAACAATGAAGTATAGTGTTGAAACTTTTGATAAGTTTGATGTAAAATATGAGATTATTGTTTCTTCCGCCCTAAAGTCTCCGAAGAGAACTGAACAGTATGTATTAGATGCAGAAAAAAAAGGAGCAGTTATTTTTATAACAGCCTCTAAAGTTGTTTCTCATTTAGCTGGAATGGTAAGTGCTTTAACTACGAAACCAGTTATTTCTCATCAAACAAAAGATAGTAATGCCGATGAATCTTTTTCTTCAGTGTGTACACCAGCAGGGATTCCTGTATGTAATACAACACTTGGTGAAACTGGGGCAATAAATGCTGCATATTTTGCTATGCAAATTTTAGCAATTACTGATAAAGAGTTAGCTGTAAAATTAAAAGAAGATAGAATTATTCAATCAAAAAAAATTGAGACTGATTCTAAAAGTATTGAAGTAATTTTATAGTATTACAAATGAAACCTGTAGCATTATTTGTACTACCAAAATGTAGCCATTGTGATAGTGCTAAGGCTTACTTTAAATCAAAAAAGATTAGATATAATCTTATTGATGTAACAAAAAATAAACAAGCATTAAAAGATTGTCAAAAACATGGATGCAAAGGTGCTCCTGTGATATTAATTGGAAACACATGGATATGTGGTTTTGATAAACAAAAAATAAATAAAGAGTTAGGAATAAAATAGATGGTAACATTTTCAGAAATTCTATTAAAACTTCAAGAGTTCTGGGCAAAACAAGGATGTAATATTGTACAACCTTATGATGTTCCTGCTGGTGCTGGAACTTTCCACCCTGCAACATTACTTAGAAGTTTAGATTCAACTCCTTGGAGTACAGCTTATGTTGCACCAAGTAGAAGACCAACTGATGGAAGATATGGTGAAAACCCAAATAGATTAGGGGCTTACTATCAGTTCCAAACTTTAATAAAACCTAGTCCAGATAATATTCAAGATTTATATTTACAATCATTAGAGTATTTAGGATTAGACCTTTCAAAACATGATATTAGATTTGTAGAAGATAACTGGGAATCTCCAACTTTAGGAGCATGGGGACTTGGTTGGGAAGTATGGCTTGATGGAATGGAAGTAACACAATTTACATATTTCCAACAAGTTGGAGGTCTAGCTTGTGACCCAGTAGCTGTTGAGATTACTTATGGTACAGAAAGATTAGCAATGTATCTACAAGGTGTTGATTCTGTATTTGATATTGTATGGAATAAAAATGACTTTGGAACTACAACTTATGCAGATGTACATAAAGAAGGAGAGTATGAGTTCTCTAAATATAACTTTGAAGTAGCAAATACACAAATGCTATTTAGACACTTTGAAGATGCTTTTAATGAGTGCAAATCTTGTTTAGAAGCAGGGCTTCCTCTTCCAGCTTATGATCAATGTATGATTGCTTCTCATGCTTTTAATACACTAGATGCAAGAAAAGCTATCTCTGTAACAGAGAGACAAAACTATATACTTAAAGTTAGAGAGTTAGCACAAGGTTGTGCTGTACTTTATAAAGAACAAGAAGTTCAAAGACTAGAAAAAGTAGGAAGTGAGTCTGCTAAACAAGCTTTAGCAAATTTAAAAGAGAAAAACCCAGAATTATTTGTTTAGGAATAAATTTTGAAAATAAAAGATATATATAATTTTTTAAATGAGCTTTCACCTTTTGAGCTACAAGAGAAGTGGGATAACTCAGGTCTTTTAATTGGTAACTTTGAAGATGAGGTTAATAAAGTATATATCTCAATAGATTTAGATGAAGAGATAGTTGATACTATGGAGGAAAACTCACTAGTTATCACTCATCATCCTCTAATCTTTTCAGCACTTAGAACAATAAATTATGATACTTATAGTTCTAAGTTAGTAAAAAAATTAATTCAAAAAAATATTGCATTAATTTCAATGCATACAAATATTGATAAAACTCATTTAAATAAATATGTTGCAAAAGAAATTTTAGGTCTTGATGTAATTGATAGTGAAGAGTTTATCTGTTATGTAATAGTAGATGATAGTTTTGAAAACTTTGCAAAAAGGATTTCAAAAAGTTTAGGATTAGAATATTTAAAATATGTTAAATGCAATGAAAAAGTAAAAAAAGTTGCTTTAGTAACTGGTGCAGGTATGTCATTAATAAATGAAGTAAAAGCTGATCTGTTTTTAACAGGAGATATAAAATATCATGATGCTATGGAAGCAAAAGCAAGAGGGATTTCTCTAATTGATATTAGGCATTACGAAAGTGAAAAATACTTCAGCCCTTTATTAGAGGGACTTATTAGTGAATATTTGAAAAAAAATCAATTAAAAGCTATAATAACAGCTTCAAAAAACCCATTTAAGTTTTGTACACAAGGAGACACGGTTGAATAAGTATTTACAAGATTTAGTAAAACTATCTAAATATGATAGTTCTATTAGTATGTTTGAACCAAAAATAGAGAATGAAAAAGCAAAGTTATCTACATTTATTGAAGTAGCAGAAGCTATTAAAACTTCAATTAATGATACATATGCACATATTGATGATGTAAAATCAAAAAGAACAAAAAACAACATTCATTTAGCTGAATTAAAAACAAAATTAGATGATATTTCTAGAAAGCACAATGAAGTTACAAATGAAAAAGAAGTAAAAGCTTTACAATTAGAAGAAGAGATTGCTAAAGAGCAAATTACTTTTGCAAATGAAGAGATTGAAAGATTAGATGAGATTGCAGCTGCTAAAGAAGAAGAGTTAAAAGAGTTACAAGCTAAATTAACAGAAGAAGAAGAATCAATCAAAGAGATTCAAATTGCAGTTGATAATGCTATTGATGAAATTAATCAAGAAAGAAATGTAGTTTATCAACAAAGAAGTGAATTATTAGAAAAATTTGATAATAAAATTTTAACATTCTATGAAAAAATTAGAAGATGGGCTAAAGATTCAGCAGTGGTTCCTGTTGTAGATCAAGCGTGTTATGGTTGTTTTATGAAAATTAATGACAAAACTTATTCAGAAGTTATTAAATCAGAAGAGATTATCAACTGTCCACACTGTGGAAGAATTCTTTATAAAGAAGTTGAGACTGAAGAGGCTTAATTTTGAGCCTTTTTAGTTTTTTTTATTATTTACTTACACTATTTATTTATATCCTAGCAATCCCTTATTTATTATATAAAACAAGAAATAAAAAATATAAAGAAGCAATTCCTGCTAAGTTTTTTTTGAAAAACAATAACTCTTTTGAAAAGAGTTCTATTTGGTTTCATGTTTGTTCTATGGGAGAAGCAAAAGCAATAAAACCTCTGGTTGAAAGTTTAGATGAAACAAATATAAGTGTAATAACAAATACAGGTTTTGAAGAAGCTAAAAGTTTATCTACAAATGTAAGATATCTTCCTTTTGAAATCTTTTTACCCCTATGGATAAATAGACAAAAAGCTTTAGTAGTTATGGAAGCAGAGCTTTGGTATTTTCTTTTTCTTTTTGCAAAAAAAAGAGGAGCAAAAACTTATTTAATAAATGCAAGAATTTCAGATAAGTCTTATAACTCTTATAAAAGATTTTCTTTTTTTTATAAAAAAGTATTTGCAAACATAGATAAAATTTTTGCTCAAACACAAGAAGATAAAGAGAGATTATTAGAACTTGGAGCAAAAGAAGTTGAAGTTATTGGAAATATTAAATTAGCCCAACTTCCAAAAGTTACAAAAGAGTTTACTAAACCTGATGAAACATTAATTACAGCAGGAAGTACTCATGAAAAAGAAGAGGAACTAATTTTAAACGCTTATAAAAGAGAGTTTGGTAAATTAGTAATAGTTCCAAGACATCCAGAGAGATTTGAAAAGGTTGCTAAATTACTTGCTGATTATGCAAAGAAAAATTCTCTTTCATTTCATAGATTTTCAAAGCAAGAAGACTTTTCTTCTGATATAATTTTAGTTGATAAATTAGGAGAACTTAATAATATCTACGCAGTTTCAGATATTGTTATTTTAGGAGGAGCCTTTGCTAATGTTGGAGGTCATAATCCTGTAGAACCAGCTTATTTTGGATGTAAGCTTATTTCAGGAAAGAGAATTTTTAATCAAAAGTCTCTTTTTGAGTGTGTTAAGAACTATAAAATCATTGAAGATGATGAGTTAAAACTGACACTAGAAAATATTAAAAATATAGAAAAATCATCTTTAGTTCAAAAAGGTGATATAAAGCCAATATTAAAGGAATTAAATGGCATACGATAAAGCATACAAAGTTCTTGCAAAACAAGAAGGAATTTCAAATTCAAAAGCAAAAGAGCTTATTGATAAAGGTTTAGTAAGAGCTCAAGGGAAAAAAGTATTAATTGCAAGAGGTGAAATTGATATAAATACTAAATTTTCAGTAAAAGATGTTGCTGATGTTAAAGTGATTTTTCAAGATAATGATATTTTAGCTGTAAATAAACCAGCTTTTTTAACCTCTGATGAAATAGCTAAAAAGTACCCAAAAGCAATTATGCTTAATAGACTTGATAAAGAGACAAGTGGTGTAATGCTTTTTGCAAAGAATGAAGAGTTTCAGAAAAAAGCGATTAAAGAGTTTAAATCAAATAATGTCTATAAAGAGTATGTAGCAATTGTTGATGGAAAAGTTATTGATGAAATCGAGATTGATAAACCAATTTTAACTACAAAAGATAGAGGACAAGCAAAATCAAAAGTAGATAAAAAAGGGAAACCAGCAAAAACAACTGTTTATCCAATGTTTGTTGAGGGAAATAAATCAAAAGTAAGAGTAGTAATTGATACAGGAAGAACTCATCAAATTCGTGTGCACTTAAATTATATTGGTTTACCTATTATTGGAGATACAATTTATGGAAAACCAGTAGCTAATATTAATAGAGTATTACTTCATTCAAAAAGAACAAAAATATTTGATTATGATTTTGAAGCTGTAGAGCCAAGAGAATTTAAGGTGTATGACTTTAATTAAAATTTAAGTTTACTAAAATCTAAATCTCCCTTATTTTGGGAGTTTTAGAAAAAAATAAATTTAAAAAATCCTTAAATCTTAAAAAGGTTTAAACTAACTTAAAGTATATTTTTAATATAATCCACAAAATTTATAAAAAGTTTGGAGTTTATTTTGTTTGATTCACTAACCGGTTCGATAAGAAATGCTGTTAATAAAATAAGACATAAAGATGACGCTGCTTCTCTAAAAAAAGCAGTTTTAGAACTTAGAAAATCATTATTAAAAGCTGATGTTCATCACAAGACGACAAAAGATTTAGTAACGGCAATTGAATTAGAAACAAAAAAGAATGGTATTGGACAAGATTCATTCTTAAAAGCATTAAGAGACGAATTAACAAATGTTCTTACTACAGAAGGAAATCAAGGTTTTGTTTTCGCTTCTACTCCTCCAACAACTATTTTAATGACAGGGCTTCAAGGTTCTGGTAAGACAACAACAACTGGTAAGTTAGCAAATTATTTAAAATTAAGAAAGAAAAAAGTTTTAGTAGCTGCTTGTGACTTACAAAGATTAGCAGCGGTTGAACAATTAAAACAAATTGCAGCTCAAATTGAAGTAGATATTTACTTTGATGATAATGAAAAAGATCCAATTAAAATTGCATTAGCAGCACAAGAAAAAGCTAAAAAAGAGCATTTTGATGTTCTTTTAATAGATACAGCTGGACGACTTGCAATTGATGAAGAGTTAATGCAACAACTTCATGATGTAAAAAAAGCAGTAAATCCAAATGAGATTTTTTATGTTGCAGATTCTTTAACAGGACATGATGCAACTAAAACAGCAACTACATTCAAAGAAAAAATTGGTATTGATGGAGTTGTTCTTTCTAAATATGATGGTGATACTAAAGGTGGTGTTGCTATCTCTATTGCACATCAAGTTGGAGTACCTTTAAGATTTATTGGTATTGGTGAAAAAATGCCAGACCTTGAAGTATTTATCCCAGATAGAATTGTTTCTAGATTAATGGGAGCAGGGGATATTGAAGGTCTTGCAGAAAAAACAGCTGCAGTTATTGATGAGAAAAAAGCAAAAGAAGTATCTAAAAAGATTAAAAAAGGTGAATTTAACTTTAATGACTTTTTAGATCAATTATCAATGATGAGTAAATTAGGTTCTATGAAATCAATTCTTGGAATGATTCCAGGTCTTTCTCAAATGGCTGGACCGATAAAAGATATGGATTTTGAAAATTCTGATGAGATTAAAAGAATTAAAGCTTTAATTGGTTCTATGACTCCTAAAGAAAGAGAAAATCCAGATTTAATGAATCCAAGTAGAAAAAGAAGAATTTCTGTTGGTTCTGGACTTTCAGAGATGCAAGTAAATAAAATATTAAAGCAATTCAAAAATGCTTCAAAAATGGCTAAGAAACTTTCTTCTAAAGGTGGAATGAAAGGTTTACAAAATATGATGAAGCAGATGCAAGGTGCAGGTGGTCCAGGAGGACTAAACTTACCTAGATAAGGTAATAATTAAATAGTATTGAGTTGTAAACTTAAAAATAAAGAAGAGTTTAGAATTCAATACTATAAATAAACAGAAGGAAAAAAACATGACAGTAATTAGATTAACTAGAATGGGTAGAAATAAAAAACCATTTTACAGAATCGTTGTAACAGACTCTAGAAAAAGAAGAGATTCAGGATGGATTGAATCTATTGGATACTATAACCCAGTTGTAGAGCCAAAAATATTAAAATTAGATGAAGAGAGATACAACTATTGGTTAAGCGTTGGTGCTAAACCATCTGAGAGAGTTAAGAAATTAGCTGAAAAAAAGTAAATTTATTATAAGATTTTATCATGATTACTAAATTTATAGAAAACTATGCAAAACTTATAGTGAGTTACCCAGAAGATGTTAGTCTTTCAACTAATATAGTTGATGAGACTTTTACTGAGATTACTATTAAAGCTAATAGTGCAGATATCGGTAAGCTTATCGGTAAAAATGGTAACATGATAAATGCACTTAAAACTATGGCAAATGGTTGCAAGGCAAAAGATGGTGTATCTTACAAAATACAAGTGTTATCTATTTAATGAATGATAAAATCTACGTTGCTAAATTAGGAAAAGCAGTAGGATTAAAAGGTCATTTAAGACTTTTTATTGACTCTGATTTTCCTGAGCAATTTAAAAAAGGCGCAAGCTTTACTACTAACAAAAAACTTGATTTAACTATTGAAGAATACAATCCAAATAGAGATTTAATTAAATTTGTTGATTATGATGATGTAGATACAGCTAAAAAGCTTACTAATCAATTTTTATATGTATCTATAGAACAAACTAAACAAAGCTGTAATTTAAAAGATAATGAGCACTTTTGGTTTGATATAATTGATTGTGAAATTCTTGAAGAAAGCAAGCAACTTGGTAAAGTTGTTGAAATCCACAGATATCCTTTAACTGATTATTTAGAAATTAAAACTTCAAATGATTTAGTAGAGCAAGGATTTCCAAAAACTTTTTTAGTACCTTATGATATGAGTTCTTATATTTTAGAGGTAGATATTGAAAATAAAACTATAAAGACAAATAAAGCTTATGAGATACTAGAAAACTCGTAAAAGTTTTCTAATATTTACATCTCTTTTCATACTCTTCTTTAGTAAAGTCTACTAAATAAGCCTCTTTATATCCACTTTCCATTAATGTATTAAATACTTTAGTTCTTTCTTTCATAGAGTCATATGGACCAAAGTAAATCTCTATTCTATTTTTTGTATCTCTACATAAAGATATCTTCTTATCAATGTTTTCTATTTTTTCTAAATACTCTTTATGTAAATCACCTTTTATTACAGCAACATTAATAAATGGTAAGAATAGATTTGCATTCATTATTTCATCTTCTTTTGTAGGGATAGGTGTTTCTTCTATAGGAAGGTTTACATCTGTAGGAACTTGAGTCTCTTCATTATTTGATGTAGTTGAAGTTTCCTCTTTCATCTCATCAGTATTAGTAGTAGAGTTTTCTTTATTATCATTAACAATTTCTGTCATAGTAGAAGTAGTTTTTTTATTCTCTAACTCTTTTAATAATTGATTTTTTTGATCTTCAAACTCTTGTTTTATTTGAGCTTGAAATTTTAAAAACTCTTCTTGTTCTTTTTGAATAGCAACCTGTCTCTCTTCTAATAATTGTTTCTCTTTTTCTAAAGCTTCTTTCTCTTTTGCAAGTTTTTCTTCTTCTTTTTTCTTTTCATCTTCTAAAGCTTTTTGTTCAGCTTCTTTTCTTTTTTGTTCTTCTTCTTGAATTCTTTTTTCTTCAGCTTCAAGCTCTTCTTTATCAAGAATTTCTGTTTTAGTTAACATTTTAAGTTTTTGATTTAATTTATTTTTATCAATATCATTAATATCTACTTCAGGTTTTTTTTCTACTTTAATAGCTTGTGCTTTAGGCATCTCTTCTTTCACTTCTTCATCATCATAAAAACCTGTTAAGTAAAGAATAGTACCAATTGTAAGTATAATTGAAAGACCAGCAATAACTGCAATTAATAGTTTAAGAATTTTTGGCTTTTTCTTTTGTACCGGAGCTTCATCATTATCTTCATTTTCAATAGTATTATTATCATAATCACTATTTTGTGAAACATCATCTATTCCCTCTGTATTTGTAAGCTCATTTTGTTCTTCATTATTTGGAACGGGTTCAAGTGAATCTTCATTTGAATCAAAGTTTTGATCTTTATCTTGTTCTAAACCTAACTCTTCAATTATTTCTTGATCTGTTTTTTCTGCCATTTGTTACTCTTTATTTTGTTTTCTTTTTTCTCTTTGCTTTGCTAAGATTTTTTCTTTGTTTTTTTTATAATACTCTTTTCTATACTCTTTTAACTCTTCTTTCTTTCTCTCTCTATAAGCTTTATCATAATTAAGTCTCTCTTTTTTATTCTCTTTATAATAATCTTTTTTTTGTTTTTTATAATCTTCAATTTTTTTTATAATTTGATCTTTTCGATCATCAATATGCGTTTTTTGCTTTTTTGCAATTAACTTCATATTTTTTAGAAAGTTCTCTTCATTTAACTCTTCAGAATAATCTATTTCTTTAAAGTCTTTATACTTAGCAGGAGAATCTTTAGTTTTACTTTTTAAATAATATTCTCTTTTTTTCTTTTTATGTTTTAAAAAATTCTCTTCTCTAAGTTTTTTTAGTTTTTCTAAATCCATGGACTTATATAATTAACTATTATCTTTTTAATCTATTAACTGTATCAAGCATACTATCTGTTGTAGTAATTGCTTTTGAGTTAGCTTCATAAGCTCTTTGTGCAGTAATTAAATCTACCATTTCATTTACTAACTTAACATTTGAAAGTTCAATCATCCCTTGTCTTAAAGCTCCAAGTTGATCTTCAGTTGGATTTCCATCAATTGGGTCACCAGATGCCTCACTTGCTCTATATAAAGACTCTCCTATTGGAGTAAGTCCTGCTGGGTTAATAAAGTCAGTAATTGTGATTTGTCCTATCTCTACTTCTTCTTCAGTTGCAGGATCTTTACCTGTAACAATACCATCAGTACCTATAGAGATATCCACTAAGTTATCAGGAATAGTAATTTGAGGTTCAAGTAGGTATCCATTTCCATTTACTATATTACCTTCATCACTTACTTTGAATTGCCCATTTCTAGTATAAGCAATTTCTCCATTTGGAAGAGTGATTTGAAAGAAACCTTTCCCTTCAATTGCTATATCAAGTGGATTTGAAGTATTTTTTAAATCCCCTTGTAAAAAGTCTTTTTGAATACCAGAAATTCTAACACCAAGTCCTACATCCATTCCCGTAGGATTAATTGTATTTTGAGAAGTTCTTCCAGCTGTATAATTAAGACTTTCGTACATTAAGTCCTGAAATTCTGCTCTATCTTTTTTAAAACCAGCAGTGTTTACATTTGAGATATTATTAGATGTTACATCAATTTGATGCTGCATAGAATTCATTCCAGTGGCTGCAGTATATAAACCTCTTATCATGGTATTCCTTTAAATTAAAGTAATGTTAAAAGATTATATTTAAAGTACTTTTAAACTTTGATAAATTCTATTAAGCAATTTTTTATTTATTAAGTATAAATTTAAATCAAATTTTATATAATGTATAGATTTGAATATAGTTTTTTTGATAAGGGTTAAATTATGAAAATTTTGATAGTAGATGATAGTTCTACAATGAGAAGAATCATTGGGAATGTTGTTATGCAGTTAGGTTTTGCAAAAGATGATTTTGATGAGGCTGAAGACGGGGTTAAAGCATGGAAATTATTAAGTGAAAGTCAATATGATATTATTTTAACTGACTGGAATATGCCTAATATGAATGGTCTAGACTTAGTTAAAAAAGTTAGATCAGAAGGTAACCATCAAAAAGTTCCAATTATTATGATTACTACAGAAGGTGGTAAAAGTGAAGTTATTACAGCATTAAAAGCTGGTGTAAATAACTATATTGTTAAGCCATTCAACGCACAAGTTTTAAAAGAGAAACTTGATGGAGTTTTAAAATAATAAATAATAGTATATAGTACCAATAAAGGTTTTAAAATGAGTATGAGTCAAGAAGAAATTGAAGCTTTAATGAATGGTTTAGACTTTGAGGATGATAGTCCAAAACAAGAGACTAAATCTGCAGAGGAAACTATTCAAGGGACACAAGAAGAGCCTCAAGAAGCGACTACAGAAAGTTCAACAATGTCTGAAGATGATATTAACGAGCTTATTGCCCAGACAGAAGAAATAGTAAATAATAAAGAAGAAAATATTGAAGAAGAGTCTGTTGATGATATTTTAAATAATATTGAAGAAACAGTACCTTCTATTGAAACTTCAGATAATATTGATGATATTTTAAATGAAGTTGAAAATATTGAAGAAATAAAAGAAGAGATATCTGAAGATATTATTCCTCCTTCTGAAGAAGTTTCAGAAGCTATAGCAGAAGAAGAGAACAGTGAAGAAAACTTTGATGATATTTTAGCTTCAATAGATGGAATTCAAGATGCTGGTAGTTCAGTTGAAGAGCCTAAAATTGAAGAAGAAAAGAAACCTGATGTAGATGAAGAAGATATTGATTTTAAAATCAATAGTGGAGTATTTCCTTTGCCAGTAGAACAAGACACTAAAGTAGTAAATCAATTAAGTCAAGTTGCAAATGACTCTGAAGAAAAAGCAACAAAAATCTTTGATGTATTAAGTAATATTCTTGATTATAATAATGAAATACAAAATGATGTTCAAGAATTAGCTTCATTTAACGAAAAACAAACAGCAATGTTATCTTCTTTAAATCAAAAATTTCCTAAAATAGGAGCATTTAAAGAGAATTTAGAACAAGCTGAAAAAATGGGAGATTTTATTTCTGATATTAATGAAAAGTTAAATAATGGAAATATGGAAATCTTTCAAGCAATGGAATTAATGCAGTACCATGATATTAATAGGCAAAAAATTGAAAGAGTAATGTCTGTAATTAGAAAACTTACTGTATATCTTAATAACCTTTTTGAAGATGAAAATGGATATCAAGAAATTGCAGTTGCAAAACATATCCATGGAGATTCATCAACTGGTGATTTAATGGCAGAAGACGATTTAGATGCATTAATTGCAGAATTTAATAATTAGGAGAATCCAATGGCAAAGTACCCTTTAGCAGCATCAATGATTAATCAAATCAATAGAATTGATATGATTTCAAATAATTTAGCAAATGTAAATACTGTTGGGTTTAAGCAAGAAGGGACAACAGAGGGTTCATTTAATTATTATTTACAAAGAGCGCAACAAGATGGGTTTAATCCAACTAAATTAAATGAAGTTGTTAATACTATTCCTAAAATGGATACAAAATATATACATGCTGAAATGGGTCCTATTGTAAGTACTGGAAACGCCTTAGATTTTTCACTAACACAATCAGATACTTTTTTTAAAGTAAGAGATGAAAAAAGTGGAGAAGTAGTATATACAAGAGATGGCTCTTTTAAAAATCTAAATGGTATGTTGGTTGATTCAAATGGTCAAGCTGTTTTATCAATTGATGATGAGCCTATTGCTATTGAAGCAGGTGAATATTTTCAAGGTGAAATTGGAGTAGTTAAAATAAATTATGATGATTTAGAAAAATATAAAGATAATAATTTTAAAATAAAAGAAGCTGGTGTAAATATTGAACAATTAGAGAATAATGATGGTCAATTTATGCAAGGTTCTTTAGAAAAATCAAATGTAAATAGTGTTTCTTCAATGGTTGCTTTAATTGATGCACATAGAAGATTAGAACAAGCTCAAAAAGCAATTCAATCAGAAAGTGAAATGAATGAAGTGCTAGTTCAAAAAATTGGGGATACAAGTAAATAATGGAAGCAAGTAGTGTAACAGGATTACTTTTTAAGCACTTAAGTTTTAGAAGTGATAGACAAAATGTAATTTCAAGTAATATTGCTAATGTTAATACTCCTGCATATAAAACAAAAGACTTAGTATTTGAAGATGAATTAAGTAGAGCTAATAAACAAAAAGACCTCGATTTATTTGTAACAAATACAAAACACATAAATCCTTCATTAAATCAGATTGACAAATTAAATGAACCTAGGTTAGTTGAAGTAAAAGGATTAAAAGAACAAAATGATGGTAATAATGTAAGCTTAGATAATCAAATGAGTGAAATGTCAAAAAATAAGATTATTTTTGATGCTATACAATCATCAATTAAAAAAGATTCAAGACTTTTTAGGTCAGTTATTGAGTCATCACAAAAAAACTAATTAGGATTATTATTTTATGGATCAACTTTTAAAGTTTATTAACAACTTAAATGCTGCACAAAGAGCCGTAATAATTGGAGGTTTTTCAATTCTTTTTGTGCTGTTAGTTGGGTTATTAATTTACTCAAATATAAAAGCAGAAGATAAAAAACTAAATTATACAATTGCAAGTAATTTAACAAAAAATCAAGTTATGATGGCTAGTAATGAACTTGAAGCTTCAGGGGTTCCTTTTTCTGTAATTGGAAGTGGAAACTCACTAACACTTAAAACATCTAAAGAATTTATAAATATTGCAAAAATAAAACTTGTTACAAGTGAAGCAGCTACAAGCAAACATGTGGGTTGGGAAATATTTGAAAAATCATCTTTAGGAACTACAAATTTTGAAAATAATGTTAAGTTTTTAAGAGCAACAGAGGGAGAATTATCAAGGTCTTTAGAGTCACTTTCTGGAGTTTTAAGTGCAAGTGTAAAAATTGCAATTCCTAAAAATACTATTTTTACAGAAAGAAAAACAGATCCAACAGCTTCAGCAGTACTTTCATTAAAACCTGGAGTTTTTTTAACTCAAAAACAAATTGATGGTATTAAAAACTTTATAGCTTCAGCTATTCCTGATTTAAAAACTGAAAATATTAAACTTATTGACCAAGATGGTGCTTTATTACAATTATCAAATGATGATATTGAAAATGAAAAATCATTAACACAAAATAAATATAAACAAAAACTTGAAAAAGATTATGAAAAGAAGATAGTTGAGTTATTAGAACCAGTTGTTGGAATTGGAAGAGTTGTAGCAAGAGTTACAATGGAACTTGATTTCAAAAAAAGACATGTTCAAGAAGAGATATATGAACCTGAAGGAACAATAAGAAGTCAGCAAACAACTGAAAATAGTTCAAGCTCAATGGGTGGAAATGCAGGTACTGGTGGTACTGCAGGTGTTGAAAATAATATTCAAGAACCTGATGAAGCAAATGGAAACAATGGAATTAATTCAAATAGTGAAAGTACAAAAAGTATAACAAACTATGAAATTTCTAAAAAAATTATTGATGAAAAAAGTAATAACTATTCATCTGTAAAAAAAGTAAGTGCTGCTGTAACTTTTGATTCATCAGTTTTTGAAAATAGTGAAAATAAGGAAGAATTTGTCTCTTCTATTGAATCTATTGTACAAGAAACAATTGGCTTTAATGCAAAAAGAGGAGATAAAATTGCAGTAAAAGCCTTTAAATTTGTTACAATGAAAGATGCAAAAGTACAATTAGATGAAAATGGAAATCCTATATCTGTAAGTGGGAATGCAGAAGATTCATCTATTGATAATTTATCTATGGTAAGATCAATTTTAAAAGAGTTTAGTGAATATTTCCAATATTTAATTGCTGCAATTCTTTTATTTATTTTCTATAAGAAATTTATAGTTAACCATGAAGTTGTTATCTTAGGAGATGATGGGAAAAGAAAAGTAGATGCAGATGGAAATCCTATAGATGATGCTTTTATGAATGAATTCTTAGGGGACTATGAGCAAGAGTTTGATTCTAATACTGCAAAAGGCAGATTAAAATCAAAAGTTAAAAGTCAAATTATGAATAATATCGAAGGCTTAGATGAAGAGAGTGCTGCAAAATATGAAGTACTTATTGAAGCCTTAGATAAAGAGATAAATAATAATCCAGAAGAGATTGCAAGAATGATTGAACTACTTTTATCAGAAGGTAGTGCAAAATTTAAACCAGAAAGAAAATAGAAAATGGCTGACGATAATAAAGATATATTAAAAGGGATGTCTATGCTTAGTAAGGTTGCACATTTTTGTGTCCTTATTGGCGAAGATGCAACTGTAAAAATTTTTCAACATTTACCTAAAAATATTGTTGAAGATATTTCTACTGAAATCACAATGATATCTTCAATTGATAAAGAGATTTCCTTAGCTATTTTAGAAGAGTTTCACCTTTTTACTAGGTCTAAAAACTTTATTAGTTCTGGTGGATATGATTATGCAAAAGATATTTTATATAAATCTTTAGGTAAAGGAGAAGCAGATGAAGTTTTAGCAAAACTTTCACGGATGAAACTTGCTGCTCAATCATTTGCTTATTTAGATGCAATTAATCCAAAACAATTATCAGACTTTATTAAAGATGAATCTCCTCAAACTATTGCAGTAATTCTATCTCATATGGAAGCTTCAAAAGCTGCTGATGTATTAATGCAACTTGAAGAAGATATAAAAGTTAAAGTAACAATGCAAATGGCTACAATTAAAGATGTATCTCCAGATGTAGTTCGCACTATTTCTGTAGTATTAGAGAAAAAACTAGAATCTTTATTATCATCTATTGTTGATGTTGGTGGTGTAAAAGTTGTTGCTGATATGTTAAATAGAGTAGGTCCAAAATCACAAGATATTCTTAAAAATATTAATGGTGTTGATACTTCATTAGCTACAAAAATTAAAGAGAATATGTTTGTATTCGAGGATCTATTAAAACTAGATTCAGAATATGTTATGAAAATTTTACAAAATGTTGATACCGCAGATGTTGCAGTTGCAATGAAAAATGCTACAGAAGATGATATGACAAAAATTACTTCAGCTATGTCGCAAAGAGCAAGTGATAGATTTAAAGAAGAGTTTGAAATGCTTACTAAAGTTAAAATTAAAGACATTGAAGCTGCACAAAGAAAAATGCTTGATGTTGCACAGAAGATGATTGAAGAAGGTGCAATTGATAGAGATATGGATGATAACTAATGAATAAAAGTAATAATGTATACTCAAGTGCAAAAGTTGTAAAAAATAGTGAAGTACAAGAGTATCAGTTAGGAACATTTGTACAAGATGAAGCAGGCCAAACACAACAAGTGAATCTTCCTCCAGCGGTTTTAAATACTAGCAATATCAATGGTGATATGGAAGCTGTACTAACAGGGATTAAGAACTTAAATAATCAATTAAATGAAATGAACTCTAAAATAGTAAATCTTGAAAATAATGGGGCAACTGCAAAAGATATAGATGCCCAAGTTGTTCAAGCAATTAAAGATTTAAAACATTATGCTAACTTCTTTGAGCAAGCTACTTTTCAAATGGAGACTAAGTTACTTAAAACTTCTATCTCAATAGCTCAAAAAATCATTGCAATCGAAATTGGAGAGAACTCTTCTGCAATAGCAAAACAGACAATAACACACCTTTTAGATAAAATTAAAAATGCTTCAAAAGTAAAAATACATTTAAACCCAAAAGATTTTGAACTTTTAAGAAATGAGTTAAAATTAGAGAGCTTTATTCAATTAGTTGAAGATCCTAATGTTACAGCTGGTGGAGTAGTAATTGCTAGTGATTTAGGAAATTTCGATGGTAATATTGAAGCAAAAGTAAGTACAATGCTTGAATCTTTAGACAACATTCTATAAAAAATTAATTCTTTAAAATTAACTATTCAAATATTTCATTATATATAATCTTTTTTACTATATTTTTGTGATATAATCTAGTAACTTAATAAATAAAGTGTATTCATGGAAATTACTGAAAGAGATTATGATTTATTAGTAGATACCGAAATTACTGTAGATGTAATGTTAGGAAGTGCAAACATTACAATAAAAGAGTTTTTAGAACTTACAGAAGGAGATATCTTATCATTAGATAAGCTTGCTGGTTCTGGAGGTGATATCTTTGTTAATAAGAGAATTATTGGTACAGGTGATATAATTGTAATTGATGAAAAACTTGCTGTTAGAGTACAAGAAGCAATGGATTCTGACAATGTAGTTAGATATTTCTTCGATGAAAAAATGAATTAGGAGATAATTATGGCAGTAGAAAATAATGTATCTGTAAATACTTCAACAGGTGTTGATGGGAACGCCTATACTTCTTCAATTAGTAACGACCAGTTAACTAATAATGACTTTTTAAGATTAATGATTGAAGAACTTAAAATGCAAGATCCAACAAAACCTATGGATTCTCAACAAATGTTATCAACTCAAATGCAAATGTCAAGTATTAATACTAACTTACAGACAATCGAAACAATGAAATATCTTGCTGATTCATTTGCTCAATCAGGACTTTCAAATGCAGCAAATGTAATTGGACGAAATATTGAAGATGGCAATGTTGGAGAAAATGGTGTAAATAAAGCATATACTGTAAGATCTGTAGAGAGTATAGATGGTGTTGTTTATTTAAAAGCTCAACAAATACTTTATATTGAAGATCAAGTAAAAGATAAAGATGGTGAGTATATTTATTATAATGTACAGGGTGAAATTTTAGATAAAGAAGGTAATAAAACTGGAAATAAAGTTGCACTTGAAGGACCAGGAAGAATTATCTTAGGTGAAGATGGAAATCCTGTTATTTTAGATAAAAATAATGAAATAATAGAAGATTCTGGATATACAGCTGATGGTACAGTAATGCCTGTTTATTCAGACCAATTAACAAGTATACCTTTTTCAAGTGTTACAAAAATATTCTAAGGATAATTTATGATTAGTGGTTTATGGAACGGTATTAGTGGATTAGATACTTTTGAAAAGGCTTTAAGTAGCCAATCAAATAATATCTCTAATACAAATACAATTGGTCATAAGTCAGATACAATCTCTTTTCAAGATATGATGTACCAATCAAGATATGGTAAAGGGGTTATGGTTCAAGATATAAGAAAAGATTTTTCTCAAGGTGGACTGAAAGTAACAAATAATGATTTAGATGTTGCTATTGAGGGTAAAGGTTTTTTTATTGTAAATGATCCTCTTACTGGAGAAAATTTTTATACAAGGGCAGGTAACTTTAAAGTAGGTGCAAATGGAACACTTCAAACCGTTGATGGTAAAATGGTTTATGGTTCTACTCCTGTTTTAACAAATTTAACTAGTAGTGATGGAACTTCTCAATTTACTAATAAGTATAATACTGAAATTACTTCAAAACAAATTTCAACTGCAGATTATATTGAATCAATTAATGCTAAAACAACAGATTATACTTTAAGTGCTCAAGATAGTGGAGTATCAGGAAGTGGATTTAAAGATAGAGCTTCAAAAATTTCAGATATTAGAGATTTAATTACTAATTATAATGAAAAGTTAGATCTTTATGTTAGTAATCCAAATGCTGCAAGTACTCCTGCTACTTCTCAACAAACACAAATTTCTTATGCTTCATTTTTAACAGATTTACAAAGTGAAGATGATTATATTGAAGTATCAATTAATGGCGAAAATGTTAGACAATATTTTGATACAGATGTACAAACGACAATGAATCTTTTTGCTGATAAATTATCTTCTGTTACTGGTTTAACTGCAAGTGTTGATACAAGTGGATTAGTAACTATAGATTCTTTAGTACCAGGAAAAGACTTTGATATAAAAGATGCAGCTATTAATAATAATGCTCCTGTAATTACTGAAACTATTGCACCTAGCATTGGTTCAGGAAGAGGTATGGTTGATTCTGCAAGAACAGCATTGAAAAATGCATTAGAAGCAGCAGATGCAAAGTTTTTAGAGATGACACATACAATTGGGAATAGCAATGCTGCTCTTACAGGAATAGGAGAAATCCAATTAAAATTAGATAGTTTAAATATTGTAGAGAATGTATTTGGAAATTTATCTATTGAAAATGGTGTGATTTATGCTAAAGATGGCGAAAACAAATTTTTAATTGGTAAATTAGAAACAGCATATTTTATTAATCCAGAAGGCTTAAATCCTCAAGGAAATAATTTATATGCAGCAAATGTAGAAGCAGGAGATCCTCTAAATGCACAATATGTTAATAAATTAGTCGGTGGAGCGGTTGAGCTTAGTAATACAAATTTAGGTGATGGACTTGTTGATATGATGGTATATCAAAGAGCTTTTGAAGCTAGTTCAAAATCAATTACTACAGCTGATGAATTTTTAAAAACAGCATTACAACTAAAGAAATAATTTTCTTTAGTTAGTGTTTAAATATCAGTGCTTTTGTAAGCATTAATATTTGAACATGTAAAAGTGTTTAAAAATTTATCTAAAGGATAAATCATGATCGGAGCATTATGGACAGGGATTTCAGGACTTTCGTCTCATCAAACAGCGTTAGATAATGAATCTCACAATATTTCAAATGTTAACACAGTAGGGTATAAAGCCTCTAGAATCTCTTTTGCAGATCAAATGTATCAAGATAGAATCGGTAAAGGTTCTAAAGTACTTGATGCAGAAAAACTGTATGTGCAAGGTAACTTGAAACTTACAGGAGTTGATTATGATATGGCAATTAGTGGAGATGGTTTCTTTACTGTAAAAAACACTAATGCAAGTGGATCAGGAGAAAACTATTATACTCGTGCTGGTAACTTCAGAATGGGTGATAATGGTACACTTCAAGATGCAGCTGGAAATGAAGTTCAAGGATGGGCCATGAGGCCTATTGATACTGATAAAGATGTTGTATCAACAAATCCAAATAATAAAACTTTTACAGGTGACTATACAAAACTTTTATCATCAAAAGTAATTAAGCACTCTAATTATATTGAAACAATTACAGCAAAAGCTACAGATTATAACTTAACAGCAAAAGCTGACTCAGATTCAGTTTTTGAAGGAGCAGGTGGTAAGAGTAAAGCATCTAAAATTTCTGATGTTGAAGCTTTAGTTGCTAGTTATGCATCATGGCTTCAAAAACTTCAAGATGAGCCAGATGGGGGAAGTGCTAGTTCTACTTCTCAAATTTCACAAATCAACTTTAAATCAGGTGAAGATGGACTTGTTACTAAAAATGGTGAGCAAATTTATGTATATATAGATGGAAATAAATATTCACAAGAGTATATTCCTACAACTGCAAGTAATGATTTTATTGAAAGTTTCTTAGGTACAACTGACTCAGCAAAAGCCTCTGTTGCAGGTACAACAGTTACTATTGATTCAGTATCTAGTAATACAAGATATGAACTAACAATTGGTACTGAAACAGTATTTTATGATTCAGATTCAACTGCAACAATGGATGAAATTCTTGATGGATTAGAAGATGCAATAAATTCAAATCCAAATATTACACCTACAATCACTAAAAATAGTGCTGCAGGTACAATTGATATTGCTGGTGCAGGTGCTGTATCAGAGCAAACTTTTGATAGTTCTTTAGATATTGATTATGATATTGCAGCAGGTAGGGTAGCAACTTATAGAGCATTAGCAGATAAAATATCAGAGATTCCAGGGCTTAGAGCTTATATGGTAAGCGAAGATGGTGGAACAAATAATGATGTATTAGAAGATAATGATATTTTCAAACTTTCTACATCAAATAAAGATATGCTAAAAGGTATTATTCAAATTGAATCATTAATTCCTGGTAAAGCTTTTGACATCTCAGAAGTAGGAGAAACTTCAAATAACAACTCTGTAGCAGGTGCTTATCAATCTACGAGTATAGCAGTAGCTGGTACAGGTGTAGGTGCATTACAAAGTGCCAGAGATGCTTTAGCTCGTGCAATTACTGGTAATCAACAAGATGTATATACTCCAGCTGATTTAGGTTTATCTGGAAACTCAACATTAAATGATTTTAGATATTCTCTTACAATTTATGATAAAGAGTTAGAAAAAATCATTCCTGTACCAAATGATAATGCAACAATTCCTCAACCTGTAGATATTAATATTACAGATGTTACAAGTGTACAAGATTTTGTAGATCAATTCAATGCTCAAGCTCAAAGCTCAAGTCCAGCTCTTGCAGATTATGTTGAAGCTTTAAATATCAATGGAAATGTTGTTATTCAAACAAAAGATCATAATTATGATGTTGAATTTAGTGGAAGCTTAAAAGATGCAGTAAATGTAGTTAACGTTGCTGGAACTACAGGTACTACTTCTTCAACTATTTCTGGAACAAATATTGATTTTGGAAAAGGTATAGACTTCACATATACTTATGATGATGGTACTATTAATGGAAATGTAAATATTTCAGGCGCAAATAGTTTAGCAGATATTGCTACACAAATTAATGCAGTATCTGGTTTAAGTGCTACTGTAGTAGGAAATGATGTTGTAGTAACATCTGATGCTGGTACTAACTTTACAACAAGTAACTTTACTAATGGTCTTACTGGTGTAACTAATGTGCCAATTGATAAAAATAATGATTATAGTGGAAGACAAGGTGCAGGTGCAGAGTTTATTGAATTAGTTAATACAGTTGATCAAACAACTACTCAAAGTTCATTACAATTAAAACTTGATACTTTAGGTATTTCAGATTCAGCATTTGGTGAATTCTCTGTAGATAGTACAGGTTTAATTACTATGAAACAAGATGGTGCAGTATTTGCTATTGGACAAGTTTCTATTGCATTATTTAATAATACAAGAGGATTAAATCCAAGTGGAGATAACTTACTTGCTAAAACAAATGAATCTGGGGAACCAATTTATAACCTAAATAATGATAAAACAGCAAAAATTGAAGGTAAAACATTAGAACTTTCAACTGCAGATTTATCAGAAAGTTTAGTTAACCTAATGGTATTCCAAAGAGCATTTGAAGCAAATGCTAAATCAATTACTACATCAGATCAGTTATTAAATACACTGATCAATCTAAAAAGATAATTTTAAGAAGGCTTTTGCCTTCTTAAATACTTAAAAGAGGAAAAAATTGGATAATTTTTTATTAGTTACAATAATTGGAGTTTTACTTTTATACTTTTTTTCAAGTACTAATGTTCACAAAGCTTTGTATAGAAAAGTTAATGAAGAAAAAAACATGGTAGAAGATGAGAATAAACGTTTACAAGAGATTATTGAAAGGTACGAAAAACAAGTTAAAGTTAGTGCTGGTACTTTAAAAAATTCTCAAGATTCTTTGCAAGTTGCAAGGGATGATTTACAAAAATTAAGACTTGAAAATGCAGAATTAAAACATCAAGTTGATATATTAGAAAAAAGAACAGAAGAGCTTTACGCACAAGTAAATACAATGGTTTAGGAAGACTTATTTGAAAAAGATATTTAGTTTATTATTTATATTAATTATTATTCCTGTTGTATCTTTTTCAAATGAGGGTAAAATAGATTCTCAGCCTGAAATACTATTTAAATATGACAAATTAAAAGAAAATCAAGAAAAATTTAGACTACAAGTAGAATTTAATAAAGCTATTTTATTACTTGAAAAAGGGGAGTATAAAAAAGCAATTGATAGTTTTAAAGTTACTTCAAAACTATTAAAAATACCATCTTTTTTAAATATTGGAATTGCTTATTACAAGTTGGGACAAATAGAAAATGCAGTTCTATACTTAAATAATATTTATGAGTATAAAGAAGCTATTTATTCTGATACTTATTCTTATATCTCTGCCAGTTATTATCTTTATATGATAAAGAAAGAGAGAGTTTATTTAGAGACGATAATTAATATTACTAAAAAATTCAAAAATCTAACAGAACATTCAAAAAGATTAGTCGTGGATACTTTTATTCTTTTAAAAGACTATGAAATGGCATTAAAAGTATTAGAAACTATGGATTTTCCTATGAATCTAAAGAAAGCTCTTTTATTTTTAAAATTACAAGATTATGTTAAAGCAGAAAGATATCTTCAAAAAGCAAAAGAAGAAACTTTTAATCAAGAGAGAATTAACTTGATTTTATGGCTAATGGTTTACAGAGATTTAAAAGCAAATGAAATCCCTAAGATATTAGATAGAATTAAAGAGATAGAAAAAGTAAAAGATAATTTTAAAGTAAATCAAGAATATCCTCTCAAAATCTTTTTTAATAGAGCAAAATTTACTCCAAAAGAGTATTTGACTTTTGTAACAAAATTTAATCAAGAAAGAAAAATAGATTTTCTTTTTTATTTTGCACCCTTTGTTTTCTCTGATAAACAAGAGATCCTATATGATATTTCAAAAGGATTTATCTTTAAAGATCAACAAAATGTTGAAAGCTTAGAAGAGATGGTAAAGTATAATGCAAACTTCATTGAAATAATTCAAGAAGACCCAATTGTTAGAGTAAATAAAATGCAATCTTTTATAAAAGAGGATTCAAACTCATATATTTATTACAATCTTGCATTATGTTATGCTCAAATAAGTGATTTCCATAATGCACATAAATATTTTTCAAAAGCATATAAATTAAATCCAGGTAATAAACTCTATTCTGTAATGACTTTAATAAGTGCTGATAAGATTAATAAAAAGATAAAAGATAAAGAATATATTATTCAGAATATTAAATCAAAAAATGGTATGTATAAATATTTTGGACAAACAATATATAAAGAGTTTTTAGAACCAAAATTCAAAGTTGAATTTGAACCATTAACTTATAATCAAACAATATTTTATAAAGCTTTAGATTATTTAACTAAATTAAATGAAGATAAAGTAACTTTAGAACACCCTTTATTTTTAGATCATTATAAAGATCCATTAGTTTATTTAATGAAATCAACAATAAGAAGAGAAGGTGAAAATAACTTTGGGTATTTCGCTAGATTACAAGATAAGACACCATTAACAATAAATAATAATTTTCTTGAAGGCCCACTTATTATTACTAAATATTATATTGATTTATTAAAAGCAATTGGTTTATTTCATAAAGCTGATTTAACATTAACAGGAGTTGAAACACCATCTTATTTAAGAACAAAAGCTTTAAGAGAATTACATGATGGAAATCCGAAAGAGAGTCTTTCTATTTTACAAGCTTTACAAAAACTGTATAAATTAGAAGATAAATATACTATGTATTTAATTGTTGCTTCACAATTAGAAGATGATAAATATAATGAAGCTCTTTTACAAATTTCATTAATAAAAGCTATGTTAAAAGATCCTGGTGCAGATTTTTTAACAGGAGTACAACTTGTTCAAGATTTAAAACTTAATAGTGCCTCTCAATATTTTAGAGAACCTTATTTAGATTCTTTTATTGACTTTCAACTAACTAACTTTGATAGCCTCTTAGAGTCATTGTAAAAATAATATAATTTCCCTCGTTTTTTTCGTAATATTCATCTATTTTAATTTTTTTTTGATATAATAATTACAATTCTGTACTTTTTAAAGGAGGCTCTTATGGAATTAGGAAGAATTGCTGAAATAGATAATGCACAAGTTAATCATACAGATAAAGCTAAAACAGTTCAAGAAGTCGATGAAAAGCATAAAACCATCCAAGACGACCAGTATAAAAAAGTACAAGGTTCACTACATGAAACTGAGAAAAATGAAGTTATTCTTGATAATATTAAATTTGGGTATAACAAACAGTCTCAGGACTTCTTTGTAAAAGTTACTAGAGGGGATGCTGAATATAAGTATCCTACCGAAGATATGATGAGAATTAAAGCTCATATGATGGAATCTCTAGAAGAACACGAACTAAAATAGAAATTTGAACAAAGGGTTTATTTTTGGCATCTGATTTATCAAGTTTTTTAAAAGATGAATTAGCTAATACTTTAGAACAACTACTTTCAAAAAGCACTACAGTTGACTCTGTATCAGCATTAGATGTAAGTAGTTTAGATGATTCTCAATGTATTGAAGTATCAGTTAAGTTTGAATTTTCAACTATTAGCTCTATTTGGAAATTTTATATTCCTTCTATTACTGCAACGAAATTTGAATATTTCATGCTTGGAGGAATGGGAGATTTAAAAGAGCATATTGATGATGAAATTGCCGATGCAGTAAATGAGATTATCTCTAATGTATGTGGTAGTTTATGTACATCAATTAATGCACAAGGTTTTCCTGATGTAAGCTCTATAAAATCAGAAGTTGCAGAGTTTTCTATAAAAGTATGTAGTGATATTGAAGATAGTGATAATATATATACTCTTGATTTATCATTAGATGGAGAGAAACTACCAATTTATCTATTATTAGATGAAATAATATTACCTTATTTATCATCTATTACTGGATATGATGACTCAGCAGATGTAAATAATAGTGTCTCTACACCAGCAGCAGTAAGTGCTCCAAATAATCAAGCACCAAATTCTATTGCAACTATGGGACCTAATGTAAGTACTATTAGTTCTTTATTATCTGAAGAATCAGCAGAAAACTTACAACTATTATTTAATATAAAGCTAAAACTAAGTGTTAGATTAGGAACTAAAAACTTTTTATTAAAAGATATTTTAAGATGGGATATTGGAGAAATAATTGAACTAGAACAAATGGTTAATGAACCTTTAGACATTTTAGTAAATGGTGTTAAAATAGGTGAAGGTGAAGCTGTAATCGTTGAAGGTAAATTTGGTTTAAAAATCAAAAATATTGGTGATAGTTCAATGAAACTTAGTCAAATAGGAATGTAATTTATGGATAAAAGTACTGCAGGTGGATTGGCTGGTGGTTGGGCCTTAGTTTCCTTAGCCATAATGTTAGGTGGGGTTGGTTTTGGACCTTATATTGATGTTCCTTCATTTGTTATTGTTATTGGTGGAACATTGGCAGTTACTGCAGGACAATTTGAACCAGCAGATTTAAAAAGAATGTTCCCAGCAATGAAAGTTGCAATGAGTGAAGTAAAGGTTGAACCTCTTCCTGAGCTAATAGAAAAGATTACTTTTTATGCCACAGAAATTAAAAAACATGGTGTAATGCATATTGAACAAAAGGTTTTAGAAGAAGAAAATCCTTTTTTTAAAGAAGCTTTTCAACTATTAGTTGATGGTACTAAAGCTGAAACATTAACTCCTTTACTACAAACAAAGTTAGACTATATGGAAAAAAGACATAGTGTAATGCATAAGATGTTTGCTAATATTGGAGGAACTTCTGGTTCTATGGGAATGATTGGTACATTAGTTGGACTTGTAGCTATGCTTGCAAACCTTTCTGATCCTGCTTCAGTTGGTCCTGCAATGGCAGTTGCTTTATTAACAACTATGTATGGAGCTTTAATTGGAACACTATTTGCAGGTCTTATTGAGAGTAAATTATCTCAAAAGCATGGAAAAGAGGTTGAAGCTTGTGAGGTTATTATTCTTGGTGCAACAATGATTGCAGCAGAAGAATCTATTGGAAATATAAAAATGCAGTTAAACGCAATTTTAGTTGATGAAGTAGAAGAGTAAAATTTATGGCAGATAAAAAGTGTCCAGAATGTCCTAAATGTTTACCAGGTTGGCTAGTTCAATTTGGTGACTTAATGTCATTATTACTTACTTTTTTTATTTTACTTTTATCTATGGCAGTAATGGATAAGAAAAAAGTAGAAGAGTATTTTGATATTATGAAAAAAGCAATGGGCTTTATAGATGCTTCAACAGATGTTCAAACACAATCAGAAAAACACTCTTCTGAAACAAGTAATTCTTCAAATGATGAAACTGATTCAAATGATGAAACAGTTGAAGAGACAATGCAAGAAGTTGCTGAACTTGTAAATCAAATGAATGATATTAGTACCGTTGAAACTGAGCAAATTCAATTAGAAAAAGGGCAAAATGAGTTTACTCTGGATATTCCTTCTACTATCATGTTTAAAGAAGGTGAGTATGAAATTACAAATCCTAATACAAAAAGATTTATTGCTAAGATAGCAAGAGTAATTAGAACAATGCCACAAGCTTTTAATATTGAAATAATAGGACATACTGCAACAAGTGGCTTTAATGATGAAAAAATACCAAGAGATAATTGGGATTTATCAGCATTAAGATCAATTGCAGTTGTAAAAGAGTTAATTAAAAATAGAATAGACCCAAGTGCATTAAAAGTATCAGCTTACTCTTCTTATCATCCAAAAAGTGAATTAGCTTCAGATAATAGAAGAGTTGAGATGAAATTTTTTGCTGATAATACAAATGATGATATACTGTCAGAAGAGAGTTTCTTCGATAGATTGGAGTAAAAGATGGATATTAATACTAATTTTGTAGATATAAATACTATAAAGAAAAGCCCAGCTGATAATTATAAAAATATTGATACTTCTAAACTTGAAGATCAAAGTTTAAGAAAAGTAAGTGATGACTTTGAAGCTTTTTTCATGAAACAACTTTTAGATATTTCTTTAAAAGAAAGTACTATTGCAGGAGAAGGTAGTGGTTCTGACATTATAAAAGGAATGTATACAGATTCAATTTCTAGGCAATCTGCAGGTACTTTAGGTATTAGTGATATGCTATATAATTTTCTAAGTGAAAGAAAAAAATAAGGTATTTAAAATGGTTGATTCAATAATAAATGAGATGGTAACTTTAATTAAACAAATGCAAGATTATATTAATCAAGATATTGAAGATATAAAACAAGCAAAACATGAAGAGCTTTTAACAAGAAATAGTGAAAAAGAGATGCTAATTGAAAAAATCACTTCATTCAAACAACAATTAAATGAAGAGATAGTAAAAGAGATGGAAAGTGGTGTAGATGTTAATATCTATAGAAGTAAAGTAGATAATCTTGAAGCTGAACTAAGAAATCTTTATGAATTAAATAGAAAACTTGCATTAATAGTTCAACCAATCCAACAAATGTATAAAGAAATTGTTGATGAAATAACACAATTAAACGGAGGACAAATGTTCGATGTTAAGGCTTAGTAGTCTTTTTATAATTAGTTCTTTATTATTAGCTAAACTTTTTGCTATTGAAGTAGTAGTCGCTACTCAAGATATTCACTATAATGAATTTGTAACAGATAAGATGGTACGAAAAACAGAAGTAAAAAGTGTAAAAAGAAATTGTATTCCTGCTTCATTTGAAGCTTTTAAAACAAAAAAACTACAAGCAACACATTACATGAAAAAGGGATTTATTATTTGCCAAAATGATATAAAAGAGTATTCTAATGAATCAGTTTTATTTAATTTTGGTTCAATTCAAATTGAAAAACATGGTGAAATAATCTTTGAAAATGATGAGTATCTTAGAATTAGAAAAAGTGATGGTGAAATTGAAAAAATATATAAAGATGGACGAATAAAATGAATATGCTCTCATTTTTAGGAGAAACACCTACTGCTGCTTTAAAAAATGCACAAGCTGAATGTGGTGAAGAAGCAATAGTAATTTCTACAAAAAAGATATCTGATGCCAAAGATGGTAGTAAAGATATGTATGAAGTTATTGTAGCTTTAGAAGATGAAGATAAAGAGATAAAACATACAAAAAAAATAACAAGTCCTTCTGTATCAAATAATAGTACTAAAGATAAGAGTTTTCAAGCAAAAGTATATGATTTTAAAGAAGAGATACTAAAGATGCAAGATGCAATCATGCAAGTACAAAAATCTCTTTGGAATCCAAAAAGTCAACTATATGATTTAACTATCCCTTTAGAATTTGTAGATATGTATAATCTTTTTGAACAAAATGAATTTGATCAAGAGATGACATATACAATTATGAAAAAAACAATTAAGCAACTACCTATTGCTTTAAAAGCAAATCCAAAAAAAGTAAATGATTTTTTCAAATTAGTATTAAGAAGAATTATTCCTATAAAACAAGAAATACCACTTCGAAAGCATCAAAGAAAGATTGTAATGATGGTAGGTCCTACTGGAGTTGGTAAAACTACTACAATTGCAAAATTAGCTGCAAGGTATGCTTATAAATTAGGTCAAAACTATAAAGTGGGAATTGTAACCCTAGACTCTTTTAGAGTAGGAGCAATTGAACAATTGCAAGCCTATACAAATATTATGAGATTACCTTTAGAAGTAGTAAAAAAACCTGAAGATTTAGTAGAGGCTTTACTTAGATTAAAAGATTGTAATTATATTTTTATTGATACTGCTGGTTCAAGTCAGTATGATGTTGACAAAATTGAAATGATTAATGAATATCAAGAAAAAGTACATGAACTACCTATAGAAAAGGTATTAGTACTTCCTGCAAATGTAAAGCATAGTGATTTAGTAGATATTTATACAAATTACTCACGATTAAATATAGATTATCTTACTTTTACAAAACTTGATGAAACAAGAAGTTTTGGAAACTTAATATCTTTTGCTCATAAAACAAAAAAATCAATTACTTATTTTTCTATAGGACAAAATGTTCCTGATGATTTAATTGTTTCTGATTCCTCTTTCTTAATTGATTGTTTTATGAATAATTCATGTGTTAGGAGATAAATAATTGTTTAATTCAATCTCTGCACAAGCTAGTAAACTTGTAAGTTTAACTAAAAGTAAATCAGTTGTCTCAAAAACCAAACTATTAACAATTACCTCTGGAAAAGGTGGTGTTGGAAAATCAACTTTTACTGCAAATATGGCATATCTTCTTGCAAGAAGAGGTTTTAAAGTTGCAGTAATTGATGCTGATATTGGTCTTGCAAATATGCAAGTTCTTTTTGATATAAAGCCAAGATATTCATTATTTGATTATATTGAGGGACGAAATACTATAGAAGAGGTAATCTCTCCTACTGCATATGAAAATATATCTTTAATTGCTGGAAAAAGTGGATATCAATATTCAAGTTTAAAAACATCATTAGTTCTAACAAGAATTGTTGATGATGTAAAAAGTTTAAACAATTTTGATTATATTATTATTGATACAGGAGCTGGATTAAACGAATATGTTCAAGAATTCTTATCAATATCTGATAATATCTTAGCTTTAACCACAACTGATCCTTCAGCCTTAACAGACGTTTATGCCTTAATAAAAATGTTATCAAAAGATAAAGAAAAATTGCTAATATGTTTTAATCATACAAAAAATTATAATATTGGTGAAACAATTTCCAAATCTTTAGTAAATTTAGCTAAAAAAAATAGGTTAAATTCAAATTTTATGGTAAAATATATAGGAAATGTGTCGACATCTGCAAATATTTCAACAACATCAAGGTTAAGAAAACTATTTGTGCAAGAGTTTACTCACGATGAAATAACTCTTCAATTGCAAAAAATTATTGATATATTATTAAAAGAGATAAAGTAGTTATAGGTTAGTTTGTGCTAATAAGTAAGCAGAATATGGGTTTAATTATATTAGGAAAGATATGGTTGTAGAAAGATTTTCTCAAAATCTTATTAATAGTGGTATATTTAGACTATATATAGCTACAGGTTTCTTTGCCACTCTTATTTTCTTTGTAATTAATGCTGATTTATTTACTCCTTTAGAAATGATATTTGGAATAATGGGTGTTACTATTGTTCTTAAAGGTATTACAAATATGATGCTCTCTTTACTAATCCTTCTTTTTAATCTTGACAATAAAAGAGATGAGTTGAAATTTAAATACAATGAAGATAAAATAGATGCAATGTTAGCAGAACTAAGTGTGCATGAAGCGCAAAATCAAGTTGATAAAAAAACTTCAGATAAATAAAGGGAATTAGATGAATATTAATTCTATTACTGACTCAATAGGTTCAATTAGCTCAAAGCAGACAAATCAGGTTAATTTAAATAATACTCAAAATGATTTAAGCTTTAAAGATATGCTTAAAAATGCAGTTAATGAAGTAAATGATACTCAAGTTCAAGGTTATAATGCAATGGAAAATATTGCAACGGGAAGAGTTAAGAATCTTCAACAAGCAGTTCAAAAAATAGAAGAAGCTGAGTTATCATTAAAACTTGGATTAGAGGTTAAGAATAAAGCAATAAATGCTTATAGAGAAATAATGAAAATGCCAGTTTAATAGGGGTGTATTATGGGTTTTTTTGATGGATATGATATTGCTGTTTCTGGTATGAGTGCACAAAGAACAAGAGTAAATGTTACAAGTGCAAATATTGCAAATGCAAAGACTACACATACCGAAGAGGGTGGACCTTATAAAAGACAAAGTGTAGCTTTCCATGATGTTTTATTACATGAAAAAAATAAAACAAACGGAACAAATGATTTAAGAGCTCCTTTTGCTGAAGAAAATGATAAAAATCAATTAGCTTTAAGAGGAGTAGGAGTAAAATCTATTATAGAAGATGATTCTGCACCTGTGATGAGGTATGAACCTTCACATCCAGATGCAAATGATGAGGGTTATGTGGCTTATCCTAATATTAATCCTGTAATTGAGATGATTAATTTATTAGAAGCAAGACGTTCTTATGAGGCAAATGTTACTGCATTTACAACTCATAAGAATATTGATGTGAGAACATTAGATATTTTAAAAGCTTAATAAATGAGTGAAGAAGTAAATTTTTTAAACCTTGGAAAAACACAAGATAGCAAAACTAGCACTACTGTAAAAACTTCTACTGAACCAAAAAAAGAAGGAATGTCTTTATTTGATTCTTTATTAGTAAGTAATAAAAAAGATACTTCTTCAGATTCTACAAAAGCAAAAGATGAAACTACAAAAGCTACAATAAAAACTGCTACTTCTTCTGAAGAATCTACTAAAACAAAAACTAACTCTGAAATAGAAAAGAAAGAAGAAAAAACTTCTAACACAAAAATTTTAAATAGTGAAAAGAAAGAAAATATAGAAGAAAAAAAACAAGAATCTAAAAAAGAAAATTCTTCAATAACGACACAAAATGATGAAAAAGAAATAAAAGAAGAAAAAAGTGAAAAAAAATCTACCTCTTCTTTATTAGATAGAATGATTCTTGAAGCAAAAAAGAAAAATAAAACTATAAGTACTTCAGAGATAAAAGAAGAAAAAAGTGAGACACAATCTTCTAAACAAAGTTCACTTTTTGATGAATTAATTTCAAAAAAAGATGAAAAAGTAAAAAAAACTATAACTACAAACTCTTCAGATGCAAAGAGTGATAAAGTAATAGATAAAAATGAAGAACTACCTTTAAAAGAGATTAAAAATAATAAAAAAGAGTCTCTTGAAGAAAAAGTAGAAGATAGTAAAATAAAGCAAACTCAACCCTCTTTAATGGATCAAATTGCTGATAAAACAAAATCTGAAAAAGAAGATAAAACAGATGTAAAGATTCAAAAAAAAGAGGCAAATGATTTAATCAATAAGAACTCTTCAATAAAAGAAGAAAATATAGCTGTTTCTGAAAATAAAAAGAGTGATAAAGTAGTTAAAAATGAATCTTCTATTTTAGCAAAAGATGAGACTACTACAAAAACTGAAAATAAATTAAATACTCAAAACTCAAAAGATAAGATTGATACTATTGTTTCTGAAAAGCAAACAGTAAAAAAACAAGCTTTAGATGAAAATAAAAATAGTAATACTTCTTTAAATGTAGAAAAAAAATCTGAAATACAGACAAAAGAAGTTAAAACAAATTTAGAAAATGCTATTAAGAAAGTAGATAAAGAAGAGACATCAAATGATTTATCTATTTTAAAAAAAGAAGAAGTAAAAACTACAAGTAAAGATGAAAAATTAGTAGATTCTCAAAGTTCAAATAAAAAAGCAGAAAATACACAAATTATTAATAATTCAAAAGAGAGTGGTAATCTGTCAAAACTAGATAAAGAAGCTTTAGTAAAAGAACCACAAAAAGTAGAACTAAATAAAGAACAAGTTGTTGATAATAAAATAGAAGAGAATAAGCCTAAAGAACAAGTAAAAGAAAAATCTTTAATGGATCAAATATTAAAGAGTAATCAACCTAAAACTATTTCAACTGAAGATTTATCTGATTCTACAAAACAAGTTTCAAATAGTAATTCAAAAAATAATGATTTACTAACAAATATATATTTAGGTTCTCAAAAAAACTCAATATATAATCAAATAATTTCAAATAAAAGTGATGCCGTAAAAATTGTGAAAGAGGCTAAAAGTGTTGCTGATGTAAAAAAAGGTGCAGATAAATTAGATTTAAATGTTCAAAGTACTTCAGTTACAAAAGAGTCTAATGTTCAAAGCAGCTCTGAGCTTAATAGACAAAATGAGATTAAGTTTACAAGAGATAGTATTGATAGAATGATAATTGATCAAAATGCTAAAAAAGAGACATCAATCTCAGCAGCAACAGCAAAAATCAGTAGCTCTTCAAATAATGCAACAACTCAAGAACAAGTAGAAGTAAATCTTTCAGTTTCTAATGCTGCTGCTTTAACAATTCAAAATAGAATTATAGGTGCAAGACAGCAAATGTCTTCAATGATGTCTGATATTGCAAGAAATATGTATGAAAACTATAAACCTCCAATTACTGCTTTTAGAATTAATCTTTTCCCTGCACAATTAGGGCAAATTGCTATTTTAATGAAAAATGATAGAGAGGGTGGAGGATTAAATATTTCTATGAATATGTCTAATTCTTCAACACTTGATGCTATTGTTGATAACCAAAGCATATTAAAAGAAGCTATTACTAAGAATTTTAATAATGAAACAGAAGTTAATTTTGAATTTGGAATGCAAAGTGAAAATCAAAACAACTCTTCAGAAAATAATCAAAATGAGCAAGGACAATCTCAACTACAACAACACTCATCAAGTGATATTTTAGAAGCTGTTAGTGAAAATAAAACTGTAGCAGAAGATTTAAACTATATGTAAATGGAACAACTTTTATCATTACTAAATGAAGAACTACTATTTAGTTCTTTACTTTTATTTGCTAGAATATTAGCTTTTGTAGCATTTATGCCTCCTATTTTTGATCATAATTCTGTTAGTCCTACGGTTAGAGTTGGAATTGCTTTTTATCTTACAATATTTTTATACCCTTTAATTGACGTAAAAGGTGATTTTTCACAAGATAATTTTATTTTATCTTTAATCTCTGAAATAACTCTTGGTTTAATAGCGTCATTCTTTATGCATGTTATTTTTGCAGCAGTAAGAATTATTGGAGAGTTTGTAGAATATGCAACTGCTTTATCTATGGCAAGTATGTTTGATGCTGCAAGTGGAACAAATTCAGGTTTAGTAAATAGATTATTATATTTAATAGCATTAATGCTTTTTTTCCAAACAGGAATGTATGAAATTACAATTATTATGCTTGTAAAAAGTTTTTCTATGGTTCATTTAGGGATGTTTGATATATTTTCTTATGATGGAATACAAATAGCAATTGATGAAATAAAAAGAATGTTTGCTTTTGCCTTTGCTTTTGCCTTACCTCTATTCTTTATAGGATTTATTTTAGATATATATTATGGATATGGAACAAAATCAATGCCTGCATTTTCGCCTTTTGTTATTACTTTTCAATTAAAGTTTGCATTGATTTTTATTTTTTTAATTTTAGGTATGGAAGTTTTTACAGAAAGTTTTACAAATTATATGATTAATAAGTTTGAATAGGTAATTAGTTATGGCTGATGAAGAAGAAAAAACCGAAGAACCCACCAGTAAAAAGATAGAAGATGCCAAAAAAGAGGGTAATGTTCCAAAGTCTATGGAAGTTACAGGAGCAGCTGTTTTACTCTTTGGTTCTGTATATTTATTATTTTTTTCTGGTTTTACCTTTGATTCAATTAAAAAGCTGATGTTATTCTCTTATAATTTTATAGGTGAAGAGATGAGTCCTGCTGTATATTATTCTATAGGCTATACTTTTATAATAACTGCTGTAAAAGCTCTTGCTCCTCTTTTTGCATTAGTTTTAGTTTTAGCGTTAGTAACTAACTGGACTCAATTTGGTTTTTTAGCAATTCCATTAAAAATAGATTTACAAAAGTTAGATCCTATAAAAGGGTTAAAAAATATTTTTGGTTTGAAAAAAGCTATTGAAGCTTTAAAATTAACTCTAAAATTAATTATTATTGTCGCTGTTATGTTTTTAGTTTTAGCTTTAACTCATAAAGCTTTTTTAGCTATGATGGATAAAGAGTTTTATTCAACATTTAATACAATAATTGAGTTAACAACATATTTTTTAGCAGCAATATTATTAATTATATTAATTTTTGCTATAATAGATTTCTTTTTTACAAGACATTATTATTTTAAGTCTCTAAAAATGAGTAAACAAGAGATTAAAGATGAATATAAAAATATGGAAGGGGATCCTCAAGTAAAAGGAAGGATTCGTAAAATCCAAATGCAAATGCATTCAAAAAGAATGATGAATAGTGTCCCTGAAGCAGATGTTGTTATTACTAATCCAACACATTATGCTGTTGCATTAAAATATGATAGTAGTAGTGATAATGCACCAAAAGTAGTTGCAAAAGGAATTGACTTTATTGCATTAAAAATAAAAGATATTGCAAGAGAGAATGATATTCCAATTATTGAAAATCCTGCGTTAGCTAGGTCTTTGCATGCTCAAATAGAAGTTGACCAAGAGATTCCAGGTGAGTTTTATAAGGCATTAGCAGAAATTTTCTCTTATGTTTTTGAATTAAAAAAGAAAAAAAGGTAGTTTTTGAAAGTTTTTTTATTTATCTTATTAATTTTTACTTTTTCAACTGCTAAAAAAGACTTTTATTATGGTTTTATTGATTCAACAGGAGATCAAATCTCTCAAAAAAGAATCCAAGAAATAGAAGATGGCTTTGCAACAGTTAAAAATGCGAGACAGCTATCAAAAGAAGGAAGGATTGACGAAGCATATACTCAAGTTAATGCTTTAAAACAATTAAATAAAATTCCTATTTTATACTCAGATATTATCATCCTTTATTCAGAATTAGCTTTAAAGAAAAAATCTAAAAGATTAATAATAGAAGCTGCAAAAGAGTTAGAAAAAGCAATAAATGACTCAAGAATTCATGAAAATGATTTAGCTCGTGCTTATATGGTTTTAGTTGAATTAAAATTAAATACTAATAAAGTAGAAGATGCTAAATACTTTGCAAATATTATTGTAAATAACTTTGAAAATGAAGTTATAAATGCTTATGGGAAAATCTATTTAGCGAAAGTTTATAAGTATCAAAATAATTATGATATGTCAATAAAAGTTTTATATGAAGTACTTACAAAAACAACAGACTTACTTGTAGCGACTCTTGTTGCAGATGAATTATTTGATGTATATATTTTAAATGATCAAAAAGATAAAGCTTATGAATTAATCTCTAAAGTTTTAGAGAAAAATATGGATTATTATGCAAAAGATTCTTTTTTAGCTTTAGAAAAAGTAAATAGACTTTTAAAAGCAAATATGCCAGAGTTTGCTGTAAAAATATTAGAAGAATTATTAAGTAGAACAGATAAGCCAGCTTCGATAGAAGATTTTAAATACAAATTAGCAGATATCTATATGAAAATGTATGATGGTTCTGATAAATATTTAATCAAAGCAAGGGAGTTATATAAAGATATAATTAATGATTTTGCTGGTGGAATTTATGCAGAAAAATCTAAGATGTATATAGATGAAATTTTGATGAGACAAGGGATTTTAGAACCAGCAGCTGTTGCAACTAAATATCCTGATTCAGAAGCAATGCAACAGAAAGTTTTAGTGCAAGAACTTTTAAATCACAAAAAACAAGGTAAATATGATTTAATCTTAAAGTCAAAAAGAATTTATGTAAAAATTTCAAATACAATTGCACAAAGATTTGGTTATGAATCTGTAGATGCAATTTTTGATGAAGTTACTATTGATTTGATTAAACAATATCTAGCAAGTGGAAAATGCTTTTTATTAAATGAGGCATTACAAACTGCAAGAAATGAGACTTTTCAACAGTTAGTTGAAGATGATACAACAAAAGATAAATTTTTTGAATGTTTAATTGAAGTACCTTATGAAAAAGCTTATGAGTTATTAAAAGAGACTTTTACAACAAGTAGAAATGCAAATTTATATTTATATTTAGAGAGAATGGCTTTATCTTTACAAAACTATACTGATGCCAAAACTTTTTCGGCAAAAATTGATATGGTAGATGATAGAAATGTTTTAGAAAAAGAGTTCTTATATAGATTTTTAATAAAAAATACAGAAGGGGACTCTGTTTCTATGGATAAATTCTTTAACTATGCATATAGAAATAAAGAGTTTATTGATGCAAATGCTGATAAACCAATGATTATCGACTTTTATTACTATTATTATTTATATTTAGTAAAAAGAGAATTAAAAGACGAAGCAGAAGATGTTTTAAATAAATTATATGCAAAACAAAAAGAGAATAATGCATATATCTATTCTCCATTTGTTGAGTTAGAATTAGCAAAAATAGCACAAACAAATAACCAAAATGATAAAGCTTTAAAACTATTATTGGACTCTTTAGACTATACAAGAAGAATTAGTCCAAATGATTTAGCACAGGTATATTATGAAACAATACTTCTATATGAAGAGTTTAATAATAATATAAAAAAAGATGAATATATAAATAGATGTAAAGCAATTGAAGGAACAAATAATAGTTTTTATAAAAAAATGTGTGATGAGATGTAAAAATGGATATTGATTCATTATTAAATAGCATTGATTCTTCATCACTATCAATTCCCTTTGGAAGAATTAAACATATCTCTTCTACTACAATAAAAGCTTCAGGTATAGAAGTAGCAGTTGGCGATATTGTACGAATTGAGTCTCAACAACATATTTATTCTGTTCTTGGAATGGTTGCTTCAATTGAATCAAATGATTTTACAATTGTTCCTTTCTCTTTTATTGATGGATTTAGAATCCATGATAAAGTTTTTTTACAAAAAGATGGATTATCTGTTGCCACTGGATATGGTCTTTTAGGTAGAGTTGTAAATGCTTTAGGAGAACCAATTGATGATAAAGGGAAAATTAAAGATTTAACAGAAAATTCTGCTATTAATAAAGTTTCTATGTCTCCTTTAGAAAGAGGAGTTATAGATGAAAGATTTTCAACTGGTGTAAAAGCTATTGATTCTATGTTGACAGCAGGAAAAGGACAAAAAGTAGGTATTTTTGCAGGTTCAGGGGTTGGAAAATCAACTCTAATGGGAATGATTGTAAAAGGATGTGAAGCTCAAATTAAAGTAGTTGCTTTAATTGGGGAAAGAGGGCGTGAGATTCCTGAATTTATTCATTATAATTTGAATAATAATTTAGAAAATACAATTATAGTTGCAGCAACTTCAGATGAATCAGCTTTAATGAGAAAATATGGAGCATTTACAGCAATGGCAATTGCGGAATTTTTTAGAGATAAAGGGCATGATGTTTTATTGATGATGGATTCTGTTACAAGATTTGCAATGGCTCAAAGAGAGATAGGATTAAGTACAGGAGAACCTCCTGTAAGTCGTGGTTATCCACCTTCAGTTTTTGCTTTATTACCTCAATTGATGGAGCGTGCTGGAAATAATGCAAAGGGTTCTATTACAGCATTTTTTACAGTTTTAGTTGATGGGGATGATATGAATGATCCTATTGCTGACCAAAGTAGATCAATTCTAGATGGACATATTGTTTTAACAAGAGATTTAACAGAACAAGGTTTTTATCCTCCTATAAATTTATTAAAATCTGCTTCAAGGGTTATGGATAAAGTTGTGAATGATGAACACTATAATTATTTTTTAAAGCTAAAAAGGGTATTATCACTAATAAAAGAGAATGAAGTTTTAGTTCGTGTAGGGGCATATAAGCCTGGAATGGATAAAGAACTAGACGATGCTCTTGCAAGAAAAGATAAAATTAGAACTTTCTTGACACAAGGTATGAAAGAACAGTATAATTTTAATGAAATAGTAGCGAAGTTTAAGGAGGTATTCCAATGATTAGATCAACTTCAGAAACATTATTTAGATTAGAAAATTTAAATAAAGAACAATTAAGAATTAGTTATCAAATTAGTAGTACAAAGAAACTACAATATGGTAGTGATGATGCAAATCTATTTACAAGAGATATTTACTTAGATGATAAACTAAAAGTATATGAAGGTATCAAACTTCAAATAGAAAAAACTACTGCACAAAATAATGTATCAGATTCAACTTTAGCAGAAGTTAAAAACTTACTTACTTATGTAAAGCAAGAGTTAATAAAAGCTAATAATGGTACTACTAGTCAAGATGCAAGAGAAGCAATTGCCGTAAACTTAAAAGGTGTAAAAGAAAATCTTTATATGTTATCAAATGAACAAGTAGAAGGTGAGTATATTTATGCTGGTTCAGATTCTATGGTTAAACCTTTTGTTCAAGATGCTTCAGGGAAAATTACATATCAAGGAGATAGTTTTTTAAGAAAAACTGCTGTTGAAGATGGTTCTTATAGAGAAAAAGGTGTAACTGGATTTGAGACATTTCTTTATACTGCAAGTTTTGGATTAAAAGGTGAAACTTTAGAGTTTGAAAAAACTGATAGAATTATTGACCAAGGAAGCTTTGAGTGGAAAATTGAAGCAGTAGTACCATCAACAACTGCAACTTCACCTTCTTCTGTTCTTTCTTTTGATGCAAATGAACCATTAATGGATGAAAATGGTGTTGAGTGGAGATTAAACGCAGGTGGAACAGCTGTTGAAAATGCAGCAGGAGATTCTATTGCTGTAACTGGTACTGGACCATACAGTATTGATATGGCTGCAATAACTATTACTCCTGCAACAGCAACTGCACCAACAGAACTTAGTAAAGTACAAATTGTTAAATATGACGAAGAGGGTACTAGAACAAATGAAGTATTAGCAGTAAAAGCTGGTGCAAATAAAGATTATGAAGTTGTTTTACCAAATGTAGATGGAACAAAATTTGAAGCAAAAGGTAATACTTTTGATGTTTTAGACAAAATTATTAATGCTTTAGAATTAAAAGATGCTACAGGTAATACAATTACAAAAGATGAAGCAGATGCAGAATTAGCAGAAGCTTTAGATATGATTTCTTTATCATTTGATACAGCAAATACAGGACATGCAAAACTGGGTGGAAGAAATAAAGTATTTGAAATTTCATTAGAAAGAGTAACTTCTAAAATCACTCAATTTAGTATTATGTCACATGAGGTTGGAGCAGCAGATTTAACAAAATTAGCTGTAGAAGCAAAAGCTCTAGAAGTAACATATACAGCTTTATATTCAACAATAAATAAAATGAACCAACTTTCTTTAGTTAATTTTGTAAGATAAGCTAAAGTTTAAATGAATTTAAGAAGAATTTTTTCTAAAGACCTATTTGTTGTTGCACTTTTTGTAGCAATATTAATGATTATTATTGTACCCCTTCCAAAAGGGGTACTTGACTTCTTTTTAATTGTTTCATTATCATTATCTTTATTAATTTTATTAATTTCATTATATATTCAAAAACCTTCGGACCTTACAACCTTTCCTACAATCATATTAGTATTAGCACTATTTAGGCTCTCTTTAAATATTGCAACAACAAGGTCAATATTAAGTGAAGGCCATAATGGACCTGAATCTGTAAGTTCAATTATCTCTGCTTTTGGAGAGTTTGTTGTTGGTGGAAATATGGTAATTGGTATTATCGTATTTATCATCTTGGTATTAATCAATTTTATGGTTGTAACAAAAGGTGCAACAAGGGTTGCAGAAGTTACTGCAAGATTTACTCTTGATTCTATGCCTGGTAAACAAATGGCAATTGATGCTGATTTAAATGCAGGATTTATTGATGATAAAGAGGCACAAAAAAGAAGAAGAGAACTAATTACAGAAGCAAACTTTTATGGAGCTATGGATGGTTCTTCTAAGTTTGTTAAAGGTGATGCTGTTGCTGGTATCATTATTACTTTAGTAAACTTAATTGGTGGTTTATTAATAGGTTTATTCCAGCATGATATGTCTGTAACACAAAGTGGAGAGATTTATACAATCTTAACAATTGGTGATGGACTTGTTGCTCAATTACCTGCTTTAATTTTATCAACGGCAACAGCTGTTATTATTACTCGTTCAAATATGGATGAGGATAAGTTTGCTAATCAATCTGTTTCTCAACTTATCAAAGATTCTAAATCTTTAATTTTAGTAGGTATTGGTTTAATATTATTTGGATTTGTTCCTGGTTTCCCTACGGGAATTCTAATGGTAATGGGTATTTTACTTGCAGGAATTGGATATACAATCTCTATGATTGAAGATGGCAAAGATAATGTTATAACAAGACTATTTTCTTCTACTGAACAAAAAACTAAAAAAGTTGATGAGAAAAGTAGTATTGAAGCACTAAAAGAGAAGAAAAAACAAGAAGCTATTCCTGATGAAAAACAAGTAATGGAGAATATCATGAAAATGGATGTTCTTGAACTTAAATTGGGTATTAGACTTTTACAGCTTGTTCAAGGAAATTCAGAGCTACTTGATAAGATTAAAGCAATTAGAAAAACAATTGCAGCTGATTTAGGATTTATTATTCCTCAAATTAGAATTTCAGATGATGCAAATTTACCAACAAATGAGTATGAACTTTATTTAAAAAGAATTCCTTTAGCAAGAGGAAGAGTTGAGGTTAATAAGCTCCTTGCTATGGGAGGAATACCTGGAAAAATCAAAGGTATTAATGTAAAAGAACCTGTTTTTAATTTAGATGCTGTATGGATTGATGAAGAACAAAAAGATGATGCTTTAATGAATGGGTTTACAGTTGTTGATGCACCAACAATTATCTCTACACATATTTCTGAATTAATTAAAAAACACTCTGAAGATATTATTACAAGACAAGATATTGTTGATATTGTTGAAAGACTAAAAAAAGACTTCCCTATTGTTATTGAAGAGGCTATGAAAGTTACTTCTTATGGAACTTTATTAAAAGTTTGTAAAGATTTATTACATGAAAAAATTCCAATTGTGGATATGCTTACAATCATTGAAGCAATTGCAGATATTGCAGAATTTACAAAAGCACCAGATATTTTATTAGAACATGTAAGAAGTAAACTATATAGACTTATTACAAATAGATTTAAAGATGATGATGGGACTTTACATATTATTACTATAAAACCAGAGATTGAACAACAGTTTGTTGGTAAACTTCAAGAGCAACATGGAGTTTCTCAATTAATGCTTTCAATTGCAGAAATAAACAATCTAGTATCTAAAACAAAAGAGTTATTAGAACATGTTGAATCAAAAGGTTTCTCAAAAGTTGCCATGGTTGTTGATCCAATGCTTAGAAAAAGAATTTCAGAAATTTATGAAAAATTTGGATTACAAGTTGCTGTTTTATCACATGCCGAACTTGATTCACGAGCTAACTTTGCAATAGAAGGAACATTAGATTTCTAATGAAAACAGTATTTAGAACTTTAACTATTTTCATTTTATTTTCTCTACAACTATTTTCAAGTGTAAACTTAAATTCTTCAAATTCTTTTATAAAAGGTGAGCCTTTTATTTTTGAGTTTGAAGTAAGTGGTAGTTCTATAAACTTTCCAAAGATAGAAAAAATAGAAGATTATGTGGTACAAAACTTAGGTACTTCAAGGTCTTTACAAATTATTAATGGAAAATATAGTGAAAAAATAAGCCAAAAATTTCAAATTTTACCTCAAAAAGAGTTTACAATTCCCTCTTTTATTTTTGAAATTGATGGAATAAAAATAGAGAGTACTTCAAAAAAAATATTAGAAAAAAAAGCAGATAAAACTATCTCTGATAATTTTGATTTACAGTTAATCTCTTCTAAAAAAGAGGCTTATATTGGAGAAGAGATTTTATTAACTTTAATATTTAAGTATAAAAAAAATCTTCAAATTACAAACTTAGGTTTTGAACCACCACATTTTGAAAACTTTTGGTATAAAAAAGTAGATACAAATAGAAGATATGAAGAGAATGAGTATATAGTTCAAGAACTAGAATATATTCTTTTTGCTCAAAAGAGTGGAAAAGTTGAGATTAAACCTCTTTCTATTATTGTTCAACAAGTAAAACAAGATTCAAGATTTGGTAATTTCTCTTTCTTAGGAGTACCTACTGAAAAGAAAATTTATTCAAATCCTTTAGAATTTGAGATTAAGGAACTTCCAGAAAATACAGATTTAATAGGTGAGTTTTTTATTAATTCAGAAATTGATAAGCAAGAATTAAAAGAAGGGGAAGCTTTATCTTTAAAACTTAATATCAAAGGAGTAGGGAACTTCGATGATATTAAAGATTATACTTTAGAATTAAAAGATGCAATTATATATGCTAATAAACCTAAAATTGAAACAAAATATTCAACTGCAGGTTTAGAAGGAACTTATGAGAAGATATTTTCTATAGTGCCAAATAGCTCTTTAATAATTCCAAGTTTTTCAATAAAATATTTTGATAAAAAGCAGAATAAAGTTATAGAAAAAAGAACAAAAGAGTATAAAGTTCTTGTAAATAATATCAAAAATAAAGAAGAACCAATTTTAGAAAAAGCTGTAAAAAAAGAGCCTACAAAAGTTATAGAAAAAAGTAGTTCTTTTGAAGAAAAACTATTGTTTTTTCTTTTTGGTTGTTTTGTGACACTATTAATATTTGGTTTATTTACTTATGTTAGGATTTCAAAAAATAGGATAAAAAAAGATAATAATCCTTTAATCAAAAAAATAAAATCAAGTAAAAATAAAGAGGAATTATTAAAGATACTTCTTCCATATTTAAAGTATAATAGCGAACTTGATGAATTAATCTTTAAGTGTGAAAAAACAAACAAATTTAAAGAGATTAAAAAAACTATTATCTCTTTAGTTAAACAATTAGATATAAAAGGTTAAAAATGAGATATTTAATAGTTTCATTATTATTTATAAACTCTTTATTTGCATATGAATTTTATGCAAAATTAGAGCCAGTTAATTCTTATGCAATTAAATCTTCTGTTAGTGGAAAAGTTTTATTTGTAAATGATGAAATAGAAGGAAAAGAAGCTAATAATTCTAAAATTATTGAAATAGACTCTTATGTAGATAGAATTGATTTAAAACAATCAAAAATAAAACTTAAAGCAATATCTGAAATGCTTGAGATTGAAGAGAAAAATTATAATAGAATGTTAAAAGTCTCTTCTAAATCAGGTTTTGAAAAAGATTCACAAAAATTAAAAGCTATAAATTATAGAACAACAAAAGCAGATATTGAAGTAAAAATAGCAAATTTAGAAGATAGTATTAAAAATAAACTTTTAAAAGAAAAAAATAGATATATCTATAATATTGCAGTAGAAGAAGGAGATTATGTTACTCCGGGTACTTTACTTTATGAAGCAAAGGATTTATCAAAGGGTAAATTAGAGATTTATGTTCCTATTGATGATATTGAAACAATAAAAAATAAAAATATCTATATTGATGGTAAAAAGAGTGATTTAAAACTTAATAAAATTTATGAAGTGGCAGACTCTAAACATATCTCTTCTTATAAAGTAGAAATAGTTATTCCCTCTCCAAAAATATTTTCTAGGTTAGTAAAAATTGAATTCAAATAATTTAGTAGCTTGCCCTTTAGACTGCTTTGATACTTGCCAAGCTTTTGTTGATGAAAAAGGAAATTTAAAAGGCTCAAAAGAGCATTTAGTTACCCATGGAAAATTATGCGTAAATTTTGCAAATCTTGCAAAAGAAGAGTTTCTAACAAAAGCATATTTTGAAGATAAAGAGATTTCTTTAGAAGAGTCTTTAAATATTTTAGTTGAAAAAATAAAAGCAACTAAAAAAGAAGATGTCCTATTTTACAAAGGTGCTGGGAATTTAGGAGTAATGCAAAATAGTGTAAAAACTTTTTTTGCAAAATATGGAGCTACTCTTACAAAAGGTAGTCTTTGTGATGAAACTGGCTCTTTAGGTTTAGAGTTAGGGAGAGGGGGAATAAATGTTAATCCACCTTTAGAAAAATTGATTAATAGTGATGTTATTATTGCTTGGGGAAGAAATGTAGCTGTTACTTCTTCTCATATGTACGATTTAATAAAAGATAAAACTTTTATTACAATAGACCCTATAAGAACAAAAACAGCAAAAATTTCAGACCTTCATCTACAAATAAATCCAAAAACAGACCATGAATTAGCTCTTTTACTAACAAGGTTTGCTCATATGGAAAATCTTGAAGATGAATCTTTTATCAATGAACATGAGGGAGCAGAATGGTTTTTTGATTTAGCTAAGTCAAGACCACTTATCTCTTATGAAGAGACAATCGGTATTAAACTTCAAGAAATTACAAAACTATTTGAATTAATAAAAGATAAAAGTGTCTCTATTCTTTTAGGTTTAGGTCCTCAAAAGTATTATGAGGGAGCACAAATTTTTAGAGCAATTGATTCTTTTGCTGCTTATATTGGAGTTCATAATAAAAGTAAGGGTGGTTTATGGTACTTAGATGATTCTTCTTATGGTTATGAAAAACAATTAGTAGCTGAAGCTAAAAATAAAATTGCCCTTCCAACTGTAGATTTCTCAAAATTTAAATTGGTTTTTATTCAAGGAACAGATCCTGTAGTTACAGCTCCAAATACAAAAAAAGTAATTGAAGGACTTCAAAATAGTTTTGTAGTTTTTTATGGAACAGTATTAAATGAAACAAGTAAATATGCAGATTTAATTATTCCTTCAAGCTCATTTCTTTCAAAAAAAGATGTAAGACTCTCTTATGGACATGAGTTAAAAGCTATTTCAAACTATATTGAAAGCAAAAATGAAAATACAATTACAGAGTATGAATTAGCTAACTTTTTAAATGAAAAGTTTGCTTTTGAGAAATTAAAAGATGAAGAAGAGATTTTAAACTATTATATTAATACAAAAGTAGAAGACTACTCTTTTATTAAAAAATTTGAATTCTTAGAAGAGTTAGAAGTTGAAAGTTTATATGAAAAACAAAAAGAGAATCAATACTATTTTTTAACTTCAAAAAGAAAGAACTCTTTAAACTCTCAATTTAAAATAGATAACTATTTATATGTAAACCCATGTTTAGGTTTTAATAATGAAGATGAAGTTTTATTAAAATCACCATATGGACAAACAAAAATTAAAATTAAAAATAGTGAAGATATAAAAGAAAATTGTGTTGTTGCATACTCAGGAAATAAGTATGCAAACTATGTAACACCTTTTCTAACTGACGAAGCAGCTAATTCTGCAATTTTTCAAGAGGTTTTAGTAGAAATTGAATTATCGTGAATTATTAACAAACTATACTGTAATTAGACAACTATCTATTTTACAGTTAGTATCATACTTTGCTGCTTGGTTTTCAAATGTTGCTATTTATACTATGTTAGTGCAGTTTGGCTCAACTGCTTTTGCTATTTCATTAGTAACTGCAATGCATTTTCTACCAGCAATTATAATAGCTCCTCTTTCAGGAGCTATTATAGATAGGTTTAAAATTAAACCTTTGATGATAACTCTTTTATTAATTGAGTTATTAATGACTATTCTTTTTCTTACAATTGATAATAAAGAAGAGATATGGATTTTAATGATTCTAATCTTTATAAGAATGGCAAGTGCTTCTATGTTTTTTTCAACAGAGATGTCTCTTCTTCCTAAACTTGTATCAGGTGTAGCTTTACAAAAAGCAAATGAGATTCACTCTATTATTTGGTCTTTTACTTTTGCAGCAGGGATGGCAGCAAGTGGAGTAATAGTAAATTTAGTTGGAGTTAAAACAGCAATCATCATAGATGCCTTTATTATCCTCGCTGCAATAATATTATTGATAAATATCAATTTTAAAATAGAGATAATTCATACGAAAGAGAAGATATTATCTTTAATAAAAGATGGTTTTTTATACTTAAAAAAGAACAAAATAGTAATTCATTTAATAGTTCTTCACTCTTCAGTAGGGCTTACAGTATTTGATACCTTAGTTACTCTATTAGCTAAAAATGAGTATAAGTATGTGATTTCTGTACCTTTAGCAATTGGAATTACAAATGCAGTTAGAGCCCTTGCTTTAATGATAGGTCCATTTTTTATTTCAAATAGAGTAAATAAAGATACTCTCTTTTATATTTTTATTTTTCAAGGTGCAGCTATTATTTTTTGGGCATTGGTTCAAGATAGTTTTTATTTATCTTTGATAGCAATATTTTTTGTAGGTTTTACAACAACTACAATTTGGTCATATACATATGCTTTAATTCAAGAAAAAACAGATAATAAATATCTTGGAAGAGTGATTTCATATAATGATATGATTTTTATGTTAACTAATGTTTTAACTACATTATTTATCGGAATTATGGCTGAATTAGTATCATTAAAAATTATTACTATTCTCCTTGGTCTTGCATTTTTTATAGTTTCTCTTTATTATAAGTGGTTAAAAGCAAAAATTTAAGTTAGATTTTTAAAAGTCACAAAAAAGTTTCATAAAAAATAGCAAAAAAAACAATAATCTTTTATTTATTATCAAAACTTATACATAAACTTATACAAAGCCTATTTATAGGCTTTGTAATGCTTTTATAAACTTAAAGAAAAATAATCTTTATAGTCTCAATTATAACTTTAGATTAACTAAATATGAATATTCATTCAACTTCTTGACTCGTATCAATTTTAACTAAAAAAACTAATTGTATACTTTCAAAGTAAATAAAGGATAGGTGATGGAGAAGAATAAAAAAATTGTGGTTTATGGTTCAATTTTAAGTTTTCTAATCGCTTCAGCTCTTTTTGTTTACACAGTTTATGCATCAAATATGTTGTCATATTTATCAAGTGACCCAAAAGCCTGTATAAATTGTCATACGATGAATTCAGCGTATGCAACTTGGGAAAAAAGTTCACATAAGAATGTGGCAGGATGTGTCGATTGTCACTTGCCTGTAGGTGATGCTGTTGCAAAGTATAAAGCAAAAGCTATAGATGGGTGGAATCACTCAGTTGCATTCACTCTTAATACTTATAAGAATAATATTCATATAAGTGATGATGGAGCAAGCCGTGTACAAGCAAACTGTGTTAGATGTCATGCTAGTGAAAATGCAACACTAAAAATGAACGCTGACAAATATCACAGTGAAGAGGTTGGAAGTCTTGAAAATGGACGTAAATGTTGGGAGTGTCACAAATTTGTGCCACATGGAAAAGTTAGAAGTTTAACATCAACTCCATATAATCTTGGTGTTAAAGAAAAAGAATAAGTAGAGGTTGTTTGTTATGAAAAAATACAAAATATTACTTGCAGTAAGTTTAGTTGCAATTGGTTTGATGACTGCCTTAGTAGCTTCGATTAATGAGAAAAAAGACGAGCAAGAGAAGTTAAATCAAGTTCCTAAAGTAGATAGATGGGAAACAAAAAACGAAGAGTTTAGAAAACACTATCCAAGACAATTTGATTCTTGGAAAGAGACTAAAAAATCTGATGAAATTCATGATATGTTAAAAGAGTATCCTGAGTTAGTAGTTTTATGGGCTGGTTATGGTTTTGCAAAAGATTATAATGCACCAAGAGGTCACTTCTATGCTGTAGAAGATAATAGAAATACATTAAGAACTGGTGGTCCAGTTGATGAGAAAACAGGTCCTATGCCAACTGCATGTTGGACATGTAAATCTCCTGATGTACCTAGAATTATGGCAGAAGATGGTGATATGGAGTATTATACAGGGAAATGGTCTAAATATGGTTCTGATATTATCAATCCAATTGGTTGTGTAGATTGTCATAATCCAGAAACTATGGAACTTCAAGTAAATAGAAAATATTTAGATGAAGGTTTAAAAGCTGCAGGTGAAAAAACTTTAGCTGAAGCTACTCAACAAGATATGAGATCAATGGTTTGTGCTCAATGTCACGTAGAGTATTATTTTGCAAAAACTCCATTAGCTGATGGGAAAAGTGCAGCAGTAGTAACTTTACCATGGGCAGAAGGTACACTAGTTGAAGATATGGAAAAATATTATGATAATATGGAGTTCAAAGATTGGACACATAAAGTTTCTAAAACACCAATGTTAAAAGCACAACACCCAGGTTGGGAAATGTGGAAAACTGGTGCGCATGGAAAAAATAATGTATCTTGTGCAGATTGTCACATGCCATATGTTCAAGAAGGTGGTATTAAATATACAGACCATAATATTGGAAATCCATTAGAAAATATGGATAAATCTTGTATGAATTGTCACAGAGTAAGTGAGAAATCATTACTTGCTAATATTAATGAAAAAAGAGAAAGAAAAAATGAGCTTCACAAAAAAGCTATGAAAGCTCTTGCAGCGGCTCACTTAGAAGCAGGAAAAGCTTGGGAAGTTGGTGCTACTGAAGAAGAAATGGCTCCAATCTTAAAAGATATTAGACATGCTCAATGGAGATGGGATTATGCTGTTGCTTCGCATCCATCATTCTTCCACGCACCAGAAGAGACTCTAAGAATTTTAGGTACTGCTTTAGGAAAAGCTGGTGATGCAAGAATCAAATTAGCTAAAGTATTAGCTAAACATGGTGCAGGTGATTATAAAGCTCCTGAGATTAAAGACAAAAAACAAGCTCAAGAAATTATTGGATTACCATTTGAGAAATTAATTGAAGAAAAAATGAAATTTAGAAATGGTTTAATGCAAGAATGGAAAAAAGAAGCAGAGAAAAAAGGTGTTTATAACCCTAAATCAACAGAAGGTGTAGAAGATAAAACTTCATACAACTAAAAACTAGAGAACTTCGGTTCTCTAGACCAATAAAATTGGTATTTGTAAGTAACATCAAATCTCTTTCATTTCAGTCTCCTTACTTATGATTAAATCTTTTGATGTTACTTACAAATGCTAATTTACAAATATTACGGAAATCTAAAATGTTTAAAATAATCAAATCAATTTTTTCAATGCCTTTAGTAATTGTCTTATTACTATTTTTTGCTCTTTCATGTGCTATTGCTACTTTTATTGAGAATGACTTTGGACCATTAGGGGCTAAATCTTTTATTTATGGTCAAACTTGGTTTGAGTTAATAATGCTTCTTTTAACTCTTGCTGTAATTATTAATATTTTTGTTTTTAAAATGTATAAAAAAGAGAAATTCTTTTTATTTATGATTCATATCTCTTTAGTTTTTATTTTTGTAGGTTCTGCTATGACAAGATATTTAGGGTATGAAGCAAACATAACAATTTATGAAGGTAGAATGGAAAATAAAATGTACTCTATGGATGAGTATATAAAAATATATGAAGATGATAAATTGGTATATGATAAAAAAGTTTTAATGACAAAACTTGCACAGGATAATTTTTCATATACTACAGAAGTTGAAAAGAAAAAAGTAGAGATAACTTTTAATAGTTTTATAGATAATGCAGTAGAAAGAATAGTTCCAAGTGAAACTGGAAAAGCAATGATAAATATTGTTGTAAAAGGTTTTAATGGTTCAAGAAGTCTTGATTTAAAAGATAAAGAGTTAATTCAAACTCAATTTTTAGACTTTTCATTAAATAAAGATGTTGATAAAAGTAGGGCTTATGTAAATTTTGAAACTACAAATGAGAGTATATTTTATTCTTCAAATCTTGAAACAACTCTTTTTACAAAAGATTTTAAATCAACAAAAACAATTAAAGCAAATGAAAAAGTTTTATTAGAATTAGGAGTTATCTATAAAGTGGGGCAGACTCAATTTCTAATAAATGAAGCAGCTTTAAAAGGGGAGTTAAAAACTGTTTATGCAGGAGATATGATTCCTAAAGAGAAACAACTTTCTGCTGTGCTTGTTGATTTAGTAGTAGATGGTAAAAAAGAGCAAGTAGCTTTATTTGGAAAGAGTGGTTTCTCTGGATTTAAAAAAGAGGTAAAAATTGCTAATAAGAAGTTTTATCTTCAGTGGGGGACAAAAGAGTTAGAACTACCTTTTGCTATTTTATTAAATGATTTTAGATTACATAGATATCCTGGTTCAAATGCACCTTCAGCTTATGAAAGTGATATTAAAATCTATGATACAAAAAATAAGAATACTTTAGAATATACAATTTATATGAACAATACTTTAGATTATGCTGGATATAGATTCTTTCAATCTTCATATACAAAAAATGAGGATGGAACTATTCTGTTAGTAAATAAAGATCCAGGAAAAATTCCTACTTATATAGGGTATTTTTTACTATTTACGGGACTTATCTTAAGTCTATTTGTAAAAAAAGGAAGATTAAAAAAATTGAGTTCAAAAAGATATGATGTTGAAAATATCAAAAAAATGTATTATGCTAAAAAAGCAGTGTTATCTCTGTTTTTTATTTTTTCTACACTTCTGTTTTTACCAAATAATTTAATAGCAAAGGATATTTTAAAAGAGAATCCTCAAATTTTAAATATAAATAAAGAACATGCTAATAAATTTGGTTCATTATTAGTTCAAGATTACCAAGGAAGAATTAAACCTGTTAACTCTTTAGCTATTGAGATTATCAATAAAATCACAAGAAAAAATGAAATCTATGGTTTAGATGCAAATCAATTTTTTCTAAGTATGATGCTTTATCCAAAGATTTGGCAAGAGTTAGACTTTATAAATGTTAAAAGTAAAAGATTAAAAGAGATTGTAGGTGTAGATAAAAATGCAAAAACAATTAGTTTTATGGATATTTATACAAAAGAGGGCTTCTATAAACTTGAAGGGCATTTAGAAATAGCAAATGCAAAAAAGAGTTCAGCAAGAGATGAGTTTGATAAGGATTTAATTAAAGTTGATGAGAGACTAAATATTGCATATACTCTTTTCACAGGAGACTTCTTAAGAGTTTTCCCTAAAAAAGATGATATAAATAATAAATGGCTAAATACAAATGAAGCTGTAAATCTTCTAATCTCTAAAGATGCATCAAAAATTAAAGAGTTAATGCAAAACTACTATTTAAAGTTAAATGAAGCTACAAAAAATAGTATCTCATGGGAGGAAGTGGATGCCTCTTTTGAAGAAATAAAAGAGTTTCAAAAAAACAATGCAAATGCAAATATTCTTCCAAGTGAATTAAAGATTAAAGCTGAGTTGATTTTCAATAAATACAATATCTTTGAAAACCTAACACCAATATATTTAATTTTAGGTTTTTTTCTTTTAGTTTTAATTTTTGTAAATATTTTTAAAAGTAATGTTAAGTTAGAAAAAATAGCAAAAGTTGTGTTAGTTTTATTAACTATCTCATTTATTTTTCATACCCTTGCACTTGGATTAAGATGGTATGTTGCAGGTCATGCTCCTTGGTCAAATGGTTATGAGTCTATGATTTATATCTCATGGGCAATTGTTTTAGCTGGAATTATCTTTTCAAGACAATCTATTTTAGCTTTATCAACAACAACTATTTTAAGTGGGGTTACGCTTTTTGTGGCTCACTTATCATGGCTAGAACCACAAATTACAACTTTAGTACCAGTTTTAAAATCATATTGGTTAACAATTCATGTTAGTGTAATTACTGCAAGTTATGGTTTCTTAGGTTTAAGTTCTTTACTTGGATTTTTAAGTTTAATTCTTTTTGCTCTTGCAAATCCTAAAAAAGAGGATGAGAAGTTTTTTAATATCTTAGTTAGTATAAAAGAGTCAAATAGAATAAATGAAATGTCTATTTTAATAGGGCTTGTATTATTAGTAATTGGTAACTTTCTTGGTGGTATCTGGGCAAATGAATCATGGGGAAGATATTGGGGATGGGATCCAAAAGAGACTTGGACTTTAGTATCTATTATTATTTATGCAATTATAATTCACTTAAAATATATAAAAGATATTTTATCTGATTTTGTTTTTGCTGTATTAACTACAATCTCTTATGCTTCAATTATTATGACTTATTTTGGAGTGAACTATTACCTTGCAGGAAAACACTCATATGCAGCAGGTGATCCTGTACCAATTCCTACCTTTGTACCGGTTACTTTAGTAATAATAGTACTTCTAATTGCAGTAGCTTATAGAAATAGAAAAATTATCTAATTTCTATAGCTCATGCAGATATTTTAACTCTTTAAAATACTCTTTGTAAAAAGGTAGTGAAACCTTTTCAAAACTATCTTTATCTAAAAATAGATTTATATACCAATCAAACTCAATCTCTTTATCTTCTAAAGCTTTTATAGATAATAAAGTATCATTTATACAACCAAGTTTTGATGGCGTGATTAATTTTGCTTTTGCTTTAAAAAGTTTTATTAAATCAATAATAAAAAACTCTTTTTCAATGGGAACCATAAGTCCTCCAGCTCCTTCAATTATCAAAATATCACACTTTTTTTCTAACTCTTGTTTTTTTTCAAGTAAAAAGTCTAAATCTATTTTTTTATCTTTTTTAGCTACAAAAGGAGCAGCAGGAAGTTCAAATTGATAAGGAACAACATCCTTGATTGAAACATCAAAAAAAGGATTCAGCTTTTTTACTAAATTTAACATCTTTGAACCATCTAAAGGTAACTCTATAACCCCTGTTTCAACTGGTTTAAAGTAGCCAACTTTTAAACCTTTTTTTGCATAAAAATTGATAAATTTTTCACAGGCATAAGTTTTTCCTACATCTGTATTTGTTGCTGTTATAAAAATTGATTTTTCCATAAACTATCTTTTTAATTTTTTTTGAATTTTATCTAAGTAAAATTAAAAACTATATATTGTATATTTTTTAATACCTTATGAAATTTTATCATTAGGTTATTTTTTATTAGGAAGATTATGCCAAAGCTTAAAGAAGTTAACTTCTGGCTTGTTTATATCGTAGTTACTACATTAATATTAACTGCAGCAATTTTTATATTTTATTATGAATGGATTATAAATAAAAACAAGTATACTGAAAGTTTAACAAATTTTAATAAAATCAGTGTCCAAAATACAATTTCATCATTTCGAAATAAAGAATCTACTTTAAGAATATTAGGTGAGAACCTTTTAGAATTAGATACTTTAAATAATCCAGAAAATGGAAGAAAAATTATAAATGATATGAAAAGAGTAAATAAAGGTATTGTGGCCTTTGGTTTAGCTCGTTATGATGGACAATTGATTCTAGTCTCTACTTTAAGTAATACAGATAATTTACCTAATTTAATGGATGATAAACTAACTGCAAAAAGTTTTGAAGAAGCAAGAGATAGTACTTCTATGAAATTAGGTAGAACTTATTATATGGAAAATCTTGCAAAATGGGTTATCCCTCTTAGAATGGGTATTGAAACAAATGATGGGAAAATACTTCTTGTTATGACAGCTGGAGTTCAAGTAGATGGGGGAGATACGGTTTTAAATATCAAAGAGCTACCTGAAGATTTAAAAATACAATTAATAAGAGAAGATGGTTTTTTACAATTTGAGAATCCAGTAGAAAATAATTATGAGAAAATTTATTTAAAAGAGTTTGATTTTCATATCTTAAAAAAAATAGATGAAGTAAAAGAATTTACTCCAGAAGTTTTTATCTCTAATATCTCTAATCAAAAGAGATTAATCTCAGTAATTTATATAGAAGATTATAATTTATACTCTTTAGTTTCTATCCCTTTTGATGTTGTTACAAAAGATTTTAATAAGAAACTTATTATTGCAATGATTTTATTGTTTATTCTTCTTTTAATTTTATACTTTCTTTTTAATTATAGTATTAAAATTCAAAATAAAACAAGAGACCAATTAAAATATATTGCTAATCATGATACTTTAACAGGCGTTTATAATAGATACTCTTTGAATGAAGAGATAAAAAATAGAATGGAGAAAAAAAGAAACTTTTATGTCTTCTTTCTAGACTTGGATAATTTTAAATATATCAATGATAACTATGGCCATTTAGTGGGAGATAAACTTTTAAAAGAGGTTGCTAAAAGATTAAAAGCAAGACTTTTTAAAAGAGATTATATTGCAAGAAATGCAGGAGATGAATTTATTATTTTAATCGATGAAAGAGATGAAGAGACCGTAAGAACAATAGCAAAAAAGATTTTAGATATTTTCTCAAATAACTTTAGAATTGATGATATAGAAGTTTTTACGGGAGTTAGTATTGGAATCTCAAAATATTCTAAAAATAAAACTACAACCTCTGAACTTCTTAATCAAGCAGATATGGCTTTATATAAAGCAAAAGAGCATAAAAACTCATATGTAATCTTTTCAAAAGCAATATATGGAAATACAAAAGAGATAGTACAAATAGAGACTGAACTTAGACAAGCAATTGCACGAGAAGAATTTTCTTTAGTTTATCAACCAAAAATTAACTCTAAAACAAATAAGATAGTTGGAGTTGAGGCTTTAATTAGATGGTATAACTTAAAATTAGGTTTTGTATCTCCTGAAAAATTTATCAAAATAGCTGAAAAGAGTGGAATTATAAATGATATAGGAGAGTATGTTATTAAACAAGCTCAAAAAGATATTAAAGAGGTTTGGGCTCAAACAAATGAAGAGTTTACTCTTTCTGTAAATGTATCTCCAAGGCAATTAGTTTCTATAAAAGAGATGAATAGATTTAAAAAGCTTATTTTAAATAGTAATTTCCCCAATGATAAGTTTATGATAGAGATTACAGAAAATATTTTTTTAGGAGATGTAAAAGGGATTATTCTTTTTTTAAATACTATAAAGTCATACAATATTAGTATTTCTTTAGATGATTTTGGTACAGGATATTCTTCTTTAAGTATTTTAAGTAAACTACCTATTTCTGAGCTAAAAATCGATAAATCATTTATTCATGATATGTTTTTAAATGAAGAGAATATGAAGTTAGTAAAATCAATTGTAAATATTGGAAAAGACATTAATCTTGAAGTGGTGGCTGAAGGTGTTGAAGAGCAAAATGAACTAAAACTATTAGAGAGTTTTGGTTGTAACATTTATCAAGGTTATTATTTTAGTAAACCTCTTAGTAAAGAAGAACTTATAGAGTTTATAAAGAACAAAATATAAATATAGCTTAAAATATTTAATTGGCTATTTCTTTTACGAAGCTAATTACTTTTTTAGTTATAATACAAATAGATTAAATAAAAGGTGAAATGAGTGGCAAATGAATTAGAAATAGAATTGGATAGTAATTTAAAGGTTTCAGAACCAAAAAAATACAAAGTTATTCTACTAAACGATGATTATTCAACTATGGATTTTGTTATTGATGTATTGACAAATATATTTAGAAAAAGTGTAGATGAGGCAACTCAAATTATGTTAAATATACATAATAATGGTAGAGAAGTTTGTGGTATCTATAGTCATGAGATAGCTGCTACAAAAGTTGCACAGGTTAAAACACTTGCAAGAGAAAAAGGCTTTCCTTTAAAAGCTATTATGGAAGAAGAATAAAATATGATAAGTAAAGAATTAAGAAATATATTTGCACAAGCTGTAAGTTATGCTAAGAAAAGTCGGCATGAGTATTTAACAGTAGAACATATTTTTCTTATGCTTCTACATGATGAGGTTATTGAAAATCTATTTGTAGATTTAGGTTTAGACCAAGAAAAATTTTTTAATGAAATAAAAAAATATATTGAAGACAATACTCCTATTTTTCCAGAAAATGTAGAAGATGAACCTATTGAAACTCTTACTTTAACTTCTACAATTGAAAATATGGTTGCACATACGCAAACAAGTGGTAGAGGAAATGCAAATGTAGAAGATATGTTTGTAGCTATTTTAAAAAATGAAAAATCTTATGCAACCTATCTTTTAAAATCTGCTGGAGTAGAGAGAGTAGATATTTTAGAAGAGATTTCTCATCGAGAAAATGAGCAAGAAGAGCAAATTAAAAATGATGAGAAAGAAGATGATAATAAAGTATTAGATAGAAATTCTACTGAATTAGTAGCTTTAGCTAAGAAAGGGGAAATAGACCCTGTTATTGGTAGAGTAAATGAAATCAATAGAGTTATTCAAATTCTAGGAAGAAGAAAGAAAAATAATCCAATTTTAGTAGGTGAACCAGGTGTTGGTAAAACAGCTATTGCTGAAGGTTTAGCCTTAGAAATTGCAAATAAAAGGGTTCCGGAGTTTTTAGAGAATGCTAAAGTTTTTTCTTTAGATATGGGTTCAATGGTTGCAGGAACAAAATATAGAGGAGATTTTGAAAAGAAATTAAAATCACTTTTAAAAGAGATTGTAAAAATCCCAAATGCTATTTTATTTATTGATGAAATTCATACAATAGTTGGTGCTGGAAGTGTTGGTGGAAGTGCGATGGATGCTTCAAATATCTTAAAACCAATGCTTGCAAATGGAAAATTAAAATGTATTGGAGCTACAACTTTTTCTGAGTTTAGAAATGATTTTTCTAAAGATAAAGCTTTAAGTAGAAGGTTTGCTAAAGTTGATATAAATGAACCAAGTCTTGAAGACGCAGTTACAATTTTAGAGGGTTTAAAATCTAAATATGAAGAGTTCCATGGAGTTTCATACTCAAACACAGCAATTGAAGCAGCTGTAAATTTAAGTAAAAAATATATTTCAGATAGATTTTTACCTGATAGTGCAATTGATGTAATTGATGAAGCAGGAGCAAGTAAAAAAATAGAGTATGCAGCTGTAAATAAAAAAAATATTAGAATTCTTCAAAAAGATATTGAAGATACAGTTGCAAGAATGGCACATGTGCCTTCAAAATCTACAACAAAATCTGATGTTTCTTTACTTAAAAATCTTGAAACAAATATGCAGAAAAGAGTATTTGGACAAGATAGTGCTATTGCAACAATTGTTCAATCAATTAAAAGAAACAAAGCAGGACTTGGTCTTGATAAAAAACCTATTGGAAGCTTTTTATTTACAGGACCTACAGGAGTTGGTAAAACAGAAGTTGCAAAAGAGTTATCAAATCAATTAGGTATTCATTTTGAAAGATTTGATATGAGTGAATATATGGAAGCACATACAGTTTCAAGATTAATAGGAGCTCCAGCTGGATATGTTGGTTTTGAAAATGGAGGTTTATTAACAGAAGCAATTAGAAAACATCCTCACTGCGTACTTCTTTTAGATGAGATAGAAAAAGCTCATCCAGATTTAATGTCAATTTTACTTCAAGTTATGGATAATGCTGAATTAACTGATAATAGTGGTAATAAAGCAGATTTCCAAAATGTTGTATTAATTATGACTTCAAATTTAGGTGCAAGTGAAGCAAATGTAATGGGATTTGCTAAAGATGACTCTTTAAATGAAAGTAAGGCTGTTAATAAATTCTTTGCACCAGAGTTTAGAAATAGACTTGATGCTATGGTTACTTTTAGCTCTTTAGAGCAAGATATTGTAGCAAGAGTAGCTGGAAAATTTATTGAAGATTTAGAAAAGCAACTTGAAAATAAAAAAATCAAAATTTCAATTACTGCAAAAGCTAAAAATGAGCTTGCAAGACTTGGATATGATAAAGCAATGGGTGCAAGACCTCTTAATAGAGTTATTTCTGATAAGATTAAAAATATTCTTACTGATGAAATTTTATTTGGAAAACTTAAAAAAGGTGGTCAAGTTAAAATTGATTTTGTAAAAGATGAGTTTAAATTCTCTTATAAACCGCTTGAAACAAACTCTACAAAAACTATACAATAAAAAAGTAGAATTAAAAAAACACAAGGATTGATTATGAAAAAAGTATTACTAAGTTCTTTTGTAGCAATAGCTCTTTTAACAGGATGCTCAGATAGTACAGAAACAAAAACTGAAAAGCCAGTTGAAACTGAAGTAAAAGTAGAAAAAGAAGCAAGTGCTGAGTCAAAACTTGTTGATCAAGTTAAAGAATCTACTGCAAAAATAACTCAAGTTGTAAAAGAAGCAAGTTCAGAAGTAGCTTCAAAAGTTGCTGAAGAGTCAAAAGAGATTGCACAAAAAAGTACTGAAGCCGCAAAAAGTATTGGCTCAAAAGCTGAAGTTGTAGCAAAAGAGTTAACTGATGAAATTGTAAATAAAACAAAAGAAGCAAAAGATAATATTGAAACAAGTATCAATAATATTGTAGAAACAAAGACAGATACTAATGTAGCATCAAAAGGTAAATCTTTATATTTAAAATGTGCAGGATGTCATGGACAAAATGGAGATATGAAAGCTTTAGGTAAATCTCAAATTATTAAAGGTTGGGATAAGCAAAAAGTACTTGATGCTTTAGTAGGATACAAAGAAGGAACTTATGGAGCAGCAATGAAAGGTGTAATGATTGCACAAGTAAGCTCGTTAAGTAATGAAGATTTAGATATTTTATCTGAATATATAGCTTCTTTCAAATAGTTTATAAACAATCACTTTGTGATTGTTTATAAGTACTTAGAAATATCAATTTCATCTAATTGCTCTTTTTTTAAATATTTCAGAGCATACTCTTTATAAACCCCACTTGTAAGAAAAAGTTTAAAAATATCTTCATCTATATGTTTATCTTTAACCATAAAACTAAGTATTTTAATTGATTCAGAAAGAGTTTTAGCTTCTTTATAAGGTCTATCAGCTGCAGTTAAAGCTTCAAATATATCTGCAACTGCCATAATTCTTGCAGGAATAGACATCTGCTCTTTTATAAGTTTTCTAGGATAACCTGTACCTATTAAAGTCTCATGATGTGCACCTGCATATTCTGGTACTTTTTCTAATATTTTTGGGAAAGGAAGTTGTTCTAACATTTTTATTGACATTATCATGTGCTCATTGATTTTAAATCTCTCTTCTTCTGTTAATGTTCCTTTTTTTATTGTTAGATTGTAAACTTCTCCTAAATTATAAAGATACTTAGGTACCTCCATTTTAAATCTAAACTTTTCAAACTCTTCTTGTGAAAAATATTTTCTTTCAATTAGATGTTCTTTTTTGTCAACTAAAAGGTTTTCTTCTTTTGGAAAAACTCTATTTTTATCATCAATTCTTGATAGTTCATCTTGAGATAAACCTAGGGTATCATTAAAATATTTTGTCCATTTTCTTTGAGAGATTTCATCTATTTTTTTAATATCTTTTTCATCCATAAACTCTCCACCAATATTAGCTGTGGCAACTATTTTAAACTCTTCAAATAGTTTTTTATGCTCTTCTTTTAAAAGCTGCTCTTCTTTTTCTTTATCAGCCCCTGAAAGAACATTTTCATACATTTTAATTGTAAGGTCTCTATGTATTACTTCAAATCTTGTTCTAATTTCATGAATTCTATTATAAAGTGTTTCTAGTTTTGTGGCCTTATCTACTACATATTCAGGAGTAGTGACTTTTCCGCAATCATGTAGCCAAGCAGCAACACTTAATTCTCTTTTTTCATCTTTTGTTTTTAAGTTAAAATCTTTGAAGATTCCTTCCTGAGATTTTGAAGCTGCATCTGCTAAAGCAATAGTTAAAACAGGAACTCTTTCACAATGTCCTCCTGTATATTTTGATTTAGCATCGATTGCACTTGCAATAAGTTTAATAAAAGAGTCCATCAACTCTTCTTGTTTTAGTTCATACTCTTTAATAGATACTGACATACTATGTAAAGATAATGATAACTCATGATACTCTTTGATTCTAGTTTTTATAAGATTTACATCATCAAATTTTCTATTTGAAATCTTTTCATTCTCTTTTTCTAGTTTTTGTATAGGTTCCACAAGAATCCTTGTAGAATACCAAATTAGTGGAATTGTAAGAGTAAGAATTAATAAAGTTATTAAAAAAGAGTTATAGATTTTATCTATAAAGGGCTTCATTATTGTATCTATAGGAATTAATATTGCTAAATAGTCTTTGTTCTTAAACTCTGTTTTAATTACAGAATAATAAACAAAATACTCTTTTTCAAGTTTTAGATTGAAATTTAGTGTTTGAATTTTTTTATCTTTAGAAAAAGCAATTAACTGCTTATATGGAACAGTTTTTGTGTTATTAGCCAAATTTGCAGCAGCAATAATTTTACTATCATCTTGAAAAATTAAAATTTGTTTATCTTCTATATGTGTTTGTTTATCTAAAAAAGTTGAGATACTGTTTAATAGAACATCTACTCCTAAAACAATATCATTATTTTTGATTTTCTTTGCATAAGTAATTCCTAACTCATCAAAGTTTGTGTATTTATATGGTTTTGTTTTTATAACATTTTTTGTTGAAAAAGCTTTTTTAAACCAAGGCCTTATACTTGGATTATATTTCGTTTGTTTCTTTATGGTTTTTAATATAATAAGGTCTTTATCTAAATATTCTTCATATTTGACTTTTTTACCATCTTCTTCATAAATTTTTATAATAAGCCATTTTATCTCATTTGAAACTTCATATTTTGCTCTTAATTTTTCACTAACATTTAAGTTTATTACCTCAAAGAATTCACCTTTTTTATTTCCTGCATAAATGGCATAAATATGTTTTTTATTTTCTAAAATAACAGTTAATTGTTTTAATAATCTGTGGTTTTCTCCAACTTTTGGAAATTCTTTCATCTCTTCAGAGTGAATAATTGTTGTTAATATATCGCTATTACTCTTATCAAATGTTATTATTTTTTGTTCTATTTTTTCAGCAGTTATTTTGAAATTATTTTCAGTCGCATTAAAAGCTAAATCTTTGGAAAAATAATATTGAAGAGAGAGTGTTATCACAATTACAGAGGCGATTAATAAAATTAAAATAAAGGAAATTGTAGGTTTTATCTTTAAGAAGAATTTTGGTTTTTTCATAGTTATTTCTTCGTGTTAAAATTGGTTATTTATTATTATAATAAAAACTTTGTTAATTTTTTTAGTACAATTGTTTAATTTTTATATCTTTATTAATATGTTATTTTTACACAAATATAATTAGGATTATAATAATGATTAAAAAAATAGATATTGAAAGTGAAGAGTTTCAAACAGAACTTGAGCTTACAAAACAGTTTACTACTAAAGTTTGTGAAGAACATGGATTTTTTTATAATCTGGAAGATGATGTAAATGAATCAATTCAATTAGGTTTAACAAGAAATAAAATGATTTATGGACAAAGATTTTGTCCCTGTTTTATGGTTATAGGAGAGACTCCTTCTCAAAGAGAAAAAGAGGATAATAGATTATGCCCTTGTACACCTGCTTTAACAAAAGAAATCCCTGAAAAAGGTCATTGTCACTGTGGAATTTTTTGTACAAAAGAGTATGTTGATTCATTAAAGCAAGAAGAAGTTAAAGAAGAAGTTCCGACTCATTCCTTAGGTCTATCTAAAGAAGATTGTGAAAATATTCTAAAAAAAGAGCAAATAAATGCAAATGAAGTAGAAGCTTTATTAGAAGCTAGAGAGTTAAAGCTTATAAACTTTTTATTAGTAGATACAAGAGAGTGGATGGAATGGGTAGGAGCTAGAATAAAAGGAACAGATTATTTAGTACCAACAACATCATTTTATCAAGCTTTAGAGCAAATAGAAAGTAAAAAAGAGACTCCTATTGTAGTATATTGTCACAGTGGAAGTAGAAGTGCATATTGTCAAAAAATTATGATTGATATGGGGTTTTCTTCAGTTGCAAATTTAGATTATGGAATAGTAACTTACAGAGGGGAGTTATTATCAGGAGAGTAAAGAAGTAAAGAACGATTATTCGTTCTTTATACTTCTTTTTATACTGTAAAAATCATCACTAAACTTATTAAGTAATTGAATAAGTGAAATAAAAAATGTAACCATAGCTGGTCCTATAATCATTCCCCAAAAACCAAAAGTAGAAAGTCCTGCAACAATTGCAAAGAAAATTAAAAGTTCATTTACTGCACTTGGTGTTTTTACTACTCTTTGATTTATATATTTAATAATAATAGGTTTGATAAAAGTATCTGCAATAATTGAGATAACTATAATAGAGTAAGCTACAATAGCAATAGCATTAGTAGTACTTCCTGTAAATATCTCATAAATAGCTACAGGAAGCCACATTATTAGACCTCCTACAACTGGAACTAAAGAGGCAAAACCATATAATACACCTAATAAAATTCCATCATAACCAAAAAAGCTCACAAAAAAACCAAATAATAAACCTTCAAAAACAGCAGTTACTAATATTGAATATAAAACTACACTCATTACATTTGATGATTCATAAAATAAAGCATTTGAATCCTCTTTTTTTAGAGGCATTGCTTCTTTAAAATAGTGTGATAAGCTTGTACTATAGTAATTGAAAAAGAAGTAGAAAATTAAAATCATAATCATATCTATAATAAATTTTGCAGAGTTTTTCCCTAAAAATGCACCAAAAGAGATTAGATTTTGAATAAGTTGAGGAATATCAATCTTATCAAGAATTTTATTTAATTGCTCTTTTATAAATAGTAAATCATTTGGCATATTTTTTACCCAATGTTCCATTGCATTATAGATTTCAATTAAAGCTTTCTGGTCAATCTTATTAATCATTGTTGCAAATGAAAAAATACAATATAAGATAGGAATAAAAAAGATTGCAGTTAAGAAGATTGTCATCAACATTGATGAAATAAACTGACTTGGAATTTGTCTTTTTAAATATATATTTAATGAGTTTGTTGCCACAGCTAGAAGGAGGGCAACAAACATAGGTTTTAAAAATGGGCTAAAAAGCTCAAACATAAAAAAGAGTGTAACAGCTGTAAGGGCTATTAGAAAATATTGTGGTTTCAAAAAAGTGTTCCTTCATCTAGTTTTTCACTTCCTGGATAATTTAACCTAAATAGTTCATAGGTTTTTACACTTGCAACTCTTCCTCTTGCAGTCCTTTCAATATAACCATTTGCTAATAAATATGGTTCAATAGCATCTTCAATTGTACCTTCATCTTCACTAAGTGCAGCAGCAATTGTAGAAAGACCCATTGGTTTACCTTTATTTGAAACTAGAAGTTCAAGTAAATTGATATCCATCTCATCAAAACCTGTATCATTTACTCCTAATTCATCAAGGGCATATTTACATCTTTCAATTTTGATTGTATTCTCATTTTCAACTTCTGCAAAATCTCTAACACGTCTAAGAAGTCTTAGGGCAACCCTTGGTGTTCCTCTACTTCTTTTAGATACTTCTAAAGCAGCATTATCTTCACAAAATTTATCAAGTTTTATAGAAGCTTTTTGAATAATTTTTGCTAACTCTTCAAAGGTATAAAATTGCATTCTAAAATGCATACCAAATCTCTCTCGTAAAGGGTTTGAAAGCATACCAGCTCTTGTTGTCGCTCCAATAAGAGTAAATCTTGGAAGGTCAATCTTAACTGTTTGTGCTGCTGGTCCAGAACCAATAATTATATCGAGTCTATAATCCTCCATAGCAGGATATAAAATCTCTTCAACTGCAGGACTTAAACGGTGAATTTCATCAATAAAAAGAATATCTCCTTCTTCAAGATTAGTTAAAATAGCTGCTAAATCACCACTTTTTTCAATCATTGGTCCAGCAGTTACTTTTATATTTGAATTCATCTCATTTGAAATTAGATATGAGATTGTAGTTTTACCAAGTCCAGGAGGTCCATAAAAAAGGATATGGTCTAAGGCTTCACCTCTTTTTTTACTAGCTTCAATAAATACTTTTAGATTTTTTTTGATTTTTTCTTGACCAATATAATCATCCCAAGAAGAGGGTCTTAGATTAACTTCTGCATTATCTTCTTCAAATGATACTTGTTCTACTTCTACAACTCTTTCCATCTTTTAATACTCTTCTTCTTTTGAAGGGAATGTTTTTGATTGAACATCACTTCTATATTGATTTACAGCATCTTTTACTAATTGAGCCCCATTTAAATAATGTCTTACAAATTTTGGTTTAAACTCTTCAAAGAAACCTAACATATCTGACCATACAAGAACTTGTCCATCAGTTACATTTCCTGCTCCAATTCCTATTACTGGAATAGAAATTGCTTCTGTGATTTTTTGTGCAGCTTCTGACATCACTCCTTCAACTACAATACAAAAAGCACCAGCTTTTTCAATAGCAATAGCATCTTTGATTAATTGTTCTGTATCCTCTTTTGTTTTTCCTCTAACTTTATATCCACCTTCACTTCGTACATATTGAGGCATTAACCCAATATGTCCCATAACTGCAATTGAATTTGAAGTAAGATGTTTTACAATATCTGCTCTATCTTCTCCACCTTCAATTTTTACAGCAGCAGCATTTGTCTCTTGATAAACTCTTACTGCATTTTTTAAGGCTTCATCTTTATTTATATAAGTTCCAAAAGGCATATCTAAAACTACAAAAGCTTTTGGTGCTCCAGCACAAACGGCATTTGTGTGATAAATCATTTGTTCTAAAGTAGCAGAAAGAGTATCAGGTTTTCCTGCGAAACTCATATTTAGGCTATCTCCTACTAAGATAATATCAGCTATCTCTTCAAAAAGTTTTGCAAAAAGTGCATCATAAGCTGTAATCATTGTTAAGTTTTTACTATTTTTAGCTTTTTTGATTTTAGTTACATTCATTTTTTCAAAGTCATTTTTAATAATACTCATAAAGTTCCCTAATAATTTATAATATTTTGTAATTATTGTATCAAAAATATCCTTTTTATTTTAGTTAGGGGAATACTCATACCCTTACAAGATAAATTTTGATAGAATAATTGGATTTAATAATTTATATAGGATTTATTTTGAAAAAATTAGTTGGTTATATTACATGTTCAGTTCCTAACAATAATTTTTCTGTTGATTTGGCTTTAAGTATGAAAGAAGCAGGTGTTGATATTTTAGAACTAGGTGTTCCTTTCTCTGACCCAGTTGCTGATGGACCAGTTATTGAAAAAGCAAACCAAATTGCATTAGAAAACAAATTTAGTTTAAATGATTTATTTGAAGTTTCTTCAAAAATAGCACCAAATATGGATATGTTATGGATGGGATATATGAATCCTTTTTATAACTATGGAATAGAAAATTTCTTAAAAAAAGCAGATGAGTTTGGTGTAAATGGAATGATTATTCCTGATGTACCTTTTGAGGAAGCACAATTAATAAAACCTTTATTTGATAAGTATAAAAAAGCAAATATAAGTTTTGTAGCTCCAACTCATAGTGAAAATAGAATTAAGCAAATAGTTCAAAATGCACAAAAGTTTATTTATATGGTTGCTTATGCAGGAATTACAGGAAGTGGTCAACAAGAGGATTTAAGTTTTATTATTGAAACGGTTAAAAAGTACTCAGATACCCCTCTTTATATAGGTTTTGGGGTAGATGAAAAAACTTGTAAAGAAAAAGCAAAAAATGTTGATGGAGTAATCGTTGGAAGTGCTTTTGTTAAACATTTAATTGATGACTCATTGTCAAATAGTGAAAAAATTGATAAAATAACAAAAATTGTTAGAGAAATAAAAGAAAAGATTAACGAATAAATTAATATGCATATTTTAGAACGAGATGTAGAGTTTATAGAAGAACAAAGAGAGTGTTCCTATTTTGATGATGAAGTATCTGATATTAGATATAGATATATAAGTAATTGTAAAAAAGAGGATTACCAAAATATGCTTGAACATGGTTGGCGTAGATTTGGTAAAATGCATTTTGTACCTGAATGCAAAGCTTGTACAAAATGTATCTCTATGCGAATTGATGTAAAAAATTACAAATTCTCTCGTTCCGAAAAAAGGGTATTTAAAAAGAACTTGGATACAAAACTATATATTCAAGCTCCTTCTTTAACTTTAGATCACTTAAAACTTTATGATAAATATCACTACCATATGAATAAAAAGAAGGATTGGAACTATTTCCCTATTGAACCTGCAGAATATGACAGGTCATATGTACAAGGTAAAGATGAGTTCACAAAAGAGTTTTTATATGTAAGAGATGGTAAATTAATTGGAGTTGCTTTAGTAGATATTTTATCAGAATCAATCTCTTCAATTTATTGCTTTTATGACCATGATTATGAAGATTTATCAATTGGTAAATTCTCTATCTTGGCTCAAATAAAAATTGCAAAAGAATTAAATATTCCATATATCTATTTAGGTTACTGGATAAAAGATCATTTATCAATGGGTTATAAAGAAGCGTATACTCCTTTTGAAATTTTAACTAACAGAGTAAGCCTTGAAGAAGAGGCTATATGGGAAAAGTACAAATCGTAATCAAAATATGATATAATTTCTGCAATATTAATAAAGCGAGAAGATATGAAAAAGATTATTCTAATATCTCTTTTTTTATTTTCAACTATTTTTGCAGAAACAATTGATGAAGATACAAAATATAGTGCAGATTGTCTTATTTTAGAAGATGAAAACTCAATAGTTTGTAAATATATTCACGAACGTTCAGATGAGGACAAAGAGATTCAAGTTTTATGGATTGATCCAAATGGAGAAATCTCTAGAGATAGAACGGTATTGATTCCTGCAGGACATGGGTCAATTTATGATTTTAGATATATTGCAGGAAGATTACCTGGAATATGGCAATTTAAAGTTATAGATAATAAAAGAGAAACAGTAACAACTTTTGAAATAAAGTAATAGTTATTTAAATAACTATTACTTTTGCTATGTTGTATGCTATAAAAGATAATACCCATGCTGTAGTAGTTGTAAATATAAATAGATAAACAAAATATTTCCAACCCCCAGCTTCCCTTGTAAATACCATTGATGCTGCTAAACAAGGTAAATAAATCATTACAAAAACAATAAATGCTACAGCTGAAGTAAAAGGTATATTAGCTCTTACTTTGTCTATTAAACTATCACTCTCTTCTGATAGTTCTTCACCTAAACCATAAAGTATTCCTAAAGTAGATACTACAATTTCTTTTGCAGCAAGCCCTGTTTCAAGTGCTACTGTCATTCTCCAATCAAAACCTAAAGGTTCAAAAAGAGGTTGAGAAAATTTACCAATTTTTCCTAAATAAGAGTTTTCTAAATTATATAAAGCAATCTCATTTTCTAGTTTTTCAACTTCTTGAATATTTACAGCTTTTTCAATTTTTTTATTCATCATCTCTTCATAATCAAGGTGCTTTGGATAGTTTGAAGCAAACCAAATAAGAATAGAAGCTGCTAAAATAAAAGTACCAGCCTTTTTTAAATACATTAAAGCTTGATTTGAAACAGTATGCCAAATAAGTTTAAAGGAAGGAAGTCTATATTTAGGCATCTCCATTACAAAAGGCTCATCTTCATTTTTAAATACTGTTATTTTTAATACTTTTGCGGCAATAAGACCTAATAGGGCACCTGAAATATAGATTAGAAATAGGATATTTCCAGCTTGTTCTTGAGAGAAAAAAGCTCCAGTAAAAAGTACATAAATTGGAAGTCTAGCTCCACAAGACATAAAACCAATGATAAATAGTGTAAGAAGTCTATCTTTTTCATTTTTTAGTGTTCTTGCTGACATATAAGCAGGAACGGAACAACCAAATCCAGTAACTAAAGGGATAAAAGATTTTCCATGTAAACCAAATTTATGAAAAAATCCATCTAACAAAAAAGCAACTCTACTCATATAACCAGTAGTCTCTAAAAGGGCAATTCCAAAAAATAAAATTACAATGTTTGGTAGAAATAAAATTACAGAACCAACTCCTGCAATAGCTCCATCTGCAATAATAGAAGAGAGTTGATTCTCTCCTAAAGCATTTTTTGTACTCTCAATTAAAGTTGCAAAAAAGCTATCAATAATATCCATTGGAATATTACCAAGTTCAAAGGTTAATTGAAAAAGAACCCACATCAAAAATAAAAAGATGGGAAGTCCTAAAAATTTATTGATTAAGAGATTATCTATTTTATCACTTAGCGTTTTATTTTCTATTTTTTCATTTAAAACTACAGTCTCTTTTACAGCTCCTTTTGCAAAAGCAAATTTTTCATCATCAAAAATATCTTTCATATTTTTAGTATGAAAATGAATATAAAGATGTTCAAAAGCATTGTTTAATAGAGGTTGTAATTCAATCCATATTGGTTCATCGTGAAAACTAAGAAAAGTCTTTTTATCTTCTTGTAGAAGTTTTATGGCTAACTCTCTATAAGTTACTTCTGTTTTATAGTTTTTAGCTTCTAAAAGTTTGATAATATTATTTATCTCTTCTTCAACAACATCTGAAAAAATAAGTTTTGATTCAAGTTTTGGTGTTTCAAATTTATCTATTAAGGCTTTAACAAGTTCATTAATACCTATTTTATTTTTTGCAGAAGTTTTAATACAAGGTTTTCCAATGATTTTACTTAATTGTAATTCATCAATCTCAATATTCTCTTTTTTTGCTTCATCAATCATATTTAAAGCAATAACCATTTTTTTATTTAAAGCTAAAAGTTCACTTGTAAGATATAAGTTTCTCTCTAAATTTGTTGAGTCAACAACATTTAAAATAATATCATACTCATCATCTTCTAAATATTTTTTAGTAACTTTTTCTTCTAAAGTATAGTCATTTAAAGCATAAGAACCTGGTAAATCTGTAATATGGAAAAGGTAATCTTTGTATTCAAACTCAACAACAGCCTTCTCAACTGTAACTCCTGAGAAATTTCCAACTTTCAATCTTGAATTAGAAATAGAGTTAATAAGCATTGATTTACCAACATTTGGTTGACCTACAAGAGCAATTTTTATTAGTTTTTGCATGAGCTTTTTTCTACTTCAATAAGTTTTGCCTCTGATTTTCTTAAAGCAATTTTTGTATTGTTTATTTTAATTTCAATTGTATTTTTTGATAATGTATGTTCGATAATAAAAACATCAGAGCCTCGTGTAATTCCAAAAGAAGAGAGTCTAGCTTTTAATTTATCAGTACATTTTATAGCAACGATTTTTGCACATTCATTTTTTGATAGTTCATTAAGATACAAAATTAAGTCCTTCTTTAATAATGATTATCATTCAAATGAAATGATACTGAACATCGACTTAATTTTCATAGTTAATTTAATATTGCTCTGCTAGTTTTTTGGAAATATAACTAAAATTAATGTTCTTTACAAATCATTTTAAGTAAAATTGAACTGTTTTTTGTAATAATTATTAAGTAATAAATATTTAAGGGTAAACTTATGGCAAATAGCAATGAAGTAATTGATGAATTAAAGAAAATTGTTAAACAAAAAGGCTTAAAATATACAGAACAAAGAGAAGTTGTTTTGAATGTTTTACTTCATGCTGAGGAACACTTAACTGCAGAAGAAATTTATAATCTTATTAAAGCTAAAAATCCTGACTCAAATATTGGTATTGCAACAGTATATAGAGCACTAAGCTTTTTAGAAGAGGTTAATTTAATCACATCAATTAATTTTGGTGTAGACGGTAAAAAGTATGAAAGCAATAAAAAAGAACATCATGATCATTTAATTTGTACAGGTTGTGGAAAAATTATTGAATTTTTAGATGATGAGATAGAAAAAAGACAAGAAAGAATTGCAAAGAAAAATAAATTTAAGATTACAAGTCACTCTATGCAATTATATGGTACTTGTCCTGAGTGTCAAGAGTAAAATAGGATAAAACTCCTATTTGAACTCTCTTTTTAAAATTGTAGTCCACTCTTCAATTTTTTTCAAATTATCTTCTTTATTTTCTAAATCTAATGCTAATCCAACAAAACTATTTTCAATTACTGCCTCAGATTTTTCAAACTCATACCCAATAGTAGAAGTGAAACCTATTACTTGAGCATTTGCTTTAATTAGTTGCTTATATAACTTTCCCATTGCATCTAAAAAATTATTTTTATATTTTTTTTGATTGCCTAGTCCAAATATTGCAACTTTTTTATTTTTAAAATCTATTCTGGAAAACTCTTCCCAACTTTTTTCCCAGTCTTCTTGCATTTTTCCATCTTCCCAGGTTGAAATACCTAGAATAAGGTTTTCATAGTCTCTCATATATTCGCAACCAGTGAGTTTTATATTGTACTCTTTTATTCCATCTAAATTTTTAGATAACTGTTCTGCTATTGCTTTTGTATTACCTGTGCTACTAGCATAAAAAATTGCTATATTTTTCATAGATAATCCTTGATGGTTTTTTATTATTATATCAAAATTTTTGTTTTTGTTTGGTATAATCGCGATTTATTATAGAAGCTAGGAATTTCATTGTTTTTTAAAAAAATTCTTTTTTTACAAATTGCTATTGTATATCTTTTAGGCTCAAGTATTGAACCTATCCCTCAAACAGTCGATTATAATTATGAAAAAGCATTATTAGGGAAGAAACTCTTTTTTGATCCAATACTCTCAAAAGATAGTTCAATTTCTTGTGCTACTTGCCATGATTTAAACAATGGTGGAGATGATGGTTTAAAATTTTCTGTAGGAATTGATGGTCAAGAAGGTGATATAAATGCTCCTACTGTATTAAACTCTTTTTTCAATTTTAGACAATTTTGGGATGGTAGAGCGCACAATTTAGAAGAGCAAGCCTTAGGTCCTATAGAAAATCCTATAGAAATGGGTCATGACTTTGCTACTTTAGTAGAAAAACTAAAAACTACTACATATAATAAAGATTTTAAAAAAATATATATTGATGGAATTACAAAAGAAAATCTTGCTGATGCAATTGCTGAATTTGAAAAAACTCTAATTACTCCAAACTCTGCTTTTGATAGATTTTTAAGAGGTGATGAAACTGCAATTACTTCTTTTGAAAAAGAAGGATATGAACTCTTTAGAAGTAAAGGTTGTATCTCTTGTCATAATGGGGTAAATATTGGAGGGAATCTTTATAGTAAATTTGGAATGATAGTTGATATTGATAGTAAACATTTAGGTAAATATAATATTACAAAAAATGAATGGGATAAATACTATTTTAAAGTTCCAAGTTTAAGAAATATTAGTTTAACAGCTCCATACTTTCATGATGGACGTTATGATAATCTTAAAGATGCTGTAAAGACAATGTCTTTAGTTCAATTAGGAAGACCAATAACAGAAAAAGAAATAGAAAAAATTGTAGCCTTTCTAAAAACATTAAATGGGGAATTAATAATAATAAAATAGATGAAGAAATTTATTGCAACATTTGAAATGAAGCTAATCTTTTTTGCTTTTTTTATAGGTTCGCTTTTTGCATATTTATACCATATAGAAAATAGTATTAAAAATTATAGCTTTTATAAAAAAGGGATTCATGAATTAAAATTTATAAATTTATATTTAGATAATTTTTTAGAAAAACAAGATAAATTTGTAAATTTTGATGAGATTGTAAAAAAGACAAATGGCTTTGATGAGATATTAAATGGTATTTTAAAAAGTAAAATCAAAACAGAATTTTCTCCAATTATTTATATTGAATTAGCTGAAATTCACTCTTTATTTGCAGAAAAGTTAGATTATATTGAAAGATATAAATCTTTACAAGCTTCAAATTTAAGTTCGATCTATTTTATTTATGATTTGAATCAATATTTTAATAAAAGTAGAATTTCTAATGACCATAAAGTTTTAATAAATCAAACACTATTTTTGTTAATGCAAAGTTTTATCAATCTAAGTGATAATCAAAAAACTTTGAATAAAAATCTAAATAAAATAGATATCTTAGTAAAAGAGATTCAAGATAAAAGATTAGAATTATTATATATACATACAAAAAAAACTATTAATAAAATAGTTCAAATAAATAAATTAAAAGATAATGTAACAAATTTAGATTTAGCACAAAAATTAGAAAGAGTAGATACTCTTTTAATAGAGAGTTATAATAAAAAAATGTTGATGCAGTTAATAATTGCTTCAATATTTTTCCTATTTTTAATCTTTATGATAATAGTGATTTATTTAGAGCATAAAAGAACAAGAAAAATAAAAAATGAACTTTTAGCTTTTAAATATGCAGTTGAAAACTCTGATAATTCTATTATTTTAACTGACCCAGAACAAAATATTTTATATGTGAATGAAAATTTTGAAAAAATAAGTGGATATAAAAAAGAGGATGTTCTTGGAAATAATCCTAGATTTTTAAATTCAGGAGATACCCCTGTTAATACTTATTCTGAATTAAATAATAAATTACAAAATGGTGAGAAATGGGAAGGAGAGTTTGTTAATAAAAGAAAAGATGGAACTATCTTTTATGAAAAAGCTTCAATTGTTCCTATTTTACTTAATAAAAAAATTGTAAATTATCTTGCAATAAAACTTGATATTACTAAATATGTAAAACAAAAAGAGAGTTTGGAGTTATCTTCTATTGCTTTTGATAATATTCAAGAAGGTGTTTTAATTTGTGATAAAAATAAAAAGATTATTACTGTAAATAATGCTTTTGAGAATATTAGTGGCTATGAAAGATTAGAACTTTTAGGTAAAACTCCAAGAATTCTTCAATCTGGTTATCATGATAAAGTTTTTTATAATAAGATGTGGACTTCAATAAATGAGAATAATTATTGGAGAGGTAAAATTTATGATAAAAGAAAAGATGGAGAAATTATTCCTATTTGGTTAAATATTTCAGCTTTACGAGATAAAGATGGAAAGTTTTCTAAATTTATTGCTGTTCATACAAATTTAAAAGAGATTATTGAAACACAAGAAAAGGCTGATTTTTTAGCTTATCATGACCCTTTAACAAAACTTCCAAATAGAGCAAAACTAGAAGAAGATTTAGCTTATAATATCTCTATTGCAAAGAGAAATGAATCAAATCTTTTTGTACTATTTATTGACCTTGATAGATTTAAAATAATCAATGATACTTTAGGTCATCAAATAGGAGATGAATTATTAAAAGTTTTAGCTCAAAGATTAAAAAAAGTCTTAAGAGATACTGATACTATTGCTAGAATGGGTGGAGACGAGTTTATTGTAGTTTTAGATTCAAGTAAAACTAAAAAAGCAGCTGGTTATGTTTGCCAAAGAATTTTAGAATTAATAAAAGAGCCAATAAAAGTTAAAAGCCATGTTCTAAATACAAGTGCAAGTATTGGGGTTTCTATGTATCCTAATGATGGAACAGATATCTCAACACTTATAAAAAATGCAGATACTGCAATGTATCATGCAAAAGAGAAAGGTAAAGACAATTATCAATATTATGATAAGCAGTTATCAATTGATGTTCATGAACAATTAAAAATTGAACAGGCTTTAAAAGGAGTTTTACAAAGAGGTGAAATGTTTTTATGTTATCAACCTCAATATTTACTTGAAACTAAAGAAGTAGTCTCTTTTGAAGCTTTAGTTCGATGGGAACACCCTGTTCTAGGTTTTATTAGACCTGATAAATTTATAAGTATTGCTGAAGATACAGGAATGATTGTAGAAGTGGGTAAATTTATTTTTGAAACAGCTTGTAAAGATTTTATTGAGTTTAGAAAATTAAAGAAAAACCTAAAATATATGGCAATAAACATCTCAAGTGTACAATTTAAAGACAAAAACTTTGTATCGGATATTTTAGAGATAGTAAATAGATATAATCTTCAACCAAATGAAATAGAGCTAGAAGTTACAGAAAGATATATCATGGAGTTTTCTAAGACTAATATGCAGTGTATGTCAAAACTAAGAGAATTAGGTTTTAGGTTTTCAATTGATGATTTTGGTACAGGATACTCTTCTATGAGTTATTTAACAAAACTTCCTATCGATGTTATAAAAGTTGATAAAGCTTTTATTGATAATACTCCTCATGATAATGGAAATGTTCAAATTTCTAAAGCAATAGTAGCACTATCAAAAAGTTTAGGTTATAGTGTAATCGCAGAGGGAATTGAATATGAAGAACAAGAAGAGTATTTAAAAGGTATTGATTGTAATATGGGACAAGGATATCTTTTCTCTAAACCTTTAAATTTTCAAGAGACAAAAGAGTTATTGATAAAGTATCAATTAGATAATTGATACTTTGTTTCTTCCTTCTTGTTTTGCTTTATATAAAGCTTTATCTGCTTTTATATAAAGCTCCTTACTTTCCATTTCTTTTTCTAAGAAAGCAAGTCCTGTTGAGCTTGTCATATATGATGAAACTTCACTTTTTTCATGAATAATTTTTAAATCTTCTATTCCTTCTTTAAGAGAATTTGCTAAATAAACAGCTTCTTCTTTATCTTTTGAAATAAGTAAAATAGCAAACTCTTCGCCTCCCAATCTAAATACATAAGATTTATACTCTTTGAAAAAAGATTTTAAAAAAGTAGAGATTTTTATTAAAGCCTCATCTCCTTCTTGATGTCCATAAGTATCATTATATTTTTTAAAATAATCAACATCCATTATAAAAAGAGATAAAACCTGCTCTTTTTTAGTAGCTTTTAATATTAATTCTTCAATCTTGATATTAAAATATCTTCTATTGTAAAGTTTTGTTAGCTCATCTGTAATTGATAATTCTTCAATTCTTTTTTTATCAGTAATATCATGTTTTATTGCTGTATAACCTATTTTAACTCCATTTTCAAAAATAGGTTGAATAATAATATCTACCCAATAACTTTCACCACTTTTTTTTCTATTTTTTATTTCACCTTTAAAAGAATTGTTTTTATTTAGTTGTTCCCAAACCTCTTCATAAAACTCTTTAGATAAACTAGGATCTCTAATAATATTATGATTCTGTCCAATTAGTTCCTCTTTTGTAAAACCAGAAATCTCACAGAAAGCTTGAGAAACATCAGTTATCATACCATTTAAATCAGTACTTGAACTTATTATATGTTCATTAATAATTTTTGTATAATTGTTAAGTTTTTCATAATCCTTATTTCTTTGCTCTAAAGTTTGGTTAAGGCTATTTGCTAAAGTTTTAAATTCATCATAGACTAGATTATAAGTATTTATTTTTTTAAACTCTTTTGTAGCTATTTTAAACTCATTAATAAAGTTTTCAATATGCATATTTATTAAAGAAGAGGTTTTTTTTGAAATAAAATAGATTATTAAAATAACTAACAAAATAAAAATAAAAGCAAGCTCTAATTGAAAAAAGACACTATTTTTTAAGAAGAGTTTTTTTTGTTCAATAATCTCATCAATTTCATCAATATAAGCACCTGTTCCAATCATCCAACCCCATTTCTCATATCTTTTTACATAAGCAATTTTGGGATACTCTTTTTTTGAATCTAATTTTGTGAAGTTATATCTTATAAAACCACCTTCACTATTTGTTGAAACATCTAATTGTTTTTTAAAAAGTTCATAATCAGGATAAATCTTTATAGGGTTTTGTTTTTCTCCACTAAAAATTAAAGCTTTTTTATCTAAAGTATTAATAAAAATATAGCCACTTTTATCATACCTTATAGAAGCAACATAGTTTAAAATAGTATCTTGAACTTGTTTCTCAATATCATCAAGATATTCTCCAATTCCTATGTGCCAATTAAAAGGTTCAAAATGTTTTATATATGAAAGTTTAGGATATTGTTTGTTATTTGTTAAATCAGGTTTTACAAAATGGTTTGTAATATAACCTGAACCATGATTTAAAGCAATAGTACTTTGTTTTTGTATGATATATTCACCTTTTACATCATATAAATTCCAAACATCTTTGTAAGAATCAAGATAAGACTCTTTATTAAATAAAATAGCTCTACCTTTATTACTATTAATAAAATAATAAGATCTTTCATTTGTAAAGCTATAGTTTTTAAGAACATTTACAATAAGCTCTTTTATCTCTTGTTCACTCTTTTTATTTTTGTTTTCATTATAGATATATAAAGCAGTATTATAAGCATTCTCTACTTTTTGTTTTAACTCTTTTTTTAAGTTATCAATAATTTCTTTATCTCTAAATTCAATATATTTATATACTTTATCAACTTCTTTTTTTAGATGTCTTTTTTTTTGTTCAATATAAGTAGTTTTAATCTCTTGACTCTCTTGTAAGAAATTATTATATTGAAGCAAAATAGTGATTAACAAAACTAAAATAATTGAAACAGTAGAAACTATAAAGATAGATTTTGAAATGGTATTAGAAATTTTCATGGGCTGATTATATCATAAAATCAGAGTTGGTTAATATTAGGTTAATATAAAATTTAAAAGTGGTTAAAACATAGATGTCATAATTTTAAAAATAAAAGGAGTTAATAATGAAAAGAAAAATGATTATTTCAGTAGCATTAGCTACAGTTTTAGCAAGTGGTTTATATGCATCATGCTATAATAATATGTCTGGTGGTAACAATATGTGCGGAGGAAATGGAAACTATAATAATGCTCCTCATAAAATGATGAAAAAAGGTTCTTCAGGTTTTATGTCAATGGTTTATCAATTAAATTTAAATGAAAAACAAAAAGAACAAATTTCAGCAATCAGACAAGAGATGTTTAAAAACAGATTTCAAAAAGAGAGTGCTTTTACAGAATCATCTTTTGATAAAGATAAGTATATTGAGTTAATGAAACAAAGAAGAGAGAATATGATAGAATCTAAAGCTGAAATGATTGATAAAGTTTATAAGCTTTTAGATAAAGAGCAAAAAAAAGAGCTTAAAGCAATGATGGATAGAAAAAAAGAGAGAATCTCTTTCATGATGAATAAAAGGATGAACTTTGATCAAAATTGCTATGGTAGAAGATGATTTAGAATTAGCAGATGTTCTAACTCAATATTTAAAGCAATATAATATTGAAGTAACGAATTACGAAGAGCCTTTTTTGGCTCTAAGTAGTTTGAAATTCAATAAATTTGATTTATTAATACTAGATTTAACACTTCCAGGAATGGATGGTCTTGATGTATGTAAAGAGGTTGTTAAAAATTTTGATATTCCTATTATTATTTCAAGTGCCAGAAGTGATATTACTGATAAAGTCACAGCTTTACAATTAGGAGCTGATGATTATCTTCCAAAACCTTATGACCCAAGAGAATTAGAAGTTCGAATAAAAACAATTTTAAGAAGATTTAACCATAATAGTGTAGAAGAAAAAAATGATATTAAAAGAGTTTTTGAGCTAAATTGTGATAAAAAAGAGATTACAAAAAATGGTAAATTCATTAAATTAACAGCAGCTGAGTATGAAGTATTATCTTTGATGGTACAAAGAGATGGCTTTGTAATAAGTAGAGAAGATATCTTTGAAAATTCAAATTTATTGAACTCAGATTATGAAAACTCAGGTTCTTTAGCTGTTATAATAAATAGAATTAGACAAAAAATTGAGGATAATCCAAAAGAACCAAAATATCTTCATACTATAAGAGGAATGGGGTACAAATTTACAAATGAATAGACAATCTTTATTTTTTACAGTTACTGTTACATTTATAATATCACTTATTTTAGTTGTTGTAAGTTTTATAATCATTATGATTGGAAATCAAAAAAGATTAGAAAGTACTCTCTTTGAAAGATATCAACCTTTGACAAAGATGGTTTATAGACAACATCATAGATTTGGAAATATAAATGAGGAATTTAAACAGAGTTTAGAGCCTTTTAATTATGATTTATATTTAAAGAAAAGTAGAATTGATTCAATAACTTATAATCCAAATACTAAGGTAATTGTAGAAAAAAGATTTAAAAATAATACTATGAGAGTTTTACAATTAGATAATAGACAATTTTTATACTTAAATAGAAAAGATATGACTTTCTTAGTTGAAGATAAAAATGAATTTACTGAAAGTAGTGCTATTTATATAATATTGATTTTTGCAATAATTTTAATCACTTTAATTCTCTCATTTTTAGTAACACTTAGAAAATTAATGCCTTTAAAAATCTTAAAAGATAAGGTTAGTACTTTAGGTGATGAAAACTTTGATTTTGAGTGCTGTAATACAGATAGAAAAGATGAGGTTTCTTTACTTGCTTTAGAGTTTAAAAAGAGTGCAAAAAAATTAAAAGAGCTAAAAGAAGCAAGAAATATTTTTATTAGAAATATTATGCATGAGTTAAAAACTCCAATTACAAAAGGTAAGTTTTTAACTGAAATTCAAAGAAATGAAGAAAATGATGCAAAATTAAAAGAGGTTTTTAATAGATTAGAGGCTTTAATTAATGAGTTTGCTTCAATTGAAGAGTTAATCTCTTCAAAAAATGTAGATAAAAAAATATACTTTTTAAATGATATCTTAGATAACGCAAAAGATATTTTAATGATTGATGAAGATAGAGTTATTGAACAACATGATAATTTAAAACTAGAAGTTAATTTTAAACTATTTTCAATTGCAATTAAAAATCTACTAGATAATGCAATTAAATACTCAAAAGATAAAAAAGTTACTGTAAGAACGGAGAATGATAATATCATTTTTGAAAATAGTGGAGAGGCTTTAGCTTATGATTTAGAAAAATATTATGAGCCATTTTTTGCAAATGAGCAGAAAACAGATAACTCATTTGGTTTAGGTTTATATATTGTGCATAATATTTTAAAAGCAAATGCTTATGACTTAGAGTATAAGTATGAAAATGAAAAAAATATTTTTATTTGTAAAAAGGAACAATAATAGAATACGATATTTTAGTAATAGGAGCTGGTGCAAGTGGTTTAATGTTTGCATCACAAATTAAGAATAAAAGAGTTGCTTTAGTTGATACAAATGCAAAAATAGGTCAAAAGATTAAAATTAGTGGTGGAGCTAAGTGTAATATTACAAATGAAAATGTAAGTGAAAATAACTACTTAGGAGATAAAGAGTTTATTAAAAATAGCCTTGACTTTTTTTCAAATAAAGATTTATTAACTTTTTTAAATAAAAATGGTGTTTACCCTAAAGTTAATCCTAAAATTGTTAAAGGAACTTACTTTTGTAATGCCTCTTCTGATGTAATTGATATGTTCAATAAACTTACTTCTCATACTAAAAAGATTTTGAACACAAAAGTTTTAGATGTAGATTATGATAAAGAGTTTATTGTTAAAACAGAAAAAGGAATAATAAAAGCTAAAAAATTGGTTGTAGCAAGTGGTGGACTTTCATATACAACTGTGGGAGCTTCTTCTTTGGCTTTTGATCTTGCAAAAAAGTTTGGACATACAATAATTCCAACTAAACCTGCACTTGTAGGCTTTACTGTACAAAAAGAGCAGTTTTGGTTTAAAAATCTTAGTGGTATCTCTTGTGATGTTGAAATAAAAGTAGAGAATAAAAAATTTAATGGAAAACTACTTTTTGCCCATAAAGGTTGTTCTGGACCAGCAGTTTTAAATGCCTCTTTATATTGGCAAAAAGGAAAATTAACCATAGATTTTTTACCTAAAAAAAGATTAGACTCTTTATTAAAGGGAAATAAAAATATATCGACTGCTTTACCTCTTCCTAAAAGATTTATGCAAGAGTTTTTAGAATCAATTGACTTAAAAGATAAAGCAGTTAGTTCTTTATCTAAAGAGGAAAAAGAGAAACTTAATATTTTAAAAGAGTATGACTTCTCACCTGCTGGAACTTTTGGATTTTCAAAGGCAGAAGTAACAAGTGGTGGAATAGATACTTCAGAAGTAGATAAAAATAGTTTTGAAAGTAAATTTCAAAAAAATCTCTTTTTTATAGGAGAGTGTTTAAATGCAACAGGAGAGTTAGGCGGTTATAACTTTCAGTTATATTTTTCACAAGCAAGCTTATGTGCGAGCCGATTTTAAAAGCACTTTAAAAAACTTTTTTGATTATAAAGCCCTATTAAGATATAATATTTACTTAATTTTACAAAATATTTTAAAGGCATAATAGAGATGTTTTTTTCGAATACAAAGAAAAATAACCAAGAATTAAAAAGTTTAAAAAATGAGCTTGAACTACTAAGAGAAGAATTATCTTTAAAAGATAAAAAAATTGAAAATCTTGAAAAGAAAATTGAACTATCTTTTAAAGATGAACAAAAAATTTTAGAGCTAGAAAAAGAGAAAGAGTTTTATAAAAGATTAGCTGAAATTTCTCAAGAAGAAGGCTTAGTTGCTTTTAATACAAATGATGAAGTATTATTTATAAATAGAAGAGCAAAATCTCATGAATTAGATACAAAGATATTATTAACAGCAATAAAACAAGGAAATCAAACAGTTGTTTTAAATGACTGTGAGGCTTCAATTTTATTAGAAAAATATGAAGATAAAGTTATTGCTTCATTAAGACAAACTTCAGTACATGACAATAAAGAGGGTGGCTTATTAGAAAGACACAATCAAAATATGACTAACTCTTTAACAACTACACAAAATGCTTATTTAGACCTTTTAGATGAACTTCAAAGTATGATGAAAGAATCAAAAGATACAGCAGAAGGTTCTACAAAAGGTTTAGAACTTACAAATGAAATTGTAAGTGATACAGAAAACCTTCATAAAGAAATAGAAATTGAACATGAAGTAGTAAACTCTTTAGTTGCAAAAAGTAAAGATATAGCTGATGTTATTAATATTATTCAAGAGATAGCTTTTCAAACAAATATACTTTCATTAAATGCAGCAGTAGAAGCAGCAACAGCAGGGGAAGCAGGAAAAGGGTTTGCGGTAGTAGCACAAGAAGTTAGAAATCTTGCTAATAGATCAGCAGAAGCAGCTTCTCAGATTAAAAATGTTGTTGATTTAATTCAACATGAAACTCATAAAATAAAAAATAGTTCAGATGTAGTTTCAGAAGTTGTTGCCGAAACAAAAAATAGAGTAGAAGTATTAAGTGATTTAATGAATGGTTTCCAAAGAAACTCTAGTAGGTCTGTATATGAAGTTGAGAGTGTTTCAAATAAAATTTTTATTAATCTAGCAAAATTAGATCACGTAATTTATAAAAACAATCTATATCAACTAATTTTTGGAGCGGAACATAACTTTAAAGCAGTTGACCATCATAATTGTAGATTAGGTAAGTGGTATGATACAGGATTAGGTAAAGAACAGTTTAGTTTTGTTCCTTCATATAGACATTTAGAACATTGCCATTCAATAGTACATAAAGAGGCAAATGAATTAGCAAGTGAATGTTCTGGAAATGAAATCTCTTGTTCTAAACAGCTAATTGAACAAAAAATTGCTTTAGTTGAAGATGCGAGTGAAGATGTATTTAAATATCTAGATAAAATTTTAGAAGAAAAAAATAATGCAGTAATGAAAGATGCTGCAGCTAAACTATTTAATTCATAGGATTAATGATGGAAAAAAAGATTTATGAAATAGCAATTATAGATGATGAAGTAGAAATTCTACAACTAATTGACAAATATTTAAAAAGAACTCAAGAGTATAAAATAACAACTTTTTCAAATCCAAAAGTTGCTCTTGATTCTTGTATTAGAACAAAATATGATTTAATATTATTAGATATTATGATGCCAGGAATGGATGGTTTAGAATTTTTAGAAGGAATAAAAAAAGAGATTCCTTCTCAAAAAGTTTGTATGATGACAGCATATTCAACTTTAGATAAAGTTTTAAAGTCTCACAAACAAGGTGCTGAAAATTATATAATGAAACCCTTTCCTTCATTAGATGCTTTAGGTCAGAAAGTTAGAACTTTACTAGAAAAGTAGTTTAAAATGAATAATAATAAGTTGGTTTTTAGATATAGTTTTCTATTTCTTATTTTATCAACTATCTCTTTAGTTGTACTTCTCTTTTCTAAAGCTAATTTAATTGAAAAGCAAAAAGAAGATGTACAAGTTAAAAATAAAAATATAATTAATCTTTACAAGAAGAAGAGTCTTGATGTATCAGAGCTCTTCTTTTTTACTTATGTTCATAATAATAAAAATCTTGAAAACATAATAAAAAGTAGTTATTCAAAAGAAGAAAAGTTTGCTTCTTTGGATAAATTATATGAGAAAAAATTAACATTTTTTAAAAAGCATCATCTAAAAGAGATAAACTTTTATGCCTTAGATGGAACACCTTTATATAAAAGTTCTTTTGAAAAATATAATAAGAACTTAAGTAATGAATATAAAAAAGAGATTCAAGAAGTCTCAAAAGAGTTTAATTCAAAGGTTATTCTTTCAGTTAATGATACAAATGCTTCTATTCAATATTTAAGAACTATTTTTGACAAAAATCTAAATCCCCTTGCAATATTTGAAGTATCTATGGATTTACCAAAACTTGTTCATGAAACCTTTATTGAAAAAAACTTTCAAATAGATTTTATTTTTGATAGATTAACTCTAAAAAAAAGAGTAAATAAAGAATTCATAAAAAATTATTCTCCTCACTATATAAATCCAAATTTTATGTATCAAAACTCTTTTTATACTAATAGATTTATTACTAAGAAAATTCCTTCAGAAGCTTTAAAACAAATTCGAGAAAAGATGAAAAATATGCATAGTTTTGTTGTTGACTATAGGTTAGATGACAAATATTATATTACAAGTTTTATTCCTGTAAGTGACTATTCATATTTAATGTTAAATGTAAAATGTGATGAATATGAAAATATTGTTAAGAGATATGATTTATATATTTATGTTTTAATTGCAACCATTTTTATAATAACTCTTTTACTTTTTATAATCAACCTTTTTTATAATAGATTTAGAATTACAAAATCAAAACTAGATAGTATAAGTAAAAGTATAGATAAGTATGTAATTGTGGCTGAAACTGATTTAAGAGGGACTATTACTTATGTTTCTGAAGCTTTTTGTAATGTAAGTGGATATAAAAAAGATGAACTTATTGGTAAATCAATTAATGTGGTAAGACATCCTGATATCTCAAAAAGATTTTATGAAAATATGTGGTCAAAACTAAGTAATGATGAAGTTTGGGAAGGTGAGATAAAAAATATTGATAAAAATGGAAACTCATATTGGGTAAGAGGAAATATTTTACCAATTTATGACCTTAAAAATGAAAAAGTAGGGTATCGATCAATTAGAGTTAATATTAGTGATGAAAAACAACTTTTAAAAGTAAACTCTTTATTAAAAAGAGACCTGTTTTTAAAACTAAATGAGATAAAAACAAGAGATAGAATGAATATTGATCAATCCAAAATTGTTTTAATGGGACAGATATTAGATGCTTTCTCTAATGAGTGGAAAAAGCCTATTTCAAATCTTTCTTCAAAAATACTTGCCTTTGAAAATAGTGTTGCAGAAGATTCTTATAATAAAAACTATCTTAATACTTTAGCAAAAGAGCTAGGAATAGAGTTGAAAATTTTATCTATGCATTTAAATGAGTTTAAAACGCTCTTTTCTCATAATTCAAGTGAAGATAAATATAATGTTTATAATGCAATAAAAACTGCAATTGCCTCAGTATCTCAAAAAGATGTGACTATTTCTTTATTGGGAGATGAAACTTTAGAAACTTTTGGAGTTTCATATGATTTAAGAAAGATTATTTTAGGAATAATTTATAACTCAATAGAAGAGTTTAGAAAGAAAAAAATTCCCCATGGCAAAATAACTATTACAATAAATAAAACCAATGATAATTTATTAATCAAATGTAAAGATAATGCAGGTGGAATTCCTCAAGAATTTTTAAGTAAAATTTTTGAAACAGGCTTTAGTACAAAAGAGAATCTATCTTCAAGAGGCTTACCTTTACATATAGCAAAACTTATTGTTAGAAAATTAGATGGTGATATTTGGGCTAAAAATGAAGATAATGGTTGTTGCTTTTATATAAAATTAATTACAAAAGATAGAAGAGAAAATAGGAGAGAACAATAATTTGAAAGTCCAATTTTCATTAAAACTATTTTTAGCATTTTTGCTATTTTCATTAATCTTTTTTGTTTTTACCTCTTTTTTGACATATAAAACTTTTCAAACAAAAGTTGAACAAAAAAATATTGAAAACTTCTTAACAAAAGCAGAACTATTTCAAGAAAGATTAGATGATATTATTAGCTCAAATGAGACACTTATGTATGCAATCTCTAATGCACCTTCTTTTAAAAAAATCAATAATAAGGAGATTTTGGAAGAAGAGATTAAAATCTTAGTAGAGAGTAATGATAATATCCACTCTTTAAAGATTATAAAAAATAGTGGAGAAAGTATATTGTCTTTAGAAAAGAAAGATAGAAAAGTATATAAAACACCACTTGAATTAAGTCATTTAATCCATTTTTATTTAAATAATGAAGAGATAGAAAAAAACAGACTATTTGTTACAGAACCTTATTTATTAAAAGAAAAAGAAGAGATAAAACTACCAATTGAAACAGTAGTTGATTTGATTTATAAAGTTGAAGAAAAAACAATATTTGTCTCTTATAAAATAGATACACTTCTTGAATCAATTAAAAAAATAGATTATTTAATAGATAAAGATTTAAATATAGTTTATGATAAAACAGGCTTAAACTCTTGGTCAAAATATTATAACCCTAATTTAAACATTCAAGATTTAATAAGAGGTTTTAGTAATAGAATCTTTAGTGATAGTTTTATTGTAACTAATTCACATTATTTAAAACAGATATTTTTTAATAAAGAACATTTTTTTACCCTTGTTGATGATAATGAAAGATTAACTTATAAAGACTTTTTTTTAAAGTATGAAAACTCTTTTTATAATGTAGCTTTTCTAATGTTCATTATAACTTTTATAATGTCAATGATTTTTACAACTCCCTTATCAAATATCAATAAAAAATTAGAGAGTGAAAAAAATGTTTTAAGTGACTCTATAAAAAGAAATAGTTTAATGCTAAATGATAGCCTTGCTTTACTTGATCAACATGTAATGTATATAAAATTAGATACAAATTTTATAATTCTTGATACAAGCTCTTATTTATCTAGAGTTACAGGCTTTGAAAAACAAGAACTTTTAGGTCAGAAATATAGTTCACTTCTTACTAAAAATAGCGCAAAACATTTTGAAGAACATATTATTAATATTTTAAATAGCATTGGAACTTGGAATGGAGAGCTTCAAGGAATTAAAAAAATTGCAGGAGATTATTGGGTTAAATCAAATATTCAACCAGATTTTAATGAATTTGGAGAGTTAATAGGATATACCGATATTAGAAATGATATTAGTGATAATAAGAGAATAGAAAAACTATATAATGAATTAAACTATCAAATAGAACAGTTAAATACAATTTTTCAAAATGCAAATAGTGGAATAGCATTAATAGATTTTGATGGAAACTTTAGAAGATTTAATGAAAAGTTTTTTAATCTTTTTAAGTATACAGAAAATGAAATAGTAGAGAAAAAAATTTTTGATTTAGTTGATAGTGGAAGTCTTGATTTATTAAAAAAAATAATAGAAGAGGTTAAAGAATATGGTTCAATTTTAAATATAGAGCTAGTTTTTATTTGTAAAAATCAAGAAGAGTTATATTTAGATGTATCATTAAATCTTTTACCTGATAGAAAAAATATAGTTATGGTTGCAAACTCTTTAGAAGATAAAAGAAAACTTCAAGAACTTAATCATAATTTAGAATCAAGAGTTGCACAAGAAGTTAAAAAGAATATAGAAAAAGATAGAATCCACCAAGAAGAGCAGATAAAAAATGCAAAACTTACTTCTATTGGGACTTTAGCAGCTGGAATTACTCATGAAATAAATACTCCATTAACATATTTAAAAGGTAATTTTGAGATGTTAACTATGGATATTGAAGATTTAGAAGATAAAACAGCAAGAGATAATATGCTTGAAAGCTGTGAAAAAATAGAAGAAGCAATTAATCGTATTGCTGTAACAGTAGAATCAATGAGAGAGATATCTCAAAGCTCTTCTGAAGCAAGAGAAAGAGTTAATATCTTTGCTACATTATTTACTTCTTTAACAATGGCATACAATGTTTCTAAACAGATTTCTAAAATATATCTAAATAATAAAGAGTTTACTCCAACAACTATTGATAAAAATGATTTTGAAATCTTTGCAAAAGTTCAAAAACAAAGAATTGAACAAGTCTGGATTATAATCATTAATAATGCTCTAGATGAATTAAAGAATATGCAAGATTATGAACAAAGAGAGTTAAGAGTAGATGTTTATCAGCAAGAAGATGAGGTAATTGTAAAGTTTTCAGATAATGCAGGTGGAATTAATGAAGCAATAATTGATAAAATTTTTGATCCTTTTGTTAGTTCAAAAACTCATAGTGGAATGGGAGTTGGATTAAATATTGCTAAAAAAATTATTAATGACCAAGAAGGAGAGATTTTAGCTTATAATAGTGAGATAGGTGCAGTATTTGAAGTAAAGTTGAAATTACAAGAATAAGTAGCTACAATTTCAACTATTTTAATTAAAGGACTATTTTGAAAATAGCATTTATAGGTGATATTGTAGGCAGACCTGGTCGAAAAATTATAAAACAGCACTTAGAAAATATTAGAAGAGAATTTAAAATTGATGCTGTAATCGCAAATGCAGAGAATGCTAGCCATGGTTTTGGACTTACTGTAAAAAATTGTCAAGAACTTTTAAATAGTGGCATAGATATTATAACAGGAGGAAATCACTCTTTTGATAAAAAAGGTGAAATGTTCATTCTTTTAGATACTAAACCAGTATTAAGACCTGATAACTACCCAAAAGGACTTCCTGGTTCTGGTTGTAAAATATTTGAAATAAATGGTGAAAAACTAGCAGTTATAAATTTAATGGGTCAATTTGCAATGCCAACTGTAGAGAATCCTTTTAATTGGGCTATCTCTTTAGTAGATGAGTTAGAGAAAAAAGAAGTAAAAAATATTTTTGTAGATTTTCATGGAGAAGCTACAAGTGAAAAAAGAGTTATTTTTACAATGTTAAAAGGTCGTGTAAGTGGAGTTTGTGGAACACATACTCATGTGGGAACTGATGATTTACAAGTTGTTGATGGGACAGCATACTTAACAGATATTGGCTTAACAGGTTGTAGAGATAATATAATAGGAATGGATAGTAAAATTCCTATTGAAAAAGCTACAACTGGTATTGGTGGTCATTTCTCTATTCCAAGTAATTGTAAAACAATTTTACAACTAATGATAATAGATATAAAAGATGGAAAAGCAGTTGATTGTTTTAAATTAAAAAAATATTGCAATAAATCTGATATTATAAAAACAGAGGCAATCTTTGATTGAAATAAGTAACAGTTTTGAATTATTAAAATATCTAAAAGAAGAGAGTCTACTAGAAAAATATCCTGAGTTTTGGTGGCCAAATGAAAACTCTTTTGAAATATTTTTAGGTGCAATCTTAACTCAAAATACAAAATGGGAAAATGTTGAAAAATCCCTAGCTAATTTACGAGAAAAAAACCTTTTAAGCTTAGAAGCTATAAATAGAGTAGATTTAGAGACTTTGGTTTTAGCAATTACTCCAAGTGGTTTTAAAAATCAAAAATCAATAAGAATTAAAAAAATAGTTTCAAATATTTTAGAAGAGTTTTTTACTTTTGAATCTTTTTGCAAAAGTGTTGGTAAAGAGTGGCTTTTAGAACAAAAAGGAATAGGTTTAGAAACAGCAGATGCTATTCTTTGTTATGCTTGTAGACAAGAGATAATGGTTGTAGATAAGTATACTCAGAAATTAGTAAGCTCTTTTGGCTACGAGTTTGAAACATATGAGGATTTGCAAGCTTGGTGTGAATATGGAATTAATGATAATTTAGATAAAATATTTGACCTATATGGATATGAAATATCACTTAATAAGCTATATTGCCGATTTCATGGCAAAATTGTTGAGTATATGAAAACAAGAAATAAACAGTTTAATAAGGGAAAAAAATGATAATAATTCCACAGACTAAAGGTGGTGTTGGTAAATCTACTGTTGCAATGCAAGTAATTGCTCCTTATTTATTTAAAAAGCATGGTAAAAAAATCACATACATTGAAATTGATGATGAAAACAATGATAGTAAGTCTTTTACAAGAACTGAAATTGTTGAAAAAAGAATGTTAGGAACAAATAAGCTAACAGAATTAGATGAGCTTATTTTAATGGATGACAAACATGAAATTATTGTTGATGTTGGTGGAAATAAAACCTCTTCATTAGTACTAGAAGAGATTAAAAAAGTAGGTTCATTTGGAAATATCAAATGGATTATTCCTTTAGGTGATGGGGAGTTAGATGGTAAAAATGCCATTGCTACAATGAAAAAAATCAAAAAAATTGAAAATAACCTTGAAGAGAATACTTTATTTGCTTTAAATAGAGCTATTTCAATGGATCAAGAGTATATTGAAGAACAATTTATTAACTTCTTTGGACATAAATATTTAGATAGTAATTCTGTACTTTGTGATTTTTTAAAAGACCCAAAATATTTTGCAGTTAAAAATGATAAAGTAATTACTATGAGTAGATATTTAGGAAGTACTGTTTGGGAAATGGCTTATAACAATACTGACTTTGCTAAAAAAGCAATGCAAGCAAAAGAGTTAGGTGACTTAGATAGTGCTAGAAAATATCTTTTCTTTAGAAGAATTCAAACAGAAGCAAAAGATTATGTACTTGGAACATTAAATAAAATCTTTTTTGATTTAGATAAGTGGTTAGATATTAAAAAATGAGTGATATGACTTTTAAACAAGCCAAAGAGATTGTAGAAAGGCTTGAATTAGCAGAACTTAGTCTAAGAAACTCATTTGATAGCATGGATCATGCAAGAAGATCACTTGATGATTCAGTAATTCAACAAAAAAAAGTATTAAAACAGCTACCTGAAAAAGATAAAAAAATATCAATCTTATATTTAATTATTATGCTTAATATTGGTTTTATAGCTGGCTTATTTGTTGGAAAATATTTATTATAATTTAGGATAATTGATGGATAAACAAGAAAAAATTGTATCTATGTTTAATGATATTGCGGGAAGATATGATATTGCAAATAGAATTTTAAGTATGGGAATTGATAAGTCTTGGAGAAACAAGGCTTGTAATAAAGCATTAAGTTTATATAACAAAGATAGTTTAGAAAAAATTGTTGATGTTGCTTGTGGTACAGGTGATATGATTGATTTTTGGAAAACAGTTGCTAGAAAAAATGGAATTGAACTAAAAAATATTGTTGGTGTAGACCCTAGTGTTGGGATGATGGATGTTGCAAAGAATAAATTTCCAGAAGTAGAATTTATTGAAGCAGGTGCTGCTCAAATGCCACTTGATAGTAATAGTGCAGATCTTATCTCTATTTCATATGGAATTAGAAATGTAGTACAAAGACAAGAGGCTTTTGATGAGTTTGCAAGAGTACTTAAAAAAGATGGTCTTGTAGTTATCTCAGAGTTTACAAAACAAGAAAAAACAAATATCTTAGACCACGTTACTGATTTTTATATGAATAAAGTTTTACCTACAATTGGTGGAATTATTTCAAAAAATAAAGAAGCATATAGATATTTACCTGATTCAATTGATGAATTTTTAACAACTGATAATCTATGTAAAGAGTTAAAACAAGCTGGACTTGAGCCAATTCATGTTCAATCTTTCTCTATGAAAATCTCTACACTTATTATTGCAAGAAAAATTTAATTTCTTGCAATAATATTGCAAAGGAAAAATTTGAATTCTGCAATTTCTGTTTCAACATTAAATACTCAAATAAAATCTCTACTTGAAACTACTTTTATCAATGTTTATGTAGAAGGTGAAATCTCTAATTTAACTTACCATAATTCTGGACACATCTATTTTTCAATCAAAGATGAAAATTCAACAATCTCTTGTGTGATGTTTAAAGGTAATGCAAAATATTTAAAGTTTCAACTTGAAGTAGGCCAAAAAGTCACTATTACAGGGACAATAACAGTATACACCCCAAGGGGAAGTTATCAACTTATGTGTACTAAAGTTGAACCCTCTGGACAAGGAGCTTTGGCTCTTGCTTTTGAACAATTAAAAGCAAAACTTCAAGCAAAGGGTTATTTTGAACAAGAAAGAAAGAAAAAACTTCCAAGCTATCCTAAAAAGATTGCATTAGTTACTTCTCCTACTGGTGCAGCAATTGAAGATATGAAAAAAGTTGCAACAAATAGGTGGCCTTTAGTTGAACTTATACTTATACCTACTTTAGTTCAAGGAGAGAGTTCAAAATTTGATATTGTTGAATCAATCAAATATGCAGATAGACTTGAGGTTGACTTATTAGTTGTAGGAAGAGGTGGAGGAAGTATTGAAGATTTATGGGCTTTCAATGAAGAGATAGTTGCAGATGCAATTTATAATTGTGAAAAACCTGTAATATCTGCAGTTGGACATGAAATAGATTTTTTAATTTCTGATTTTGTTGCTGATGTAAGGGCTGCAACTCCTTCAAATGCGATGGAAATTTCACTTCCTGATATTAATGAACATAGAATTTATTTAGACAATTTTAGTACAGATTTAGAAAATAGATTAAAAAATCTTTTAAATAAAAAAGAAGTAGATTTAAAAAATATGTATAAACTTTTTGAACAAAATTCTTTAGATTCAAAATTTAATTTTATTTCAGAGCAAATAAAAGTATTAAAAGAGCGTTATTTTAATATCTTAAAGAATTATTTCCAGAATAAACAAAGCCGACTTGATTTATTAAAAGAGCAATTAAAATTAAGCAATCCTGATAATAAATATAAAAATGGATATGCACAATTATCAATAGATAATAAAATAGTTAACTTAGAAAATCTTGACCTTAATGATAAAGTTACACTACAAACCCCTAAAACAATTGCTTTGTGTACCATTGAAGATATAAAAAAGCAATAGTATTTTAAGTTTACAGTAGATAAAATATAGCAACATTCTTAAGGAGCGGGCATGAAGGAAAGTTCTATTGCAAGTAAAATTCTAAGTAGAATTTTAGTAGTTGCTGCATTTATCATTGTAATTGCTGCAGGAATCTCATACTATATTGTTATGGGAATGAAGAAAGATATTGAGCTTCAAACAAAAAATCATTTTGAACTTCTTATTCAAGAAAGAATCAAAGCAAAGCTTGATATAGGTATCTCAAATGCAGTTACAATCTCAAAAAACAGTGATATTATTGAAGCCCTAGAAACAAATAATAGAGAATTAGCAGTTGAAGCATTAGCTGGAATCTCTAGTGCAATGAAAAATGGAACCTCTTTCAAAAATGTAAAAATTCATATCCACGATAAAGATGTAAACTCATTTTTAAGAAATTGGAAGCCAGAAAAATTTGGTGATGAATTAAGCTCTTTTAGAAAAACTATCCTGGAAGTTAAAAATACTCAAAAACCTTTAGCTGCAATTGAAGTAGGGCGAGCAGGTTTAGTATTAAGAGGACTTTCTCCTATTTTTAGTAGTAGTGGAGAATATATTGGTTCTTTAGAATTTATTCAAGGTTTTAATTCTGTTGTTAAAGATTTTAAAGCAGAAGATGAATTTCTTTTAGTTTTAATGAATGAGAGTCTAAAAAGAGGAGATGCTTTAACAGAACAAAACAAAGTTGGTAAATATTATATCTCACAAAAAGAAGTTGATGAAAAGTTTAAGAATGCAGCAACTTCTTTAGATTTTAATGATTTATTAACTAAAGGATATTTTACTGATAGTTCGTATTTTTATTCAAGTTTCCCTATTAAAGATTTTCAAGGTAATGTAATTGGTCAATACTTAACAGGAGACCATATTAAACATGTAGATAATAGTTTCAATGAATCTGCAAATTTAGTTTATTTTATGCTTATAATGATGGTTATATTAACTTTAGTTTTAGTTAGTGTAACAGTAATTTTATTTAAGAAAATTGTAACGGGTGGATTAAATAAGTTTAAAAGTTCATTTGCTCATTTTTTAGATTTTATCTCATTTAAAACAAATACTTTTAAAAAACCAGCTGTTTATACAAATGATGAAGTTGGTCAAATGTTGACAATGTTAAATGAAACAGCAGATATTTTTGATAAAAAATTAAAAGATGATATGAAAGTAATTGGAGAGATTGTTCTTACTACAGATAAAGTAGAACAAGGTATTTATAAGTGTAGAATTCATGCAAGTTCTGATAATCCAATGATTGTTACTTTGAAAAATACTCTTAATAAAATGCTTGATGAAAATGAAAAAAATATGAGTGAAGTTGTGAGAACAGTAACTCACTTTGCAAATGATGATTATACAGATAAAGTAAATATCTCTCCAAAACTTCAAGATAAAATGTTAGAAGTTATGGAAAGTATAAATAAGCTAGGAGAGGCATTAGGGAGTAACGCAAGATTAAACTTAAATAATGGACAAACCTTAGAGAATAATTCAGCAACAATGACAGCCTCAATGAATAACCTAGCAGCAAAAGCGAATGAACAAGCAGCCTCATTAGAAGAGACAGCAGCAGCAGTAGAAGAGATTACTTCAATAACAAGAAATAATGCAGAGAATGCTACAAAAATGGCTGAGCTAGGAAAAACAGTAAGAACATCAGTAACAACAGGAGAAGAGTTAGCAAGCAAAACAGCAAGCTCAATGGATGAGATAAATGAAAAAGTAACTTCAATTAATGAAGCAATTACTGTTATTGATCAAATAGCCTTCCAAACAAATATTCTTTCACTTAATGCAGCAGTAGAAGCAGCAACAGCAGGAGAAGCAGGGAAAGGATTTGCAGTAGTAGCACAAGAAGTTAGAAATCTAGCAAATAGAAGTGCAGAAGCAGCAAGAGAAATAAAAGACTTAGTAGAAGATGCAAACCAAAAAGCAAATGATGGTAAAAAGATATCAGATGAGATGATAAACGGATATAAAGAATTAAATACACATATATCAGAAACAATCCATATCATAGAAGATGTGTCAAAAGCAAGTAAAGAACAGATGACAGGAATAGAACAAATAAATGATGCAGTAACAATGCTAGACCGAGTAACACAAGAGAACGCAAGTGAAGCGAATCAAGTAAAAGCAATAGCAGATGAAGTAGCAACAATGGCAAATGAACTAGTAAGTGACGCAAAAAGTAAAAAGTTTAACTAAAGGAAGAGATAGATGGCAGCAGGACAAGAGACAGTATTAGATGAATACGCATTCCTAGTTAGTGAGACAGATGCAAAAGGGATGATAAGATTTGCAAATGATGATTTTTGTAAAATAGCAGAATACTCACTAGAAGAGTTAGTAGGGAATCCGCATAGTATGGTAAGACACAAAGATATGCCAAAGAAAGCATTTAAAAGCTTGTGGGAGACAGTACAAAAAGGTGATACCTGGACAGGATATGTGAAGAATGCAACAAAAACAGGAGGGTATTATTGGGTATTTGCAACAGTATATCCATTTGAGAGTTGTGATGGAACAAAAGGATATTTATCTTGTAGAAGAAAACCATCAAGAGAAGAGATTTTAGCCGCTGAAAAACTTTATGCTCAGTGGAATTTAGAAGAAGGAAGGTAACATGGAAAAAAATAAAATGAATAAAGAAGAAATTGTAAATAATGCTAATACAAGTGAGTATATGACATTTGAACTTGGTAAAATGAAATATGCAATTGAATTACCAAAAATAAGAGAGATTTTAACTTATCCTGATTTAATTACTACTCTGCCAAATACAAAAAAATGGGTAAAAGGTTTAATCAATCTAAGAGGTGAAGTTGTTCCTATTTTAGATATTAGAATCAAATTTAAAACTGGTGAACCAATTTATAATGAGAGTACTGCTGTAATTGCAGTTATTACAGAAGATAAAAGAATGATTGGATTAGTAGTTGATAAAGTTGATGATGTACAAAGAATTGATATCTCGTCTTTAGCTCCTGTATCAGATATGGGGTCTGCAATTCCCTCTAAATATTTAAAAGGTTTTGTAAGATTAGAAAACAATCAAATGTTAGTAATTATGGATGTTGAATCTGTTGTTGATAAAGAAGAACTTCGATAGGTAGGTTTTCATGATGGAAGAAAAAATCAAAAAACTTAGGTCAATGAAACTTCTTTTTGTAGAAGATGAAGAGGATTTAATTGAAATAATATCTGATACATTAGATAAATTAGATAGTAATTATCTAACTGCAAAAAATGGGGAAGAAGCCTTAAAACTTGTAGAAGATAATCCTGATTTATCTATGATAATAACAGATATTAATATGCCCGTAATGAATGGCTTAGAGATGATTGAAGAGTTAAAAGCAAAAAATATTAATCTTCCAATAATTGTAATGTCAGCTCATACAGAATTAGAGTATATAAATAAAGCAAAAGAACTTGGTGTAAATGATTATTTACTAAAGCCTTTTGATTTTATTAAATTTATAAATTTAATTGTTGAATTGGATAAAAATAACTAATGTCTAATATTGATAAAAATCTTTTAAAAAGATTAAAGGTTTTATATGTGGAGGATGATGCTAGTGTTAGAAATGACCTAGTTAGTCTTTTATCAAATTTTTTTCAAAATGTTTTTTTTGCAGAAGATGGCAAAGAAGGACTTAGAGTCTATGAAGAAAATAAAGATGAAATCGATGTAATAATTGCAGATATCAATATGCCAAATTTAAATGGTATTGATATGGTAAAAAAAATTAGAGAAATAGACAAAGATGTTTTTGTACTTTTTGCAACTGCTTATTCAGATAATGAATTTCTTAGTGAAGCTATAAAGTTAAAGGTATTTGAATATGTAACTAAGCCTATTGATATAAGAAAGCTTATGAATATTTTAAATGATTTAGCACTTATGAAATATCAAGAATTTTTATTAGATCAGCAAACAAAAGAACTAAAAAAGTATAAAGATATTATCTATAATAATAATATTGTAATTAGAACTGATAGTGATTTTAAAATCAAATATGTAAATCCTCTTTTTTGTGATATTACAGGTTTTTCAAATGAAGAGTTACTTGATAAAGATATTGATACTCTTAGACATCCTGAAACAGATAAAAAAATCTATGAAAAAATAAAAATGATGGTTCCTGTTAATAAGCAATTTGAAGAGAGAGTTAAAAATATAAAAAAAGATGGAAGTTTTTATATTTCAAATACTTCTGTAGTTGCTGTTTTAAACGACTCTGGTGAGTTTGTTGGTTCTTTAATGATTCAAAAAGATGAGACACAAGAACTTACTAAAAGAAGAGAAGTTCAAACACATTTAATAAAAGACAAAGGTGAAATTTTTATTAAAGGTAAGGAAGCAAGTGCAGAATTACAATATGAAATAAATAGATTAAAATTTGAAATTGAAAAATTAGAAAAAGAGCTAAGAGTATCAAAATCAGATAAAGATAAATATATTTATAGTCTTGAAAAATATAGAGTAGAAAATAAAAAAGTAAAACTACAATATAAACAACTTAAAAATGAAACTGATATGATAGAAGAGAAACATACTCTTGTAAAAAAAGTAAATAAAGAGAATGCTGATTTAAAAATCGAAAATAAAATGTTAAGTACTAAGTTAGAAAATATTGAAACAAATCATGAAAAAGAGTGTAAACAAATAAAAGTAAATTATGAAGTTGAATTAGATGATTTAGAACAAGAACTTAATACTTTAAAAGAGAAACTTGAAAATGTAGAAAATGCAGAAGCTGTATCTCAAAAACTTTCATATTGGAAAGAGAAAGCAAAAGCTGAAGCAAAAAGAGTAGAAAGACTTGAAAAAGAGCTTTTAAATATAGCTCCAAAAGATGTTTTAGTTAGAATATTTGGAAGCTCTTAAAAAGCTTCCAAAATAAGATTATTTAATCTCAATAGAGATAATTTTTTGATCACTTAAAGGTTTATCACCTTGATATCTTCCTGAAGTAGGAACATTTTCTATTTTTTTAACAATATCCATACCACTTTTCACATATCCAAAAATAGTATGTCTACCATTTAACCAATAAGTTGGAACTGTTGTAATAAAAAATTGGCTTCCATTTGTATTTGGTCCTGCATTAGCCATAGCTAAAATTCCTGCTTTATCAAATAAAGCTTTTGAAGAGAATTCATCTTTAAAAGGTTTCCCCCAAATAGATTCACCACCTCTACCTGTGGCAGTAGGATCTCCACCTTGAATCATAAAACCTTTAATAACTCTATGAAAAACTGTACCATTATAGTATCCGTTTTTTGAATGAGTAACAAAATTTTCAACTGCTTTTGGAGCTAAATCTGCTCTAAGCTCAATTTCAATATCACCTTGATTAGTTTTAATTGTTGCAATAGGGTTATTTGCTTCTAAAAACATTACAAGTGAAAATAAAAAAAGAAAAATCTTTTTCATTTTAATCTATCCTTTATCTATTTTATAAAGAAATTAGTATATTCTTTGAAGATTTAAAACATTATTAAAGCTTATACTTTAGATGAGTTTAATAAAGATTTGTTAAAATTCAAATAATAATTTCATATAGGTTAAAGGATTAATTATGATGCCTCAAATGCCTCAACCAACATTTTATATTTTTAAGTGTGAACAAAGTGCTCCTCCAGGAATGCCAAAACCTTCATGTGTAAATGAACAAACGCAAGATTTATTTAACTATCTTGCTCAAAGTTTAATGCAAAAGGGTATAATGGGACCAGTTCAAGCAATAAGAACTTCATGTTTAGGAAGATGTCAAATGGGACCAGTAATGATGGTAGAACCAGGTCATTATATGTATAGCAATTTATCTAAGGAAAAAATAGATAAAATAGTGCAAGAACATATTATAGGCGGTACTCCTGTACAAGAATATTTAATTCCAGAACAGTTCTGGGGTGAACCTATAAATTTAGCTCAATAGAGTAAAAGGGAAAAGACAAAATGACATTTGATATGCTGTATAGTAAAATACACAGAGCGACTGTTTCAGATGCAAATCTTAATTATGTAGGCTCAATTACAATTGATGAAGACTTAATGAAAGCTGCAAAGCTTAGAGTTGGTCAAAAAGTAGAGATTGTAAATGTGAATAATGGTGAGAGATTTGCTACATATGTTATTAAAGGAAAAGCTGGCAGTAAAGATATGTGCTTAAATGGTGCAGCTGCTAGAAAAGTAGAAATTGGTGATAAAATTATTGTTATCTCTTATGCTTCGTATACAGAAGAAGAGCTAGAAAATTATTTACCAACAGTTGTAATTGTTGATGAAAAAAATAATATTGAAACAATTACAAATGAATTAGTAGGAAGTGATCATGTTTGATGGTATTGATTTAAGTAAAATCAATTTAAATGATGTGATGGGTCAAGTTCAAGAGATGGCTGATAAAGCTAAAGAAGAGAATGCAAATAGAATTTTCACTGCAAAAGCTGGTGGAGGAATGGTAGAAATCTCAATTAATGGAAATAGTGAAGTAATTGATTTACAAATTGATGACTCTTTATTAGAAGATAAAGACTCTTTACAAATCCTTTTAATCTCTTGTATGAATGATGTAATTAAACAAAGTGATGAAAATAAAAAAGCTATGGCAATGAGTATGATGGGTGGATTTGGCTCTTTTGGTCAAAAATCTTAAATCATGAAAAAACTACTAGAAACTTTTGAATCTCATTTATTAAATAATTTACCAAAATCTAAAACTTTTCACCCCCATTTTGAAGAAGCTTTAGCAGATATGCTAAAAGCTGGGGGAAAAAGATTTAGACCTATGCTACTTTTAGCTGTAGTTAAATCAAGAAAACCACTTCTTATAGCAAACTCTTTAGATGTTGCTCTTGGAATAGAGATGTTACATACATACTCTCTAGTTCATGATGATTTACCTGCTATGGATAATGCTGATTTAAGAAGAGGTTTTCAAACTCTTCATAAAAAGTATGATGAAGTAACAGCTATTTTAGTTGGTGATGCTTTAAATACTGAAAGTTTTAATAAAATAGTAAACGCTTCACTACATAATGATATTAAAATTGAATTAATCAAAACTTTAAGTAGTGATGGTGGAATTGATGGAATGATTATAGGTCAAGCTATTGATTGTCATTTTGAAAACCAAAAAATTGAGTTAGAACAATTAGAGTTTTTGCATATAAATAAAACTGCAAAATTAATTGCTGGTTCACTTAAAATGGGTGCAACTATTGCTGAATATAGTGATGAAATAAAAGATAAACTTTATTCATTTGGGCTTGATTTAGGTTTATTATTTCAAATTCAAGATGATATTATTGATGAGACGCAAACTGAAGAAGAAGCAGGTAAAACTACACAAAACGATGAGGCTAAAAACTCATTTGTAAATCTTTTAGGTTTACAAGGTGCAAAAGAGGCAGCTGATAATTTAGCCAAAAAGTGTGAAAATCAATTAGAAAAATTTGATGAAACTTTAAAAGAAAACTTGATAGAACTACTGTCAAAATACCTTTTTAGACACAATTCATAAAACTTTAGTCAATTATACTCATACCTCTTGACAAATTATCAAAAATTTTATAAAATTTGGCACTCTATTTTTTTGAGTGCTAATATTTTAAATATAGACTTTATAGGAGAATTAAATGAATTTTAAACCATTAGGAAAAAGAGTTCTTGCTCAAAGAACTGAAGTTGAAGAAAAAACTGCGAGCGGAATCATCCTAGTAGATTCTGCAAAAGAAAAACCTAATACTGCAAAAGTAATTGCTGTTGGTTCTGAAGTATCAGAATTAAAAGAAGGTGATATTATTGTATTTGAACAATACAGAGGATCAGAACTTTCATTAGAAGGTGAAGATTATTTAGTATTAGATATTGAAAATATTATAGGGGTTATGTAATAAATAGGTTACTTAGCAACCTAAGCACTTACATAAAATTATTTTACATAGTAAAATTTTTAATAAATAAAAAACGTTTATAAAAGGAAATGAATATGGCAAAAGAGATTACTTTTAGTGATAATGCAAGAAATAAATTATTCTCAGGTGTTGAAAAATTAGCAGATGCAGTAAAAGTTACAATGGGACCTAGAGGAAGAAATGTACTTTTACAAAAATCATTTGGTGCTCCAACAATTACAAAAGATGGTGTATCTGTTGCAAGAGAGATTGAATTAGCTGATACATTAGAAAATATGGGAGCTCAATTAGTAAAAGAAGTTGCTTCTAAAACAGCAGATGAAGCTGGTGATGGAACTACAACTGCAACAGTTTTAGCTCACTCTGTATTTAAAGAGGGACTAAGAAATGTTACTGCTGGTGCAAACCCTATCTCTTTAAAAAGAGGAATGGATAAAGCTTGTGAAGCTATTTTAGCTAACTTAAAAGCTTCATCAAAAGTTATTGCTGATAAAACTGAAATTGAGCAAGTTGCTACAATCTCTGCAAATTCAGATAAAGCAATTGGTTCTATGATTGCTGAAGCAATGGATAAAGTTGGAAAAGATGGTGTTATTACTGTTGAGGAAGCAAAAGGTATTTCAGATGAGTTAGATGTAGTTGAAGGTATGCAGTTTGATAGAGGATATTTATCTCCATACTTTGTAACTAATTCTGAAAAAATGATTGCTGAATTAGAGAATCCATTTATTCTTTTATATGATAAAAAAATCTCTAGCTTAAAAGAGATGTTACCAATTTTAGAGTCTGTAAATCAATCAGGGAGACCACTATTAATTGTTGCAGAAGATGTAGATGGTGAAGCATTAGCTACATTAGTTGTAAATAGATTAAGAGGTTCTTTAAATATTGCTGCTGTTAAAGCACCAGGATTTGGTGATAGAAGAAAAGCAATGTTAGAAGATATTGCTGTATTAACTGGTGGTACTGTTATTTCTGAAGAGATGGGAATGAAACTTGAAACTGCTGAGTTCTCTTGTTTAGGAACTGCTGCAAGAGTTGTAATTGATAAAGATAATACAACAATTGTAGATGGTACAGGAAGTGCTGAAATGGTTCAAAATAGAGTTAACCAAATTAAAGCAGAGATTGAAAATACTACTTCAGATTATGATAGAGAAAAACTTCAAGAAAGACTTGCTAAGCTTTCTGGTGGTGTTGCTGTAATTAAAGTAGGTGCTGCAACAGAAACAGAAATGAAAGAGAAAAAAGATAGAGTTGATGATGCTTTATCTGCAACAAGAGCTGCAGTTGAAGAAGGTATCGTAATTGGTGGTGGAGCTGCATTAATTAGAGCTGCTGCTAAAGTAAACTTAGAACTTGAAGGTGATGAGCAAATTGGTGCAGATATTGTATTAAGAGCTATTAAAGCACCAATGAAACAAATTGCAACAAATGCTGGATTTGATGCTGGTGTTGTTGTAAATGAAGTTGAAAAATCTGATAATGAAAACTTTGGATTTAATGCTGCTACTGGTGAATATGTTGATATGTTTGAAGCAGGAATTGTTGACCCAGCAAAAGTTGAAAGAGTTGCAATGCAAAATGCAGTATCTGTAGCTTCATTATTATTAACTACAGAAGCAACTGTAACAGATATTAAAGAAGATAAAGCAGGACCAGCAATGCCAGATATGGGTGGAATGGGAATGCCAGGAATGATGTAAGAAAAGGAATAATTGAAAGCCAATAGTTTGGCTTTCATCCTTTTCGCAAGCGTAGGATATATGCAAAAGTAATTTGCATTTTTTGAAGCTTAAATATTTATAACAGCTTTGTTCTGAAATATAGCCATAAAAAAAGGGAAGATTTTCATCTTCCCTTTTTCCCTTATCTATAAATAAAACTCATATTTATAAATTTACTTTCTAGTAAATTTTTTTAACTAAGTTTTTAACAATACTAAAATAGAAGTTCCTTTGTCATTCGCACCTCCAGTAGTGTTTTCTTAAAACAATTATGCTCCTATTAAGCTTAAAATTTTATAAAGTCAGTTTCTTTTTTTGAGATAAGATTTTTTAGATTTTCTATTGACTCTTTATGCATTTTAAGATACTCACTTGAGCTTTGCCCTGTATATATATAAAAATCCATATTTCTAATTTTAAGAATATTTTTAAAGTCTTCTTTTTTTAAATTTTCAAATTCAAAATGGGTATTAATATATTTTTCTTGATAGTTATTAAATATCTCATTTTTATATGAATCATCAATAATTTGATTATTCTCAACTAATACATTTGAAGATTGATTTATTTGAGGACATGAACTATCTACATAGATATTATTATCTAGATTTGGACTTAAGGGATAAGTTCTACATACAGTCGGTCTATTTTCATAAATAGTACATCTTTGATTTTTTTGATATGGACAGTAGTCTTTGCCATTTGTTAAAATAATTACCGGTTTAATAAAGCCTAAATCTCCAAAGATAAAAAGGATAGGAAAATTTTTATATATCTTAACAAACTCTTCTTTTAAAATTTGAGAGTAAGTTGTTCCTCTTAAACCATTACAACAATTTGCTTCACAATTACTACATGAACCAAAAGTAAATTTTAAATTTGATGTTTCAATAAATTCTTTCATATTCTCTCTTAATTTATTAATTTAAGTGTAACAAAGTTTTGTTAAAATGCCTAAAACTATTTTAATGGAAGATAAAATGAAAGAAAAATTAGTAGAAATTATAAAAGAAGCAGGAAAATTATTAAAAGAGGGATATTTTTCTAATAAAGAAGTTAACTTTAAAGCAAAAAAAGATTTAGTTACTAAATATGATGTTGCAGTAGAAAACTATTTAAAAAAAGAGTTTTTAAAAGAGTTTACTGATTTTAATATTATTGCAGAGGAATCAGATAATACAAATATAGAGTTTAATAATTCAATAATTATTGATCCAATCGATGGAACTACAAACTTTGTAAATCAAGTACCGCATACTTGTATCTCAGTTGGAGTTTATAAGGATAAAAAACCCTTTATTGGAATAGTCTATAATCCTATTTTAGATGAATTATATGAAGCACAAATTGGCCAAGGAGCTTTTTTAAATGGAGAAAAACTAGAAGTTTCAAAAGAGAATGATTTTCAAAAATCTTTATTAGCTACGGGTTTTCCTTATAGTAATAGTACAAATCAAGATGATTTAAATGATGTAATAGAAAAAATAAGAGTCATTCTTCCACGATGTCAAGATATTAGAAGGCTTGGAAGTGCTGCAATTGATTTATGTTTTATCGCTCGAGGGACTTATGAAGGCTATTATGAGATGAATTTAAAAGCGTGGGATGTAAGTGCAGGTATTATTATTTTACAAGAAGCAGGTGGTAAGTTTACAAGTTTAACAGGAAGTGAATATACCCTTTTTGAAGATAAATATATAGTTGCATCAAATGGTTTAATTCATGATGAGCTTGTTGAACTACTAAATCAGTAAAGTAACAATTTAGAACTTTTTAGGTAATATATCTGATTTTAAAAAAAATGAAGGCTGTAAAAGAATGTGTGGAATAGTTGGATATATAGGAAAGCAAAATACAACAAAAATTTTATTAGATGGGCTAAAAGAACTAGAATATAGAGGATATGATTCTGCAGGAATTGCTCTTTTAAATAAAGAAAAGATTGATGTATTTAAAGCTTTAGGAAAATTATCTAATTTAGAAGAAAAAGTTCAAAAAGCTACATTAAGTGAGTATTCTATAGGAATAGGTCACACAAGATGGGCAACACATGGTAAGCCAACAGAACTTAATGCACATCCTCATTTAGGAGAGTTTTCATATGTAGTTCATAATGGAATTATTGAAAACTATAAAGAGATAAAAGATGAATTAATTCAAAAAGGTCATAAGTTTGTTTCTCAAACTGATACAGAAGTTATTGTGCACCTTTTTGAAAACTATTATAATCTTTGTAATGATGAAGATAAAGCTTTTAAGCAAACAATTGAAAGACTTGAAGGTGCTTTTTCTATTCTTTTAATCACAAAAGCAAATATTGAAAAAATATTTTTCTTTAAACATGGAAGCCCATTGATAATAGCACGTGGTAATGAAGAAGGAGAAGTTCTTTTTGCATCTTCTGATGCTCCTTTAATTGGTTTAGCTAATGATGTAGTTTATTTAGAAGATGGAGTTGGTGGAATTGCAACTGCTTCAAATATTGAATTTTTCTCAGATAACTACTCTTGGAGCACTTTACCAACTTCAAAGCAGTTTGCTCAAAAAGATGGTTTTAGATTTTTTATGGAAAAAGAAATCTATGAACAAAGTAATGTTGTAAGTGATTGTATGCTTGGAAGAATACAAGATGAAGAGATTTTATTTGATGAAATTGATTCTTCTATTATAGAAGGAATTAATGAGATTAAAATCTGTGCTTGTGGAACATCATATCATGCAGGACTTACAGCTTCATATCTTTTTGAAAGATTAGCAAAAGTTAGATGTAATGTTGTAATTGCAAGTGAATTTAGATATAAAGAACCTCTTTTAACAAAAGATACTCTTTTCATCGTAATTAGCCAAAGTGGAGAAACAGCAGATACCTTAGAAGCTTTAAAGATGGCAAAAAATGCTGGACTTAAAACTTTAGTTGTATGTAATGTTGATAACTCTTCTATGACTAGACTTGCAGACCATACAATTTTAACAAGAGCAGGCATTGAAAAAGGTGTTGCTTCAACAAAAGCATTCTCAACTCAAACAGTTGTTCTTTGGATGCTCTCTTTGTACTTTGCTAAACAAAATGATAAAATCTCAAAAGAGACTTTACAAAAAGAGATTCATGCATTAAGAGAAGTGCCAAAATCACTTATAGTAAGTGATAAAATGCATGAAAAAACAAAAAGATTATCAAAACGATATCTACATGGCCATGGTTTTTTCTTTATAGGACGAGATGTCTTTTTCCCATTAGCTCTTGAAGGTGCTTTAAAATTAAAAGAAATTTCATATTTACATGCAGAGGGTTATCCAGCAGGTGAAATGAAACACGGTCCAATTGCATTAGCAGATCCTGAATTATTCACGATTGCTCTAATGCCTGAAAATTTATTATATGACAAAATTAAATCTAATGTTGAAGAGTTAAGTGCTAGAGACTCTACTATTTGTACAATCTCTCCACTTGAATTTGAACTTAGTGATGATTTTATTAAAACTCAAAAAACTGATCATTATATGTTAGAGTTTTTTGAAATGTTAGTTGTATTGCAACTTCTATCTATGGAGATTTCAGTACGATTAGGAAATGATGTTGACATGCCAAGAAACTTGGCTAAGTCGGTAACTGTTGAATAAATATTAATTTTTTATTTTTTTAGTGTAGTTTAAAGATAAAAAGTAAGTATGAATTTGATGGAAAACAAAAATGGAAAACAATATAGGAAAACAAAGATGGAAAACAAAACAAGCTACTTATTTACAAGTGAAGTTGTAAGTCCTGGACACCCAGACAAATGTGCAGATATTATTGCAGATACAATAGTTGATAAATTAATTATTGAAGACTCTGAGAGTAGAGTTGCTTCAGAAGTATTTGTTGCAGGAAAGCACGTTGTTATTGGTGGAGAGGTTAAATCGAAATGTCAACTTTCACAAGAAGAATATGAAACACTAGTAAAAGATGCACTAGCAAAAATTGGATATGACGGTAAGTCTGCATTTACAAAAGAGCAATGTCTTCACCCAGATGATGTACAAGTTCAAGTTTTATTAAATCAACAATCTCCTGATATCTCTCAAGGTGTTGACCAAGAGACAGGTGAAATAGGAGCAGGGGACCAAGGAATTATGTTCGGTTTCGCTTCTTCTGAAACTGCTGATTTAATGCCTGCAGCTATTACATATGCAAGAATGCTTTGTGATAAAGTATATAATTATGCATTAAAACATAATCAAAAACTTGGAGTTGATATTAAAACTCAAGTTACTGTTGATTATGGAACAAAAGAGAATTTTGAGAATTGTAAACCTCAAAAAATTCATACAATTGTTGTAAGTGCACCTTCAGTTGAAGGTATGCCAATTGAAGAAGTAAGAGCTTTAATTCAAGGTCTTATTGATGATACTGGTTTACCAACTGATATGTATAATAAAGATGAGACAATTATTCATATTAATCCTACAGGAAGATATGTAAATCATTCATCTTTACATGATTCAGGATTAACTGGAAGAAAACTGATTGTAGACTCTTTTGGTGGATATTCTCCTATTGGTGGAGGAGCTCAGTCTTCAAAAGATTATACAAAAGTTGATAGATCTGGTCTTTATGCTGCAAGATGGATTGCAAAAAATATCGTAGCAGCAGGACTTGCTAAAAAAGCAATTGTACAAATTTCATATGCAATTGGAGTTGCTAGACCAACTTCTGTTGCTGTTGATACAATGGGTACTTTTACAAAACATAATGATGATAAATTATCTCAAGTTATAATGAGTGAGTATCCTTTAACTCCTAAGTGGATTACTGAAAAATTTGGTTTAGATAAACCAAGTGAAAAAACTTTCCTTTATGCAGATGTTGCATCAAGAGGACAAGTTGGACAAAGTGATTATCCTTGGGAAAAACTTGACGAAGTTGAGAAACTGAAAAATATTTAAAAAGATAAATTTTAAAAAGGATTTATAATGGATTTAAAAAACTTATTTAGTAAAATTTCATTTGATAATAAAGAGCAACAAGCTACAAAAAAAGATGCTCCAACACACTGGATTAAATGTCCTGAATGTTCATCTTTAATGTTTTTTAAAGAGGTAGAGAACCAAAATAATATCTGCCCTAAGTGTAATTTTCATATGAGAATTGGAGCAAAAAGAAGAATTGAGATTTTAGCAGATAGTGACTCATTTGTTGAGTATGATGCTGATTTAAGACCTATAGATCCTTTAAAATTTGTTGATAAAAAGTCTTATAAAAAAAGAGTTGATGAAGCTGAGAAAAAAACAGGAAGAACTTCTGCTGTTGTAAGTGGAGAGTGTAATATTAATGGTGTTCCTGTTCAAATAGTTGTATTTGATTTTGCCTTTATGGGTGGTTCTTTAGGTTCTGTAGAGGGTGAAAAAATTGTTAGAGCTGTAAATAGAGCTATGGAAAAGCATCAAGGGTTAATTATTGTTTCTGCTTCAGGAGGTGCAAGAATGCAAGAGTCAACTTTCTCATTAATGCAAATGGCAAAAACATCTGCAGCACTGAAGAAAATGGACCAAGCTAAACTACCTTATATTTCTGTATTAACAGACCCAACTATGGGTGGAGTATCTGCTTCATTTGCTTTCTTAGGTGATATTATAATGGCTGAACCAGGTGCATTAGTAGGTTTCGCTGGACAAAGAGTTATTAAGCAAACTATTGGTGCAGATTTACCAGAAGGTTTCCAAAGAGCTGAATTCTTACTAGAAAAAGGTTCAATTGATATGGTTGTTAATAGAAGTGATATGAAGAAAACTCTATCTGACCTATTAACAATGTTTTATAAAAATATCTCAGCAAGTTAATTTTTTATAAAGTTCCTTTTTGGAACTTTATATCTTCTTATGAAAATAAATATTTATGCAATAGTAAAACCAAGTAGTGATGATTTTGATAAACTAAATAAAGAGTTTATTAAAATGTGTTCAAAATATGCTAAAGTTGAAGTTCATCACATCTTTGATAAGAATATTGCAAAAGCTCAAAATATCTCTCAAAATGAAGCACAAAAATCTTATACACAAGCTTTCGAAAAGTATTTAACAGGTCACTGTATAGCACTTGACGTTTTAGGAAAAAAGATTGATAGTTTTAAATTCTCTGAATTAATTTCAAATGATAGTGAAGTTAATTTCTTCATTGGTGGAGCTTATGGCTTTGAAAGGGAATTTTTAAATAGATGTCAAAGTGTTATTAGTCTTAGTGATTTAACTATGGCTCACAAAGTTGTTACAGTCGTCTTACTAGAACAAATCTTCAGAGGATTAGCAATAAAGAATAATCACCCATATCATAAATAATTTATAATATTTTCAGTATAATTGCAAAATTTTTTAAATAAGGTATAATATGGCTAATGCAAAACAGATTGAAGAGTTGAAAAATATTCTCTTGGAAAGAAAAGAATTAATCACTCGAAATATCCAAGGAAGCAGGGACAGTATCGATTCTTTAAAGAATTCTGAGTGTAATGATGAATATGATTATGCAGAGGTTTCAAGTGATAGTTTTAAGGAAGGGATTATCGCAAACCAACAAATTAAAGAGTTAAATGAGATTGAAGATGCACTAAAAAGAATTGATAAAGGTACTTATGGTATTTGTGAAATGTGTGATGAGTCTATAGCTATTGGAAGACTTAGAGCAAAACCATTTGCAAAATATTGTACTCCTTGTAGAGAGATTCACGAACAAGAACAATAATAAAGGATTTTATGTGGGACTTAAAAAATATATAGGGTTTTCCCTTTTATTAATAATTGCTATTGGACTTTATGTTTATAGTGTAGAAAGTGGTAGTTATGAAATTACAATTTTAGATTATACTATGCAGTTGCCTACAGTATTGTGGGTTATTATTCCAGTTACAGCATTATTCTTTTTTACAGTTCTGCATCTAATATTTTATGGTTCACTAAATTTCTTTAAAACAAGAAATTTTGTTAAAGATGAAGAATCAATTATTGAAACAGTAAAAGCTTTACTACTTGAAAAAGAGGATAAAAGAAGATTTAAAACTGAAGGTTATAAAAACTTAGCTTCAATTTTAAAACAATTAAATATCTCAATAAAAGAAGGTACATTTACTTCTTCAAATGAAGAATTAAATAATATCGTTGCTTCAATAAAAGATATTGAAGATGGTAAATATGTTTCAGAGAAAACTCTAAAACTTAATCCAGATTCATCTTTAGCTAAAAAGAATTTAATAAATAAAATCAATGAACAAGTTGATTATGCAGTTGATATTCTGAAAAAACAAGATAATTTTTCAGAAGAGGTTGTTAAAGCAGCTTTTTATACTGTTTTAGAAAATAAAAGCATGACAACTGTTAAAAAAGTATATTCTAGTGTAAAACTTACAAAAGATATGGCTTTAAAACTATTTTTAAAAGATATTGATAATACAGAATTTGGATTATCAAAAGATGAAATACAAAAAATTACAAAAACTTTAAATTATACAAATGAAGAGTATTTAACTCTTGCGAAATTATATAAAGATGCATTAAACCCAGATAAATTATTAGACCTTTTTGAAACATTATCAACAGATAATGAAGATGCAATTGGTGCATACTTTTATATTCTATTAGAGCTTGAAATGATTGATCAATTAAAAGATTTATTATCAGGATATAATGATGATGATGAACATAAAGCAATTAGAGCTTTACTAGATTTAAAAGATGCTGGAAAACATTACTCTTTCGAAGATATAACTAACATAAATTAATAATGACAAAAAAAATTGACTTTAGCCAGCCACTTATTGTGCTGGCACCGCTTGCAGGATATACAGACTTACCTTTTAGATCTGTTGTTAAAAAATTTGGTGCTGATGTAACTATTTCTGAAATGATTTCTTCAAATGCTCTTGTTTATAAATCTGAAAAAACAAGAAAAATGATAGAAAAATCTCCTGAAGAGGATCCTTATATTGTACAAATTGCAGGAAATAAACCAGAATTAGTTAGAGATGCTGTTGAAATATTGAATGATATTGAAGGAATAGATGGGATTGACTTAAATTGTGGTTGCCCAGCTCCAAAAGTATTTAATCATGGTTCAGGTTCAAATCTTTTAGGAGATTTAAAAAAGCTTGAAGAGATTTTAAGTACAGTAAAAAGATATTCTAAGAAACAATATACAAGTGCAAAAGTAAGACTTGGTGTTGATACAAAAATTCCAGTAGAGATTGGAAAAGCAGTTGAAGCTTGTGGAATAGATTTTGTATCAGTTCATGGAAGAACAAGAGCAGGAAAATATAAAGCACCTGTTGATTATGACGCAATTAAAATGATGAAAGAAGCTATTTCAATTCCAGTGATTGCCAACGGGGATATAAAAGACTACACGAAAGCTCAAGAGGTATTAAAGTATACTAATGCTGATGGTGTAATGATTGGACGTGGTGCTATTGGTAAACCTTGGGTTTTTTATCAATTAAAGCATGGTATTGAAGATATAAGTGCTGATAAAAAAAGAGAGATAATCTTAGAACATTTTGATGCTGTAATTAAATTCCATGGTATTCATGGGGCAATAATGTTTAGAAAACTTCTACACTCGTACTCAAAAGGGTATCAAGGTGCAGCAGAATTCAGAGATATCATAAATAGAGTAACTGATGAAAAAGTTATGAGAGATATGATAGAAAACTTTTTTTAACAGCTATTTAGTTAGAATAAATTTTATCTAAAAAATAAGGAAGAAATTGACAGATTATTATTATGAGTTGATAGTTGAGCCTGATGATAACTTAGAAGTTTTTATTGATTTGCTTGCTGCTTTAACAAATGAAGCAATAGAAGAATCAGATGGCAAAGTTATTGCAAGAAGTGAAGAAGATTTAATAGATGTAAAAGAGGGAATTGAAAAGTTTTCACAAGCAATAAATATTAATTGTACTATTACTCTAACAAAAAAAGAGAATGAAGATTGGATAAAACAGTATCAAGAATCTGTAAAATCTGTAGAAGTTGGTAAATTCTTTGTAAGACCTTCTTGGGATGAAAAAAAAGAAGATAAAATTGATATAATAATTAATCCTGCACTATCTTTTGGTTCAGGACATCATGAGACTACTTCTTCTTGTTTAGAGGCAATAAGCACTTATGCAAAAGAAAATTATGAAGTATTAGATGTAGGAACAGGAAGTGGAATTTTAGCAATTGCTGCTTCAAAGCTAGGGTGTAAAGTAGATATTTGTGATACAGATGAAATTTGTATAGAAGATACTAAATCAAACTTTGAATTAAATAACAGTAATTTTAATGAAGCATGGATTGGTTCAGCAAATAGTGTTAAAGATAAAAAGTATGATATGGTAATTGCAAATATAGTTGCTGATGTTTTAATGTTTATTCATAAAGATTTAAAAAAATGCTTAAAAGATGATGGTATCCTAGTTATATCAGGTATTTTAGATAAACATAAAGATAAGGTACTTAAAAAATTTAATGATTTAGAACAGTTAGAGCTTATTCATAAAAATGAGTGGATAACAGTTATATTTAAAAATAGGAGTTAACTTAAATGAACAATCGACCAGATAAAAATGGCCAAGATAATAACAATAACAATAACAATAACTTTTTTAATAATAATCCTTTATTAGTATTTGTTATTTTCTCAATAGTTACTATTTTTGTTTTCAAAGCAGTATTTCCAGAAGGAAATTCTCAAGTAGGAGCTACAAATCAAAATATTGCAGCTTTTGGACAAGCAAAAAATCAAACAGTTGCATATTCAGAGCTTAAAAAATTAATCTCTAATGGTAGTATTCAATATGTAGGAATTGGAAATACTCAAATTAAAGCAGTAAGTAAACCAACAAATGGTCAAGTTACTACATTTACAGCAAGAAGAGTAGTTCCTGATAATACTTTAATTCCTTCATTAGAGGAAAAAGGTATTGCTTATGGTGGAATTAATGAAGAAAATCTTTTAGCAGATGTTCTTTTTGGATGGGTTTTACCAATTTTTATTTTCTTTGCAATTTGGATGTTCTTAGCAAGAAGAATGTCTAAATCAATGGGTGGAGGTTCTGGAGGAATTCTTGGAATAGGAAGTTCTAAGAAGATGATTAATTCAGAAAAACCAAATGTAAAATTTGAAGATATGGCTGGAAATAAAGAAGCAAAAGAAGAAGTTCAAGAAGTTGTTGACTTCTTATCTGATCCAGAAAGATATGTAAAACTAGGAGCTCAGATTCCTAAAGGTGTTCTTTTAGTAGGACCTCCGGGTACAGGTAAAACTCTTTTAGCAAAGGCAGTTGCTGGAGAAGCAGATGTTCAGTTTTTATCAGTTTCTGGTTCAGCATTTATTGAAATGTTTGTTGGAGTTGGTGCAAGTAGAGTAAGAGATCTTTTCGAACAAGCTAAAAAAAGTGCTCCTGCAATTATTTTTATTGATGAGATTGATGCCATAGGTAAAAGTAGAGCAAGTGGTGGTCCAATGGGTGGAAATGATGAGAGAGAACAGACTCTAAATCAACTTTTAGCAGAGATGGATGGATTCTCTACAGAAGCTGCTCCTGTTATTGTTTTAGCTGCAACTAATAGACCAGAAGTATTAGACCCAGCACTTCTTAGACCAGGAAGATTTGATAGGCAAGTTTTAGTTGATAAACCTGATTATGAAGGAAGAATTGAAATTCTTAAAGTTCATATCAAAGATGTTAAATTAGCTAAAGATGTTGATTTAAAAGAAGTTGCAAAAATGACAGCAGGTCTTGCTGGTGCAGATTTAGCAAATATTATTAATGAAGCAGCTCTTTTAGCTGGACGTGCTTTAAAAGAACAAGTTGAACCAAGTGACTTTAAAGAAGCTGTTGAGAGACAAATTGCAGGTTTAGAAAAAAAATCAAGAAGAATCTCTCCAAAAGAGAGAAAAATTGTTGCTTATCATGAATCTGGACATGCTTTAATTGCAGAGATTACAAAAGGTGCTAAAAAAGTAAATAAAGTATCTATTGTTCCTAGAGGACTTGCTGCACTTGGATATACACTAAATACTCCAGAAGAGAATAAATATCTAATGCAAAAACATGAGTTAATAGCTGAAGTTGATACTTTACTTGGAGGACGTGCAGCAGAAGAGGTTTTCATTGGAGAAATTTCAACTGGTGCTGGAAATGACCTTGAAAGGGCAACTGATATTATTAAAGCAATGGCTTCTATTTATGGAATGAGTGATGTTGCAGGTTTAATGGTTTTAGAAAAAAGAACAAATCAATTCCTTGGTGGACAAACTCAAAAAGATTTCTCTAATGAGATGGCTAAAAATCTTGATGAACATGTTAAAAGTGTTTTAAATGAGAGATATCAAGCTGTATTAAAAGAGTTAAGAGACCATAAAGAAGCAATTGAGCAAATGACAGCAGAACTTTTAGACATTGAAGTTATTTCAGGTGAAAGAGTAAGAGAAATTATTAAAGAAAATGGTGGAACTGTTTTTGAAGATGAAGACTTACATACTGAGGCTTTAAATGAAGAAGTAAAAGAGACTTCTACTGAGAATGAAGAAGAAAATAAAGAGAATGAAAAAGAAGTTTCAACAGAAACTGATACTAACCTTGAATCTAATGAAAATGAAACATTAGATGACGAAAATAAATCTACTAAAGACGACTCTAAATAATAATCTCATAAAATATATTTATTAAAAAGTAAGAATTCCCTTACTTTTTAATATTAAAATATAAATATCTACTAAACTGTAAATAAATATGTTACATTTATTATGGTACTATATAAAAGATACAACTGTAGGATTAAGTTATGATTGATAAATTAAATACTATACGAGATTTAATCATAGTTTTGGTGTTAGGTGTAATAATTTGGGGTATTTTATCAAGTATTGATGGATTTGAGTTACTAATAGAGTATTTAAAAACTTATGAAGATTATGAACTCGATGAATTACTATTATTGCTATTAATTTTAAGTCCTTTTTTAATTATTTACTCTCTGTTAAGAATAAAAGAAGCAATACATTTTAATAAACAACTAAAAGAATTAAATGAGTCACTGGAAAAAAGAGTTCAAGCAGAGCTTAAAAAAAGAGAAGAGAGTGAGATTTTATTAATTCAACAATCAAGATATGCTGCTTTAGGAGAGATGATTTCAAATATAGCACATCAATGGAGACAACCTTTAAATGCTTTAAGCTTAATTGTTCAAAATTTAAACTTTTTATATAAAGGTCAACTTTTAAATGATGAACAGATGGAAAGGGCAATGGAAAAAATAAAAATTTTGACTAATTCCATGTCTCAAACAATAGATGATTTTAGAAACTTTTTCAAACCAGAAAAAGTAAAAAGAGAGTTTATTGTTAAAAATACAGTAAAAAAAGCTTTAAAAATTATTGATGCCTCTTTTGAAAACTTAAATATTGAAATTGATTCTTCAAAAGTAGAACTTGATACTCAAGCATATGGATATGAAAATGAGTTTTCTCAGGTATTAGTAAATGTACTAATAAATGCAAAAGATGCAATTAAAGAAAATGAGATAGAAGAACCTAAAATTATAATAGAACTTGTTGAGAATGATGATATGATTGATTTAATTGTTAAAGATAATGCAGGAGGAATACCTGAAGATGTTATCTCCAAGGTTTTCGACCCATATTTTTCAACAAAAGAGAAAGGTACAGGTATTGGTCTTTATATGTCAAAAATAATTATAGAAAAAAATATGCAAGGACATATAAGTATTAAAAATTTAGATGATGGAGTTCAATTCATTATCTCTCTTCCTACTTATAAGGAGTAATAATGCTTCAAATGAAAAGTGAGTTAAGCCTTCTAAATGAGTTAAATGTATTATATGTAGAAGATGACAAATATATTCAAGAAGAGTTAGAATTCTTTTTATCTGGAAAAGTAAAAAGTCTAACAATTGCTTCAAATGGACAAGAGGGTTTAGAAGCTTATAAAAACAATCAAATTGATTTGATTATTACTGATATTCAAATGCCTAAAATGAATGGTTTAGAAATGAGTAGAAAAATCAGAGAAATTAATAAAGATGCTAAAATTATAATTACTACGGCTTTTAATGATACTGAATATTTAATGGAAGCAATAAAATTAAATTTAGGAAATTATCTTACAAAACCACTAGACTTAAACTATTTAATTGAAATAATGATTGAGAGTGCTAAAAATATACTTTTAGAAAAAGAGAATAGAAGAATACTAAATACTTTTGAGCAATATAAAAGTGTAGTTGATGAAAGATCAATTGTTTCAAAAACTGATATAAATGGAATAATTACATATATAAATAAGCCTTTTGAAGAGATTTCAGGTTATACAGTTAGTGAATTAATTGGAAAATCACATAATATAATTAGACATGAAGATACACCTATAGAGGTTTTTGAAGATATGTGGCAAACTATTTTAGCTAAAAAAGTTTGGCAAGGAAAAATTAAAAATAAAAAGAAAAATGGTGATTATTATATAGTTGATACGATTATAAAACCTATAGTAAATATTGATGGAGAGATTGAAGAATTTATTGCTTTAAGAAATGATATTACAGAATTAGAGATGTCTAAAGAGTACTTTAAACATAGAAATGAAAAGACTTCAACTAACTTAAAAGAGTCAATTCGTGTAGCTAAAACCTATAAAGATATAGTTGATAAATCAAATATGATAATTAGAATAGATTTAGATAGAAATATCACTTTTGTAAATGATGCTTTTTGTGAAGTTAGTGGCTATTCAAAAGATGAACTAATAGGTAAACCTTATGCAATGCTAAAAGATAGCAATGTTACTATGGAAGAGTATCAAACAGAGATAAATGCGATGTTTGATGCTATGGATGGGAAAAGAGTATTAAGACGAAAACTTGCAAATAGAGCAAAAGATGGTTCAACTTTTTATTGTAAAGCAATCTCTTATCCTTTAGTAGATAAAAATGGAGAAATATCTGAGTATATGGGTGTTAGACATGATATTACAGATATTGAAAAACTTCATAAAGAGTTAGAGGATACTCAACGAGAGCTTATCTATAGACTAGGTGAGGTAGGAGAAACTAGAAGTAAAGAGACTGGAAATCATGTAAAAAGAGTTGCAAATTATTCAAAACTTTTAGCAAAACATTATGGTTTAAGTAAAGAGGAAGAAAATCATCTATTTAGTGCCTCTCCTATGCATGATATTGGAAAGGTTGGAATTCCTGATAATGTTCTAAATAAGCCAGGAAAGCTTGATGAAAAAGAGTGGGAAATAATGAGGACACACTCTGAAATAGGTTATGAGATTTTAAAAAATTCAGCAAGACCTATTTTAAAAGCAGCAGCAATAGTCTCTTATACTCACCATGAAAAATGGGATGGTACAGGTTATCCTAAAGGTTTAAAAGGTAAAGATATTCATATTTTTGGAAGAATAACTGCTATTGCAGATGTATTTGATGCATTAGGAAGTGATAGAGTTTATAAAAAAGCTTGGCCCCTAGAACAAATATTAGATTATTTTAAAGAACAAAAGGGCAAACATTTTGACCCTACTTTAGTAGATATCTTTTTAGAAAACTTAGATGAATTTTTAGAAATTAGAGATAAATATAAAGATAACTTTGGTAAGAACTCGTGAAAAATCTTAGTATAAAAATAAAGCTGATAATAATTTTTGTATTAATTAAAATTGTACCTCTTTTAATTATCTCTTATATAGCATATCAAGGAGTAATCCAGTTAGATAAATATATTCATAATAGTACAGATTATCTATTTAAAGAGAGTAAAAATATTATAAATCAAACTGCAAAAGCTTCTATTGATGATAGTATTAAGTTCTTAGACAAAAAATCTCAACTTTCACTGGAGAGACTATCTTATGAAATAGCAAATAATGTAGCTCAATTTTTATATCAAAGGGATGAAGATTTACTTTTTTTATCAAAAGTAGATTTAAATCAAGAACTTCTAGAAAAGTTTTACAACTCAAAACAAAGAGAGATAATTGTTCATGGTGAATATATTTATAATGAAAATACTAAAGTTTGGGTGTTAAAAAATAAAAAAGATAGTCAAGAAGAAATAAAAAGAACTATTCTTGAAGATAATAAAAGAGAGTTTCATTTTACTGATGCTAAAAACTTTAAAAAGAAAAAAATACCAATTTATAAAGAGATTAGTTTTTTTAATTTAAAAGGAGAAGAACTTTATAAAATATCTTCAATTGATAATAAATTAAAAAATATTTCACTTCAAAAAAATACCTATGTAAATGCAGAAAACTATTTTCAAGAGATACAAAAATTAAAAAAAGATGAAATATATGTTTCTAATGTTATTGGAGAGTATGTAAAATCAAAAATTATTGGTAAATATACTAAAGAGAGAACAGATAAATTAAATATAGAGTTTGAACCTGAAAAATCAGCTTATGCAGGAAAAGAAAACCCAATAGGTAAAAAATTTGAAGGAATTATTAGATTTATAACTCCTGTATATAAAAACAATAAAAAAGTAGGTTTTTTATCTTTAGCTTTAGACCATGAACATATTATGCAGTTTACTGATACAGTAAATCCTACAGGAAAAGAACCTGTACAAGATATTACTGATGCAAGTTCTGGTAATTATGCTTTTATGTGGGACTACAAAGGAAGAAATATTTCTCATGTAAGAGATTTTTTTATAGTAGGTTATGATAAAACAACTGGAAAAGAAGTAATGCCTTGGTTAAGTGAGAGTTTAGCTAAAAAATATGAAGACTCAAAACTTGAAATTAATGAATTTTTATCTTCTTATCCAACTTTTGAAAATCAAACTTTAACAAAAAAGCCAAATATTCAACAAGTAATAAAAGAAGGAAATGTAGGTTTGGATTGTAGATATTTAAACTTTGCACCTCAATGTCATGGTTGGATGGAAGTTACTAAAAATGGTGGATATGGCTCTTTTATTATCTATTGGAGTAATGTTTGGAAATTATCAACAGCTGCAACAATTCCTTATTATACTGGACAATATGCCTCTTCAAAAAGAGGTTTTGGTTTTGTAACAATAGGTGCAAATGTAGATGAATTTCATGCTGCTGCAAATGAGACTAAAAGAAGTGTAACTAAAATTTTAAATCAACAAACAGATAGTATGAAAGAAGTTGTTGAACAAAATGGTTTTGAAATTCATAAATTTATAATTATGTTAATAAATGAACTAACTATAGTAACTTTAATAATGGTCTTAATAATTATATTAATAGCTTTAGCTTTATCTTCTTACATAAGTAAAAAAATAGAAAAACTATTAATTGGTACAACTAAGTTTTCAAAAAATGAACTTGATTATCGAATAGAAGTTACAACAAATGATGAAATAGGAAAACTAGAAAAATCATTTAATACCATGGCTTCTAAACTTGAAGAACATATTAAAAAAGAAAAAGAGATAAATAAAACTTTAAAAATTAAAGTAGAACAAGAAGTTGCAAAACAAAGAAAACAAGAACAAATTTTAATCCAACAATCTAAGCATGCAGCAATGGGGGAAATGATTTCAAATATTGCACATCAATGGAGACAACCTTTAAATGCAGTCTCTTTAGTTATTCAAAATTTGAAGTTTTCATATTATGCTGGGGATTTAACAAAGGAATCTTTAGACCGTTCAGTTGAAAAAGCAACAATGCTAACAAATAGTATGTCTAAAACAATTGATGATTTTAGAGACTTTTTTAAACCAAATAAAGTAAAAGTTGAGTTCTCTTTACAAAAAAGTATAAATAGAGTTATCTCTTTAGTTGAAGCAAGCTTTAATAGTAGTGATATAAAAATTGAACAAGAAATACCTAAAAAAGAATTAACTATTTTTGGATATGAAAATGAGTTTTCTCAAGCATTACTTAATATTGTAAATAATGCCAAAGATATAATTCTTGAAAATGATATTAAAAATGGTTTAATTAAAATCTCCTCTTTTGAAGAAAAAGGCCTTTATGTTATTGAGGTTTCAGATAATGCAAATGGAATAAAAAAAGAGAATCAAGAGAAAATATTTAATCCTTATTTTACTACAAAAGAAGAGGGTAAAGGTACAGGAATAGGTCTTTATATGACAAAAACCATTATTGAAAATAATATGGAAGGTAAAATCTTCTTAAAAGAGTCTTCTTCTAAAGGAACTATCTTTAGAATTGAGTTTAAAAAACTTTAAAATAATATAGAAAGTATTTATTAAAATATAAGATGATAATATCATAATAAAAATTTAGGGAAAAATGATGTTTAATAATTTAATTGCAAAAGAAGGACAAAGTAAAGTTTTTTATCTGTTTTTAGCTTTTGTTTTATTTTTTATTTTAGATTGTGAGTTTTTATCTTTTATCTTTTTTGTGCTTACTATATGGTTTGCATTAATTTATAGAAACAAAAGATTAGAAAAAGATTATGATATTTCTGATATTTTAGCTCCTATTTCAGGAAAAGTATCAACAATTGATAAAAGAGATAATAAAATACAAATTATAATTGATGTTTCTTTATGTGATAATCACATTTTAAGAGCACCAAAAAACGGTAATTTTATCTTAATACATCAAAAAGGTTTAAATACTTTATTAGATTCATTAAAAGCAAAAAAATTAAATGAAAAAGCAACAATAAAATATTCTGATATGAATATAGAATTAATCTCATCTTTATATGGAACAGATATTTCTATTTTTTCAAATGAAGCTCTTATGGGAGATAAGCTTGGAGTTTTTTTACATGGACAAGTTATTGTAGAATTAGATAATTCACAAGAGATTTTAGTAAATATAGGTAATAAAGTAGAATCAGGAAAGACTGTTTTAGCGAGAGCTAAATAAGTCTTGACAAAAAAATCTTAAAAGATTATAATAGGCTCATAATTTTAAAGGAGAGTAAAATGAAAATATTTGATTTTTATAAAAACCATTTCATCAAAAGTGTTAATACTCTTCTACTTCTTAAAAACTTCCTCTAATATATAACATATTACAGAACAAATAATCACACGACTTAGTTTTTCTTTTTTAAATAAAAAAAGATATAATATTTCACATTTTTAAAGGTTACACACTATGGATAAGAATAAAATTATAGTTTTTGATACTACATTAAGGGATGGTGAACAATCTCCTGGTTGTTCGATGAATACGGAAGAGAAGATTAAAGTTGCATTACAATTAGAGAAATTAGGTGTAGATGTAATTGAAGCTGGTTTTGCAGCAGCAAGCCCAGGAGATTTTGATGCAGTTTCAAGAATTGCAGAAAGAGTTACAAACTCATCAATCTGTTCATTAAGTAGAGCAGTTGAAAATGATATTAAACAAGCTGGTTTAGCAGTACAAAAAGCGGCAATGCATAGAATTCACACATTTATTGCTACTTCACCAATTCATATGAAATATAAATTAAAAATGAGTGAAGAAGAAGTTATTAAAAGAGCAGTTCATGCAGTAGAATATGCTAGAACATTTGTAGATGATGTTGAATTCTCTTTAGAAGATGCTGGAAGATCAGAGATTCCATTTATGAAAGAAGTTATGGATGCAGTTATCGCTGCTGGTGCTTCAACTATTAATTTACCAGATACAGTTGGATATAGATTACCAACAGAATTAGGTGCAATGGTAAAAGAATTATCAGATTTTGCAGGCGATAGAGCTAGAATCTCTGTTCATAATCACAATGACTTAGGATTAGCAACAGCAAATACTTTAGCAGCTGTATTAAATGGTGCAAGACAAATTGAAGTAACAATTAATGGTTTAGGTGAAAGAGCAGGAAACTCTGCTTTAGAAGAGGCTGTAATGGCTATTAAAACAAGAAGAGATGCTTTTGGAGATTTATATACAGATATAAATACAAAAGAGATTTATGCTACATCTAAATTAGTTGCAACTATTACTGGTGTTGAGCCACAACAAAACAAAGCAATTGTAGGTAAAAATGCTTTTGCTCACGAAAGTGGTATTCACCAAGATGGTGTATTAAAACATCAAGAAACATATGAGATTATGAGACCTGAAGATGTAGGTGTTATTAAAGACTCTACATTAATCTTAGGTAAACACTCTGGACGTGCAGCATTTAGAGATAAAATCAATCAATTAGGATTTGATAAAGTAAGTGATGAAGAGTTAAATTCTGCATTTGAAAAATTCAAAGTATTAGCTGATAAGAAAAAAGATGTTACTGATGATGATGTAAGAATGTTAATTACAGATGAGTCTTTAAATCAAGATAAAACTTATGAATTAGTAGGATTACAAATCTCTGACTGTTCAAATGGTGTTCCCACAGCAGCAGTATCTATTAAACACAATGATGAGGTATTAACAGATGCAAATATTGGTAATGGAACAATGGATGCAATCTTTAAAACAATTGATAGACTTACAGGCTACAATGGAGAGTTACAAAGTTATAATGTAACTTCAGTAACAGAAGGTAAAGATGCTTTAGCAAAAGTTACAACAAGAGTTGTTTTTGATGATACTTCTCCATCATTTGTTGGACATGGATTAAGTGTTGATACAATGCTTGCAACTGCAAATGCATATGTTAGTGCATTAAACTCTTATCTTTCTCAAAAACAGAGATTATCTAAAAATACTACTCACCAAGTATAATTTATAAAACAAGGTAGCCATGGGCTGCTTTGTAACTTAACTCTTCCTAAACTTTCAAAAAAAGAAGTTTTAAAATTACTTTTTTCAGCAAAAAATTTGAAAAATCATATTAAAATAAAATTTAAAGGTTATATTAAATTTATGTGAAAGAGAGAGTGTATGACACAATTAAACTTCTTCTTGAAGCTGTTAAAAGAGTCTTTTAGGGACTTAGTTCCTATTATTGTTGTAATTTTATTTTTTCAACTTGCAATTATTCAAGCTGTTCCAGATGGGTGGCTTAGTACTGCTATTGGTTTAGCAATTGTTGGAGTTGGTTTAGCAATATTTTTACAAGGTTTAGAAATAGGTATTTTCCCTGTTGGTGAAGGATTAGCGAGGGATTTTGCAAAGCATGGAACAATGCTTTGGGTTCTATTTTTTGCCTTTTTAATTGGATTTGGTACAACTATTGCTGAGCCCGCACTTGCCGTTATTGCAGATAAAGCTGCTTCTATTTCAAGTGGAAGAATTGATGCTACTATACTTAGACTTGTAGTTGCAGGCTCTGTTGGTTTTGCTATATTTTTAGGTGTTTATAGAATTTATAAAGGTCATCCAATTCACTACTATATCATTGCTGGATATATGTTAGTAGTTGGAGTTACTTTTTTTGCTCCACAAGAGATTATTGGTCTTGCTTATGACTTAGGTGGAGTTACTACTTCTACAGTTACAGTTCCCCTTGTTGCAGCTCTTGGAATTGGACTAGCAACTACTATAAAAGGAAGAAATCCAGTTATTGATGGATTTGGACTTATCGCTTTTGCTTCATTAACACCAATGATTTTTGTACAGATTTATGGAATTGCTGTATATAATTTAGTTGAAGCTAAAGATGTTGCAGACGTTGCAGTTCAAGCAACAGTATCTACAAGTGCAAATATTACTTTTAATTCTTTATTAACTGGAATAATAAATGTAATTAAAGATGTTGCACCAATTTTACTTATTATTTTATTTTTCCAATATGCCGTATTAAAGAAAAGAATTGATAATTTAAAAACAGTATTATTAGGTTTTGTTCTTGTTATTTTAGGTTTAGATGCCTTTATCCTTGGTCTTGAAATGGGGTTATTTACTCTTGGTGAGACTATGGCTTATCAACTTACAAAATCTGATTCAGTAATGATGATTTATGCTTTTGCTTTTGCAATTGGTTTTTCTACAACAATGGCAGAACCAGCTCTTATGGCTATTGCAAAAAAAGCAAAAGAGATTAGTGATGGAAAGATTAATGATTTTGCTTTAAGAATTTTTGTTGCTTTTGGGGTTGCTGTTGGTATTGCTTTAGGAGCATTTAGAATTGTAGATGGGGGACATATTCACTACTACATTATTTTTGGATATATTGTAGTTATTATCTTAACTTCAATTGCTCCAAAATATATTATTCCTATTGCATATGATTCAGGAGGAGTTACAACTTCTACTGTTACAGTTCCTCTTGTTGCTGCACTTGGGATTGGATTAGCTACAAATATAGAAGGAAGAAGCCCACTTATTGATGGTTTTGGTCTTATTGCCTTTGCTTCACTTTTTCCAATGATTACTGTAATGCTTTATGGAATTATTATTGAAAAACTTGGTGTTAAATCTGATACTGAAATTGAAACTGCAAATATCTTGAAAGATGCACTTATTGATGCAGAAAATATGGACTTAGCAACTGTAAATATTGATGGAAGTGATAGAAGACACTCTTTACCAATGGATTTTTCAGCAGTTGTAATTATTGTACCTAAAGATAAAAAAATTGATGCAATTCAAGCTGCAAGTAAAGCAGGAGCTTCAGGTGTTACAGTATTAAGAGCAGATGGGATTGGACTTGGAGAGATGGATAACTTCTATAGAACTTCATTTGAGGCAAATGATGCTCTATTATTATTCTTACTTCCACAAAGTTTAGTGAATCCTGTGATAAAATCTATTATTCATTCACTACATATAACAACAAGTGGTAAAGGTATAGCTTTTGCTTTCCCATTAACTCATATGAAAGGGATTAGTTTAAGTAGACATGATATTTTTGTAAATAGAAAAGATCATAAAAATCCAGAAAATAATGTAGAAAAATTAATAAAAGAGGAAGAGGAAAAAGTTCTTGAAAAATTACAAGAACATTCAAAAATTGTAAATGAAGAACCTAAATAGTTTAGAAGAAGTTAATTCGATTATAAGTACAGGTGAGCCTGTACTTATATATTTTTCAGGACAAAATTGTTCTGTATGTACTGCCTTAAAACCTAAAATTGAAGAGCAAATCAATCTTAATTTACCAAAAATTGAAACTTATGAAGTAAAAGCTGATATCTATAAAGAAATAGCAAGCAATTTTTCGGTATTTTCTATACCAACTATCTTGGTATTTTTTGATTCAAAAGAGTTTAAAAGAGAGGGAAGAAATATCTCTGTTATAAACTTTATAAGAGAGTTAGAAAGACCATACAATTTATTTATGGATTAGGATATATGAAAAGAACGCTTTTAATATTTTTAATAGTATTTATTGTAATGCAATTTATACAAACAGATAAAATAAATAGTGAAACAAAGCCAGAATTAGAGATGAAAACACCTCCTGAGATAAGTGCTATTTTTAAACCTGCTTGTTATGATTGCCACTCAAACTCTACAACATGGCCTTGGTATTCTTATATTGCTCCTTTTTCATGGATAATTGATTCTCATGTTACAAATGGAAGAAAAGCTTTAAACTTCTCAATTTGGGAAAGCTATGATGAAGAGAAAAAAGAAGAGAAAATGAAAGCTATTTTTAGAACAGCTTATGCTTCTATGCCTTTACAAAGTTATATTAAAGCACATGATAAAGCTAATTTGACAAGAGAACAAAGAACATTAATCAGAGATTGGACTGGAGTAAAAAAGTAAATTGAGAGAAGAAGTTCAAGCCTTATTAGAGGATAAAAAAACCTTACTTACAATTACCTATTTTAAACTTCAACAACTTTTTGAAAAGAAGTATGGAGAAAATACTGTAGTACTTATGGAAATAGGTACTTTTTTTGAAGTTTATGAAGTAAATAATGATGAAGAACAAATAGGAAAAGCAAAAGAGATTGCTGAACTATTAAATATACAATTAACAAGAAAAAATAAATCTATTTTAGAAAACTCAAAAGAGAATCCTATTATGGCTGGAGTTCCAGCAATCTCTTTAGAAAAACATCTTGCAAGAATTATTTCAGAACAAAAATATACAGTAGTACTAATAAGACAAAAAGGTGTTCCACCTAAAGTAAGTAGATACCTTGATACAGTTGTAAGTCCTGGTACAAACTTTGATTTTGTAATAGACCAAGATGAAAATAATATCACATCTTTAGTAGTAGACCAAATAAAAGGTATCTATCTTGTAGGATATTCTGCTATTGATGTAACAACTGGTAAGTGTTATTATAATGAAATTCATGGAACAAGTGAAGATAAGTTTTACTCTTTAGATGAAGTATTTAATTATATGAATATGCATCGTACAAATGAGGTAGTAATTACCTTTGCTGATAAAAATATAAATCAAAAAGAGGTAATTGATTATTTAGAATTAAAACTAAAGACTTTTCATATAGGAAACTTTATTCCAAAAGTTACTTACCAAAATGAACTATTCAAAAATGTCTTTGATATAGAATCACTACTTACAGCAATAGAACATCTTGATATGGAAAGAGCTCCTCTTAGTTCACAAAGTTTAGCAATACTTATTGATTTTGTAATAGGACATGATTCAAATATTATTCAAAAACTTTCACTTCCTATAAAACTTGATGTCTCAAAATATATCTATTTAGGAAATAATGCTTTAGAGCAATTAAATATCATAGAGACTTCTCATAATCCAAGTTTAATAAAACTAATCAATAATACTTCAACCGCAATGGGTAAAAGATTATTAAAAGAGAGACTTACTCATCCTGTAAAAGATAGCAAAGAACTGTTAAGAAGATATGCTTTATCAAAAGAGTTATTTGATTATCATGGACCTATTGAAAATGAGTTAGCAAATATTTATGATATAGAAAGACTTACAAGAAGAATAAAACTTGCAAGACTACATCCTTTTGAGTTAAACTATTTATATGACTCTTTACTTAGTATAAAAGAAGTAGTTGCTTTCATGGAGAACTATAAATTTATAACTCCACCTTGTAGCTTAGCCCAACTTCAAATGTTTATTGATTCTATTGAGTCAACTTTTGATTTAGCAGTATCTGGTAAATATATGTTAAAAGATGTTGAATCAAATATGGTTTGTGATGGAATAAACCATGAGATAGATGAGTTAAATAAAGAGAATGAAAAACTTTTTGAAAAATTAGAGTTAATAAAAAATCATATTTTAAAACTTTTAAATGCAAAAGATTCAAACTTTGTAGGTATTAATAGACTTGATAAAGAGGGTTTCTTTTTAACACTTACAAAAAATAGGTTTAACCTAATAAAAGAAGAGTTATTAAACTCTCACCTTATTATTGATGATGAGTTACTACTTTTCAAAGATTTTAATATAAAACTACAAACTACTTCAGTAAAAATCTCTTGTAAATTAAGTGATGAAATCTCAGATAAATATGTACATAATTTAAGAAAAATTATAGAGCTAAATAAACTTGTATTTAAAGAGAAACTAAATGAGTTTGAAAAGAAATTTGCAACACTACTTGAAGAGTTAGTTCAGTTTATTGCTGAGGTTGATTTAACAGTTTCAAATATCAAAACAGCAAAAAAATATAATTATGTTTGTCCAAAAATAGTAAAAACAAAAGATGATGAAAACTTTTTAGAACTAATAGACTTAAGACATCCAATTATTGAAGCAAATGAAGAGCAGGGAATTTATGTACCAAATGATATTATCTTAGGGGAGTTATCCCTTTCAAAAGATGAGTTTAAAAATAATGTAATTATTAAAAACTCAAACCCTGTAAATATTTATAATAATAAAATGCATGGAGTTTTACTTTATGGTATAAACTCTTCTGGTAAATCTTCACTTATGAAATCAATTGGTATAGCAGTTATTTTAGCTCAAGCAGGTTTTTATGTACCTTGTAAGTCAATGAGATTTTCTATTTTTGATTCTGTTTTTACAAGAATAAGTGGAGCTGATAATATAGCAAAAGGACTTTCATCTTTTGCAGTAGAGATGCTTGAACTAAAAAATATATTTAATAGAGCTACAAAACAATCTTTAATCTTAGGAGATGAGATTTCTCATAGTACAGAAACAATGAGTGGTTTATCTATTGTTGCAAGTGCTATTTTAAAGTTAGCAAAACTTGAATCAATCTTTGTTTTTGCAACACATCTTCATCAACTTCCAGAGATTAAAGAGATTGAAAATCTTAAAAATATAATTCCACTTCATCTTTCTGTGATGTATCAAGATGAGGAAGATAAGCTTATTTTTGATAGAAAATTAAAATATGGAAGTGGTTCATCAATGTATGGATTAGAGTATGCTAAATCACTCCATATGGATAGAGAGTTCTTAAGCGTTGCAAATGAGATAAGAAAACGATTAACAGATGATTACGATAAGATAGAGAGACTTACTCAAAAGAAAACCTCTAAATACAATAAAGATTTATTTGCCTCTACTTGTATTATTTGTGGAAGAGCTTGTGATGATGTACACCATATCAAAGAACAAGCAAGAGCAAATAAAGATGGTTTTATAGGTCATATAAATCAAAACCATAAATATAATCTAATACCGCTTTGTAAACTTCATCATAAAATGGTACATGAGGGTAAAATCAATGTAAATGGTTTTGTGGCAACTTCAAAAGGGTTAGAGCTTCATTATACTATGGCTGAAGAGCAAGAGTAAAGTTTAGGCTTTACTCTTTATATCCAGTAGTTTGGATAGACTCTTTTTTTGTGTAAATTGTTATAAAGAACACCAACTAAAATTATAATCATAGCCCCTAAAGCAGTAGGTAAGAATAGGAAATCCCAAGAAGCACCCATTAAGAATACTATAACAGGATTTGAACCTGCTGGAGGATGAACTGTTCTAGTAAGTAACATCATGGCAACTGCAGAGGCTAAAGCTAAGGCTAAACTCCACCAATAATCTCCCACAAAATGGAAAAAGAATAATCCCATAAATGTAGAAATTACATGTCCAAAAAAGATATTTCTTGGTTGAGAGAAGGGACTCTCACTAAATCCAAATAGTAAAACACAAGTTGCTCCAAATGAACCCATGATAAAGATATTTTCATAACTATTTGTTAAGTAAGCAACAACTGATATTGCAATAAATGCACCAATAAAAGCAAAGGCAACCTCAATAGCCTCTACTTTTGGGGGAAGTTCTGCCTTATTTCCTTTTATTTTTTTTATATAACTCATAAAATTCTCCTATATCAAACAAACGATTGTTTGGTTAAAAGGGCAAAAAAAATTTAAACCTTAGCTAATAGTTTTTTTCCTATTTCTAAAAGTCTATTTTTATTGTTTGTAAGATTAAACATTATAATTGAACCCTGCAGTGTACAAATATATTCATATGCTAAATCTTCAGCCTCTTTTTTAGAATATTTCTCTTCTAATATTTTGGCTAAACACTCTTCCCAAACTTTAAAATAATCAACAATAATAGCTTTATACTCTTCATTTTGACTAGAAACTTCAGTTGCTAAGTTTGCTAATAAACAACCTCCATTACTATTTAAAAAGTACTCATCTGTTTTTGCAACTATCTTTTTTAGTTTCTCTTTTGTAGATAGTGCTTCATCTTTTATTGAAAAAATATTTTTATCAAAGTATTCACTTATATATTTAAGTGCTTCAAGTCCTATCTCATCTTTATTTTTAAAATGGTGATAGATACTTCCTTTTATTAAACCACACTCATCTGCAATATTTGCCATTGAAGTATTGTAGAAACCTTGTGTTTTAAAAAGGCTAATTGCTTTGTTTAATATCTCTTCTTTAGATGTTTTTTTTATTGCCATATTTTTCCCAAACGATGGTTTGATAAAATTGTATCACTTTTTGATTCTAATGTCAAATCAATCTTCTTGCACTTCAGGTAATTGTTTTGCTAAATAAATAGCTAATAGCCCTACAAGAGACAATACAAGGATTATTCCACCCAGTCCTATAAAAGAACTAAGTGTTCCAATAAGACCACTTAAAAGTAAGATAAAGCCTATTAAAGTATTACTTACAGCAACGTAGTCTGTTCTTTTATTTCCTTCTGCTAAATCAGTAATATAAGTTTTTCTACCTATTCTAATACCTTGATATCCAATACTTAAAATAAAATAGATAATAGGCATAATCCAAATGATAGAAAATAATTCTTTATAAAAAAAGTCAATGAAGACTACGACAAATCCAACTGTTGTTGCAATAGTTGCTCCTATAATCATAACTTTTTTACTAGATACATCAGAGAATTTACCCCAAAAGTTTGCAGATAACAGATCAGCTAAACCACTTGAAAGAATAAAAAGACCTAAAAGGTAAGCATTTGCATCACTATTTTGTTGAGCTATGATTACAAAAAAAGGTGCAGATAAAACAGAACAAAGAAACAGAGCTCTTGTAATCACAAATAGTCTAAAAGGTTTATCAGTTTTTAAAATACCAAGTTTACTTATTGCTACAGTAAAAGCATTTCCTCCACCATCAGTTTCCCCAGGAAATTCTTTAATTTGAAGATAAATTATAGAAGCTAATATCCAAAAGAATCCTGCAAGTGAAAGTAAAACCCCAAAGTTTTGAGCTGAAAATGGTTTCTCACCATTTAATAAAAAATAGACTCCAAGTACCACAACAAGTAAACCAGCAAGCATAGCAGATAAGCCGTTTAATGCGCCACGTCTAGTTTTAGGAATAGTTTTCCCTACTACATCTTTTGCAGCAACAGAGCATAAGCCCCTTGCTAAACTCATTGCAATAAGTAAAGCAATGATTGCAAGTCCCGCACTTAAACCTTCCATATTCCAAGCTACAAGAGCAATACCAAACATACATAAAGCTTGTAAGAAAGTCCCTAAAGACCAAACCCATTTTCTAATGGGGAGTTTTCTAACATATGCAGCTATAAACAGCTGTGGAAGTAAAGAACCTGATTCTTTTATTGGAACTAAAAAACTAATAAGAAATAATGGAACATTTAAACTCTCCATTATCCAAGGTAAGACAACTTTTGCATTTGCAACAGCATCTGCAAGTTTATTAAAAAAGTAAGAAATAATAGTAAGAAGGAAGTTACCAGGTACTACCTTGCAAGCCCTTTCATCAATAGCTTTACAAACTCTGGCATCTTCTTCATTTACAAGTTTATTGTAAATACTATCAGAATTGATTTTTTTTAAAGGCATTTTTATCCTTTTTATAAGGCTTTAAATCCTTCTTCTAAGTCAAGTGTACCTTCATAGAATGCTTTTCCTACAATTACACCTGCAATATTTCCATTTGCTTTACAGTTCGTGATATCATTGATATCTTTTACTCCACCAGAAGCTATTGTATCAACACCTGATGCAAGTGCAATCTCTTCTGTAAACTCTACATTTACCCCACAAAGCATTCCGTCTTTTGAAATATCAGTACAAATAATTGCTTCAACACCAGCATTTGCAAACTCACGTGCTAAATCAGTTGCTTTCATAGTTGATACTTCTGCCCAACCTTCAACTGCAACCATTCCATTCATAGCATCAATTCCAACAGCAATTGGATATTTACTTGCCATATCTTTTACAAATTGTGGATCTTTTACTGCAATTGAACCTAATATAAGTCTATCAATTCCAAGCTCAACATACATTTTGATAGTCTCTTCATCTCTGATTCCACCACCAACTTCGATTTTTAGATTACAGTTCTCTTTGATTTTTTTTATTTGTTCTAAGTTTGCTGGTTCACCTTTAAATGCACCATTTAAATCAACAACGTGAACCCATTTACTTCCTAATTCTTCAAATCTTTTTGCAACTTGCCAAGGCTCATCTGAATAGATTTTTGCACTATCCATAAGTCCTTTACTAAGTCTTACTGCTTTTCCATCTTTAAGATCGATTGCTGGTAAAATATCCATATCTTTTCCCTATTATTTAATATTCATAAAATTTTTAAGTATTTTTAATCCATTATCGTGTGATTTTTCTGGATGTGGTTGAAAACCATAGATGTTCTCTTTATGTACCGCACTTACAAAATCATATCCATACTCTGTAGTTCCTATTACATTTTTAGGATCTGTAACTGCATGGTATGAGTGTACAAAATAAAGGTATGGATTTGCTAATCCTTCAAATAGTGTGTGTTCATTTGAAGTTTTAATTACATTCCAACCCATATGAGGAACTTTTGTATCTTCATGCATTTTTGATTTATCAAATTTTACAACTTTTCCATCTACTAAACCTAAACCTTTATGTTCTCCAAACTCTTCAGAGCTTTCAAAAAGAAGTTGCATACCAAGGCAAATACCAATCATTGGTTTTCCACTTTTAGCAAATTCATAAATAGCTTCTTTCATTCCAGTTTGATTAAGATGTTCCATTGCATCACCAAAAGCACCAACCCCTGGTAAAATGATTCTGTCAAAATTTTTTAAATCATTTGGGTCTTTTACAAAAGAAGCTTTGGCATCAACTAAATGACATGCATTGTAAACGCTAGCAAGATTTCCCATATTGTAGTCGATAATTCCAACCAAAATTATATCCTTTAAAAAAATGAGATTATACTAAATTTTTGCATCAGCTAGGGTTAAAGAAAATAAAACTTGGTTATTTTTTTCTTCACAAGCTTTTTTTGCTTCAAGAATAGTTGTTCCTGTAGTTATTAAATCATCCACCAAAATAATACTCTTATTTGACACTTTAATATCAAACTTTTTTTTGTTCTTTTTTCTAAATTTTAAATCTCTTCCTGCATATTTAACTATATTTGTTGCTTTACATTTTCCATAAAGAGGTTTTATATATTTTGATTCTAAATGTTTTGATAAAATTGCTGTCTGGGAAAATTCATGCCTTGTGTGTTCATCTATTCCTATAGAATAAATCAACTCTTTATATTTGAAATTTTTTGCAAATTTACTAAAAGATAGTTTTGCCAAAATATTAAAAACTCTATCTCCATGAAAATAGTATTTTGAAGTTAAAAACTCTTCTATCTCTGAAAAAGAGTAAAAGCAGTAATTAAAAAACCCTTTTTCTAACTCTCTTTTATAAAAAGAAGGCTTTAAGAGTTTTTTTTGACAAGTTTTACAAAAAATATTAAAACTATAACTTTCACATATAAGACATTTCATAATATTTAATATTATAACTTTTTGATTTATAAACTAATAAAGTTTTAAGTTTGAATAACATATGATTACTTATTCATATGTACATATAAAAAGGAATTAATATGAGTAATAAGTGTTGTGATCATTCAAACGAAGTAGAAAAAGTAAAAAAGACATTAATAGAAGAAGAGACTCTATACGATGTAGCGGAGCTTTTTAAAGCTTTTGCAGATACAACAAGAATAAAAATCATCTCAGTATTAAAAGAAGAAGAGTTATGTGTAGGAGCTATAAGTGAACTTATAAATGTAAGTCAATCAGCAGTTTCTCATCAATTAAGAGTATTAAAAAATTCTAAAATTGTTAAACCTAGACGTGAAGGAAAACAGATTTATTATTCTCTTGATGATGAACACATTAAAAAAATCTATGATATGGGATTAGAACATATCATAAAAGGCTAAGAGGAATAATCTATGCAAAAAGTCAAATTACAAAACTTAGATTGTGCAAATTGTGCAGGAAAGATAGAAAAAAGATTAAATGAATTAGATGAATTATCAAATGTAAGGCTAAACTTCTCAACATCAACTTTGAGTTTTGAACAAAATACAGATGATGATTTATTAGACAAGATAGAAAAAGAGATTCAAAATATTGAAAGAGAAGTGTTTATAATAAAAGATGAAAATAGAACTCAAAGAACTTTTTGGCAACTACTTGATAAAAAGTTATTGTTTATAACAATAGTATCTATTGTAGTAACCTATATTTCATATAACTATATTCAAAATGCTAATTTACAACTAGCTGTTTATCTAATAGCATACTTTTTAGTTGGATGGGATGTTTTATATAAAGCAGGAAAAAATCTACTAAGTGGAAAACTATTTGATGAACACTTTTTAATGTCAATTGCAACAATTGGTGCATTTGGGCTAGGGGAGTATGTTGAAGGTATTGCTGTAATGATATTTTATCAAGTAGGAGAGATGTTCCAAGCAGTTGCAGTAAATAATTCAAGAGATAGTATAAATTCACTTATAGATATAAAGCCAGAGTTTGCAAATGTTAAAGAGGGGGAAACAGTTGTCCAAAAATCTCCCGATGAAGTTAAAATAGGTGACACTATATTAGTAAAAGTAGGAGAAAAAGTTCCAGTTGATGGAGTACTTTTAGATAAAACTTGCTCTTTTGATACAAGTGCTATTACAGGGGAATTTAAACCTAAAACTGTAAAACAAGATGATGAAGTATTAAGTGGTTTTATCAATCTTTCAAATGCTACTTATATAAAAGTGCAATCTTTATATAAAGACTCAACTGTTGCAAAGATTATTGAGATGATAGAAGGGGCTAGTTCTAAAAAAGCAAAAGCAGAAAAGTTTATAACAAAATTTGCTTCAAGATATACTCCTATTGTAGTAATCCTTGCAGTGATGTTAGCTTTTATTCCACCTATGCTTATAGAAGGAGCTTTATACGCTGATTGGATTGAAAGAGCATTGGTATTTTTAGTTATCTCTTGTCCTTGTGCCTTAGTTGTATCTATTCCTCTGTCATTTTTCTCTGCTATTGGAGCAGTATCAAAAAGAGGTGTTTTAGTTAAAGGTGCAAACTACATAGAAAAACTAACAGAGATAGAAAATATTATCTTTGATAAAACAGGAACACTTACTCATGGTGTATTTGAAGTAACAAAAGTAAAAGCTTTTGGTATAGACGAAGATGAGCTTTTAAAAGTAGCTGCTTATGTAGAGAGTTTTTCAACTCATCCAATTGCAAAATCAATTGTCTCTTCATATGGTAAAGAGATTGATTCAAAAGCAATAGCTTTGCATGAAGAGTTAAGTGGTTTAGGAATAAAAGCACAAATAGATTCAAAAGAGGTTCTAGTAGGAAATGATAGATTACTAGAAAAATTTGGTGTAAAAATAGATGAGAATATAGAAGAAGAGTTAAATGTAGTATTTATCTCTATTAACTCAAAATTTGCAGGTTATATTGTAGTAAGTGATATTATAAAAGTAGAAGCAAAAGAGGTAATAGCTGAACTTAAAAATTTAGGTATTGAAAAGACATATATGCTTACAGGAGATAAAAAAGAGGTTGCCCTTAATGTGGCAAACTATTTAGGTATAGATGAAGTTAAATATGAACTTTTACCACAAGATAAGTTATCAAACTTTGAAATTATAAAAAAAGATACAAACAAGGTTACTGCTTTTGTAGGTGATGGTATCAATGATGCTCCAACACTTGCTAATTCTGATGTAGGTTTTGCTATGGGTGGCGTTGGTAGTGATATTGCTGTTAAGTCTGCTGATGTTGTAATTTTAAATGATAATATCAAATCAATAAGTGATGCAATTAAAATTGCTAAAAAAACAAAAGTAGTTGTGTACCAAAATATTGTATTTATCATGGCTATTAAAGTTGCTTTCTTAGTACTTGGAGCTGGAGCAATGATTAGTATGAAAGAGGCAATTTTTGCTGATGTGGGAGTTGCATTATTGGCAATTTTCAATTCAATGAGAATACTTAGAACTATAAAAGATAAACCAAAAGAATCAGTATGTGAAGATAACTCTTGTTCTACTGAAGTAAAAAGTGAGAAGAAGAAAGAAGAGGCTACAAGTTGTTGTAGTGGAAGTTCTTGTTGTTCTTAGAGGTATGATACTTTTTTTATAAAAAGTATCGCAAAAAAGCGTGAGCAGAGATAAAAATGACGCTATAAAAATTTTAAAATATAGAAATTAAAAAACTCAGCCTAAAGGCTTCGAACAGTTTTAATTTCTTATATATTTTATGCATTTTTAATTAACGCTATTTTTAAATGCTCACAATTCAAGATAGTTTGGATTTTTAGATTTTATTTGTTGAGATTGATATTTAAAAAGTAAAAATTTAAGATTTTATGTAGATTCAAGGTGAAGAGGGTTGTTGAGTATAGAAGCTTAGTAAACTAAGTGACTATACGAAACCGTTCCTCTTCAACGCAGAAGATGCGTTAAATATTAGATTTTAAGAACTGCCATGAAAGCCTCTTGCGGCACATTTACTTTACCAATTGCCTTCATTCTTTTCTTACCAGCTTTTTGTTTCTCTAAAAGCTTTCTTTTTCTTGTAATATCCCCACCATAACATTTAGCAGTAACATTTTTACCCATAGACTTAACAGTCTCCCTAGCAATAATAGTATTACCAATAGAAGCTTGTACTGAAACTTCAAAAAGCTGTCTAGGGATTAGTTCTTTAAGTGCTTTAATAAACTCTCTACCTCTAGATACTGCTTTTTCTTCAGGTACAATAATAGAAAGTGCATCAACAACTTCTCCAGCAACTCTAACATCAAGTTTTTTAAGGTTTCCAGGTCTAAATCCAACTGGCTCATAATCAAATGAAGCATAACCTTTTGTAGTAGATTTTAATTTATCATAAAAATCCATTACAATTTCATTCATTGGAATATCATATTCAAGTAAAACTCTTTTACCTAGATAATCCATTTTATTTTGAATACCTCTTTTATCATTTAAAAGCTTAATTACATTTCCTAAAAATTCATCAGGAACTAAAATTGTAGCTTTTACATATGGTTCAAAAATAGTTTGAATATAGTTTGGCTCAGGAAGTTCTGAAGGATTTTGAATAATAACTCTTTCTCCATCAGTTTTTTCCACTTCATATACAACTGTTGGTGCTGTTGCAATTAAATCAAGGTTAAACTCTCTTTCTAGTCTCTCTTTGATAACTTCCATGTGAAGCATTCCTAAGAAACCTGTTCTAAATCCACTTCCAAGTGCAGCTGAAGATTCTGGCTCAAAAGAGATTGAAGAATCATTTAGTTGTAACTTAATTAAAGCTTCTCTTAAATCTTCAAATTTATCTGTTTCAATTGGATAAATTCCTGCAAATACAAATGGTTTAGCAGGTTCAAATCCATCAATTATTTCTGAAGTAGGATTTTTTGCATCTGTCATTGTATCACCAACAGCAATCCCATCAAGTGTTTTAAGTCCAAGAACTACAATTCCAATTTCACCAGTTTTTATTTCAGTTGTTTTTTCTCTTTTAATTGGGTGTGGATACATTAAGTCTAATACTGGATGTTCAACTTTTGTATTCATCATCTTTAGTACTTGACCTTTTTTAATAGAACCATCATAAACTCTTACAAGTGCTAAAGCTCCAAGATAGTTATCAAACCATGAATCATAAATAAGAGCTTTTGTAGGAGCATTCTCATCTCCTGTAGGAGCTGGAATTCTATCAACAATTGAATCTATTAACTCTTTTACTCCAAGACCAGTTTTAGCTGAAATTAGATTATGTTCTGTACAGTCAAGCCCAATAGCTTCTTCTGTCTCTTCTAAAACTCTCATTGGGTCAGCACTTGGTAAATCAATTTTATTTACAACTGGTAATAATTCTAAATCATTATCTAAAGCAATATATACATTTGCAATAGTTTGTGCTTCAACACCTTGAGTTGAGTCTACAATTAATAAAGCACCTTCTGATGAAGCTAAAGACCTACTTACTTCATATGAGAAGTCAACGTGACCTGGAGTGTCAATAAGATTTAAGACATACTCTTGTCCATCTTTCATATATTTTAATCTTACACTTTGAGCTTTAATAGTAATACCACGTTCTTGTTCAATATCCATAGTATCCATCATCTGAGAAGACATTTCTCTATCTGTAACAGCTCCACACTCTTGGATAATTCTATCAGCTAATGTAGACTTACCATGATCAATATGGGCAATAATACTAAAGTTTCTAATATTTTTTTGCAAAATTAAATTCCTATGTTTATATTAAATTCCGCGATTATATCTAAAAATTTGTTAGTTAGTAGTTAAGTTTTAAATTTAGGAGGTAAAGTATAGGGATTAAACCCTATACTTAAAGTAGAAATTATCTTTGAATTGAACCTTCAACTCTTCTGTTTTCAGCTCTACCTTCAGCAGTTTCATTTGTTGCTTTAGGTTTAGATTCACCATATCCTGTAGAGTTAAGTCTTGATTTATCAACACCTTGCTCTTCTAAAGCTTTAACTGTAGCAGCAGCTCTTCTTTCAGAAAGTTTTTGGTTATAATCTTCTGTACCAACTGAGTCAGTGTGTGCTTCAATTTTTCCTTTTACAGAAGGGAATTTTTTCATAAAATCAGCAAATTTTTTGATTTTTGAATCATACTCATTATTGATTCTTGCACTGTCAAAATCAAAGTTGATGTTTAAGTTTACTTTTAAAGAACATCCATTTTCATCAACGATATCACCTTTTGGAGTATCTGGACATTTATCTTTAATATCAGGAACACCATCTCCATCTGTATCTGCAAGTTTTGCAATTGCTGGTTTTGGCTCAACTTTCTCTTCTTTTGGAGCTGGAGCAGCTTTTTCACCAAATGGAATTGCTAAACCAACAGTATAGATTAAGTTGTTATCTCTATCGTTTGTATTGATTAGGTGTCTAATATCAGTTTTTAATGCCATATCATTAGAGAACTTATATTTTAAACCAACCCCATAGTTTCCAAATAGAGAAGTTTTATTTCCTAACTCTTCATTTTCAAAATGCTCTAAACCAACCCCAACTAAAGCATATAAAGAAGTGTTTTCAGTAAGACCATAATCTTTTACAAAGTTAGTAAATAATCTTGTAATGTTTGTATCTTCGTTAATACCGTCATAATCAACTTGCTCTAAAGAAGTTAAAATTCCAACTTCAATTTGATCATATAAAGTATCATCAAAGTTTACACCAAAACTTAAACCACCAACACCATAATGGTCATCTAGGTTTAAGTTACCTTCAGTAATATTTCCACCAACTAAAGGTGTAATCTCATATTTGTACTCACTATTTGCCGCGAATGCAAGAGAAGCACATAATGCTGCTGATAAAATAATTTTTTTCATATTATTTCCTTTTGTGTTTATTCATAATCATCATAACGAATAAATATTTAAACAACTATTATTTAAATTATTTAGTTATTTAAAATTACTTTTCTTAGTCAATAAAAATTGAGTTTACAGACTCGTTATGAGTAATTCTTCTAATTGTTTCTCCAATAATTCTTGAAGCACTTAATACTGTAATTTTATCACTATGTCCATGAATAGGAATAGTATCTGAAACAATAAGCTCATCTAAAGTACCATTATTAATTCTATCAAATGCAGGTCCAGATAATACACCGTGTGTACAACATGCCATTACTGAATTTGCACCTTTTTTCTTTAATACTTCAGCAGCTTTAACTAATGTTCCTGCTGTATCAACCATGTCATCTACTAAGATTACATCTTTACCTTCTACATCACCGATGATATTCATAACTTCAGCAACATTTGCTTTTTCTCTTTTTTTATCAACGATTACTAAGTCATATCCTAATTTATCAGCATATGATCTTGCTCTTGCAACTCCACCAATATCTGGACTTGCAATAATAGGATTTTTTAAATTTTTGCTTCTTAAGTGGCTTACAAATAAAACAGAACCATATAAGTTATCAACAGGAACGTTAAAGAAACCTTGGATTTGTGCAGCATGTAAATCAATAGTAATCATTCTATCAATTCCAGCAGCTTCTAACATATCAGCAACTAATTTAGCAGAAATTGGAACTCTTGGAGCAGCTTTTCTATCTTGTCTTGCATAACCATAATATGGAATAACAGCAGAAATAGAAGCAGCACTTGATCTTTTAAGTGCATCAATCATAATTAATAGTTCCATTAAGTGGTCATTTGTTGGAGCACATGTAGGTTGAACAATAAATACATCTTGTCCTCTTACACTCTCTTTAATTTGAACAGAGATTTCTCCATCACTGAACTTGTTAATAGAAGCTTCTCCAACTTCAACATTAAGATATTTCCCAACTTTTTTAGCAAATTCAGGGTTAGCAGTACCACTAAAAAGCTTATATTTTGACATTAGATATTCCTTGTTTGTGTGTAGTAAGTATTTTTTTGTGATTTTAGCTAAATACTTCTTATATTGAATTTATATATAAAAGAATAAAAAATATATATTAAAAATGATTAATAAATATACAAATAAACTGTTTACAAAATTTAATTGCAGTATTAGAATAGTTGCATAGAAATTAAAGGAGAGTTATGAAAAAGTTTAGTCTTTTTACTTGTGCTTTATTATTAAGTACATCAACAGTGTTCGCAGCTGATTCTATTGATGAAGCATTTAAAAGTGGAAAAGTAAGTGGAGATATTACTCTACACACAGTTAAATATGATAATAAAGGTGTTGTTGATTCTGGATTTACTGCTGGAACAGTTGGTTTAGCTTATGAAACAGGAAGTTTTTATGGTTTAAGTGCAAAAATGGGTTTTAGAGCAAATCATGAGTTTTCTGAAGTAGAAGAGGGTGATTATGAAAACTTTTTTGTACATGATGCACTTATGACAGAGGCTTATTTAAAATATGCAAGTGAGTCTTTTTCTATTACTGCTGGTAGACAAGCAATTGATTTAGAATGGTTAGGAGATTATAATGAAGCAATAGTTGCTGCAATAACAGCAATTCCTGATACTACTATAATATTAGGTTATACAGATAGACAAGCAATTTCAGATGAAGATGAGAGTAGTGATTTTACTGAACTAACAAATGAAGGAGCTTATGTTTTAGATATAAAATATAAAGCTTTTGATTCTTTAGAGTTTAATCCTTATGCATACTCTGCACCTGATGCAGTTGATTTTTATGGTTTAAAAACTTCATATTCAAGTGATATTTTTTCTGCAATTGCTCATTATGCAACTAGTAATGTTGACTCAAAGATGAAAGATATTACAACAGATGATGGAAATATTTTAAATTTAGAACTTGGAACATCATTTGCAGGAATTAGTGCTTCTTTAGGATATATTAAAACTGATAAAGATTATGGAATAGGTCTAATGGATACTTATGGAGATAATATTAATCTTATGGATTCTGGAAATCAAATCTATTCAGCTGATGCAAAAACTGTTTATGGTTCTTTATCATATGAAATAGCAGGTGTTGAGTTAGGAGCTTTATACTCAGATACTGAATATGGTGCAGATAATTTTGATGAAAAGGAGTTAAATTTAACTGTTTCTTATGCAATTACTGATTCTTTAAGTGTTGGCTTATTATATGCTGATATTGATACAGATAGTGATGATGCAGACTCTAATGATAGTACATATGGAAGTTTAACACTTTCATACTCATTTTAAAAACTAAGAGGCTTACCTCTTAGTTTTAATTATGAAGTAGCTTTAATCCAAGCACTACCAATAACTTTATCTTCTTCATAGAAAACAGCTAATTGTCCAGCTGCAACTCCAAAAGCAGGCTCTTTTAAATTAATTGTTGCTTTATCATCTTTAATTATAACCTTACAAGGAACAGAAGTTGATCTATATCTTAATTTTACAGTACAATCAAACTCTTCTTCATCAATAAACATATTTAAGTTTTCAGCTTTTACTTGGTTTACTTCTAAGGCTTGTTTTTTACCAACAATAATTGTGTTATCTTTTGGATTTAGCTTCGTAACAAAATGAGGTTCATGTGCTCCATGAACAGTAAAGCCCCTTCTTTTACCAATTGTATAGTGCATATATCCTTTATGCTCTCCTACAACATTTCCTTGTTCATCTAAAACTTTTCCTGGAATATCAATGTTTGCATGTCTTTTTACCACATCTGTATAAACTGTTTCAACAAAACAAATCTCTTGAGATTCATTTTTCTCTGTAATTCTTTTGTATGCAACATCAAGTTCGGCACCAAATTTTATAATATCTTCTTTTTTATATGTACTTAATGGAAACATCATAAAAGGTAAGGCTTCTTTATCTACTTGAGATAAAAAATAACTTTGGTCTTTTGTATCATCGTCTGCTTGATAGAAAAACTTACCATCTGTTTTTACATAATGGCCTGTTGCTAAATATGAAGCTTTATGCTCTTTTGCAAAATCTAACATAGCTCCAAATTTGATTTGTCTATTACATTTAACACAAGGATTTGGTGTCGTACCTTCTAAATAAGAATTAATAAAGTAATCATATACTTCTTGTTCAAATTTTTTTGTTAAATCTAATACATGATATTTAATATTTAAGAATTTTGCTACATCTTCAATGTAAGCTAGATTTTTTTCGTGATAACCATCAGTTCTATCATGAAGTTTTAAGTAACAACCTTCAACTTCAAATCCATCTTTTTGTAGCATATAAGCAGTAACTGAAGAATCAATTCCTCCACTCATACCTACCATTACTTTTTTTTTCATCTATTTATCCTTTTATTAAAGGAATAATCACTGACTCTCTATTTGCCCAATATGATATTTAATCTTAGGTTTAGGCGTATCTTGAAAGGATCGCTTTCTTCCATATTTATTCTCTAATCTTTACATTATTCTGCAAAGATTAGTAGAAAACGGGATTATATCATATTAATGGTAATCACTTATAAAACCACCACCTAAGCAGTAGTTTCCTTCATATAAAACAAGACTTTGTCCTAAAGTTACAGCTCTTTGAGGTTTATCAAATTTAACTAAAACTTTAGTTTCATCTGCTCTTATAACTGTACAAGCTTGTTTTTGTTGCCTATATCTTACTTGTGCCATTAGTTTATCCCCAACCTTTGGTGCTTCTTCTAGTACCCAATGCATATGAGAAGCTTCTACTATTTCACTCATTAGTAAGGGATGATTAGTATCTTGAACAACAGTTAAAGTATTGTTTTTAATATCTTTTTTGGCTGCATACCAAGGTTTATGGATATTATTATCCCCTTCTGTCTCTTTTAATCCACCAAGACCTATACCTTTTCTTTGTCCTAATGTATAGCAGATAAGACCCTTGTGTTTACCAATTACTTTTCCTGTATCATCAATAATATCACCTGGAATTGCTTTTAAGTGTTGAGTAATAAAATCATCAAATCTTTGGTTACCAATAAAACAAATTCCTGTACTATCTTTTTTATCACTTACAGGTAAATTATGTTCTCTTGCTATTTCTCTCACTTCTGTTTTAGTTAAATCACCAAGTGGAAACATAGCATGAGAAAGTTGTTCACTTGAAAGAGCATGTAAAAAATAACTTTGGTCTTTTGAACTATCTTTTGGAGTATCTAATACAAAATGGTCTTTATACTTTGCTATTTTTGCATAATGACCAGTTGCAATCATATCAGCACCCATTTTTTTTGCTTCATTTAAAAATACATTAAATTTAATTTCTTTATTACAAAGAATATCTGGATTAGGAGTAAGACCTTTTTTTAAACCTTCCAAGAATACATCAAATACTTTATTTCTATATTCTTCTACGAAGTCTTTACCTTTTACTTCAATTCCTATTAATTCTCCAACTTTTTTTGCATCTTCAAACTCAATACGATTAGGACATTGACTCCCTTTGATTCCATATTCCCAATTTCGCATGAATAAACCTACTACATCATAACCTTGCTGTTTTAAGAGCAATGCAGTAACTGAAGAGTCAACACCACCAGACATTCCAACAACTACTTTTTTCTTCATTCTCTAGCCTTATAAATTTTTATATATTTGATTTGTATTTTATTTTAAAAGAACAATTAAATGTTCATCATATAGTTTAAAGGAATAATCACTGATTCTCTATTTGCCCAGTCTTTGTGAGGAATAATAAGTTTTTTTGTACTTATTTTTTTGTTATCAAAAAATATTATATCAATATCTAAGGTTCTAGGCGCATCTTGAAAGGACCGCTTTCTTCCAAATCTTTTTTCCAATCTTTGTGTAATTTTAAAAAATTCATTTACACTAAGGTTTGTACTAAGTTTGATTATACCATTTAAAAATGGTTTTTGTTCAAGATATCCAAAAGGAGGATTTAAAAGTAGGGGTGAAGTCATAAGTAAATCAAATTTATGATTTTTATTTAAAGATAAGACTAACTTATCAAATAGTTTTTTTGTATCTCCTATATTCCCCCCAATACCTATAGTTACAATATATTTTTTATTTGTAGAGGTATTAAAAGTTTTTGGAAAATTTGAAGTATAAAATAGTGTTAAATCTTTGCTTAGAATTTTTTTCATAATTTCCTTTTATTATATAAAACTAATTAAGTTAGTCAAGATTATTTTTTAATTTTTTAAAGAATTTCTACTTTTCCATTTTTCATTACAACAGTATCTTCTATTCTTACTCCAAATTTATTTGGAAGATAAATACCTGGTTCAATTGTAAAAACCATATTGTCTTCAATAATTACATCAGATTTACTATTTATATTTGGAAACTCATGGATATCTAATCCTACACCATGTCCAGTACTATGAACAAAATATTTCCCATAGCCTGCTTTTTCAATTATATCTCTAGTAAGTTTATCAACTTCACTTGCTTTCATTCCCACTCTTGCTTTTGAAATAGCATTTAATTGAGCTTTTAATACAATATCATAGATTTTTTGATACTTTTTATTTTTAAAGTTTTGTTCTCTTTTAAAGTTAAAAGTCTCAAAGTTTACATTTGCAGTACAAGTTCTATCTGAACAATATCTTTTATATTTTACTCCTGCATCAACAAGAAGTAAATCATTTAGTTTTAGTTTTTTATTTGTAGGAAGAGCATGGGGTTTTGCTGCATTTTCATTTATTGCAATAATTGGGTCAAAACTTAAATCATATTTTCCAAAAGAGCTTAGTTTTTCAATAGCTTTAAAATGTAAAAAAGTCTCTTTTTGTTCAAAACCATTTTTTCTAATATATTTAGCTAATTGTTTAAAACCTTTTTTTCCTATTTTAGAAGCTTTTCTTAGAAATTCAATCTCTTCATCTGTTTTGATTATTCTTTTTAATTTTGAGAAATTCTCTTTTTTTATAAACTCAGTTTTTAAACCAAAAGTTAATTTTTCATATAAAGAGTAAGTGAAATCATTTGGGTCAAAATCAATTTTTTTGATTTTAGATTTTTTTAGAATTCTTTGAGCCTCTTCTACTAGATTTGAGCTTTCAATAACTTTACAATTTTGAGTATATTGTTTTGCTTCAATCGTATATCTAGCATCTGTAATAAAAAAGCTCTCTTTTCCAAGTTTAATAAATATTACATTGTCACATGAAAATCCACATTCATAGTAGATAGCGTTTTCATTTAATAGTATATAATTTTGCATAACTCATCTTTCATTAACTAAAATTTGAATATAATCTTACCCAAAATTTATAAAAGGAATATAATATGAAAATTGCAGTTATTCAAGGTCCAAACTTAAATATGTTAGGTGTTAGAGAACAACATATTTATGGTCCAATGACTTTAGATCAAATCCATGAGCAAATGAAAGCAAGTGCAGCACAAAATGAGGTTGAATTAGAGTTTTTTCAATCAAATTTAGAAGGTGAAATTGTAGATAGAATTCAAGAGTGTTTAGGTACAGTTGATGGTATTTTAATTAATCCTGCAGCATTTTCTCACACATCAATTGCTATCAAAGATGCCTTAAGTGCAGTTAATCTTCCAACTGTAGAAGTACATATTTCAAATATTTATAAAAGAGAAGAGTTTAGACAAAAATCAATTACTGCTGGTGCATCAACAGGTGTTATTACAGGTTTTGGTCCTTTCTCTTATCATTTAGGACTTATCTCTTTAACTCAAATTATTGCAGAAGTTAAAGCAGCACAGCAAGCTCAACAAGATGCTTTAGCAAAAGCTCAAGCACAAAAAGAAGAGAACTAATTAATGAAAATTCTAAGTGCCTCATGGATAATAACTTGCAATGAAGATAGTGCCATCATAAAAGATGGTGCTATTGTTTTTGATGAAAAAATTATTGATGTTGGTACAAAAGAATTTATTTCTGAAAAATATAAGGGTGTAGAAATTGAGTCTTTAGGTCAAAACTCAGTTTTAATGCCTGGGCTTATTAATTCTCATGTACATTTAGAATTCTCTTCTAACTCAACAACTTTAAAATATGGAAACTTTATGCAATGGTTAAATTCTGTTATTGCATCAAGAGAAGAGTTAGTTGAAAAAGCAAGCTCAAAACTAATTAGTAAAAAGTTATCAAAGATGCTAAAGAGTGGTACTACTACAATAGGAGCTATCTCTTCTTATTCTTTAGATATGGAAGCTTGTATTAATTCTGCTATAAATACTGTATATTTTACAGAAGTAATAGGAAGTAAGGCTGATATGATTGATACTTTGTTTGCAGATTTTAAAGCACGATTAAATAGTGCAAAAAGTAAAGCAAATAAAAGTTTTATTCCAGCAATTGCAATTCACTCTCCTTATTCAGTACATCCTTTTTTAGTAAGAGAAACTTTAAATTTAGCACGTGAAGAAAATTTAAGTGTGAGTTCTCATTTTTTAGAATCTCCTGAAGAGTTTGAGTGGTTACATCGCAATGAAGGTGGTTTTTTAGAATTCTTTAAAAACTTTTTAGGGCAAGAGAAAAGTGTTACAGAGCCAATGGAGTTTTTGAATCAATTTACAGGTTTAAAGAATCTATCTTTTACACACTGTGTAGAAGCAAGTGATAATGATTTATTAAAAATTAAAGAGTTAAAGGCTTTTGTAAATCATTGTGTAACTTCAAATAGGTTACTAAACAATACAAAACTAAATATAGATAAATTAATTGATTTAAAAGTACCATTTACAATTGGTACAGATGGACTTAGTTCAAATAATTCATTATCAATGTTTGATGAGTTAAGAAACTGTTTAATGATACATCTACATAAAAATCCTATCTCTTTTTCAAAAACTTTACTACAAGCAGCAACTTTAAATGGTGCAAAAGCTTTAGGTTTAGAAAAAGGTGAGTTATCAAAAGATAAAGATGCAGATATTATTGCTATTACTTTACCTGATAAAGTAAAAGAGAAAGAGGATTTATGTATGAATGTTATTTTACATACTAAGTTTGTAAATAAAGTATATATTGGAGGAAATGATGTTTGATTTTTTTAAAAAACTATTTTATCCTATTATTGCTATTTTAGATTTTATTACTAAATATTTTAAAACAATAGTTTTTTTAACAATTGTTTACTATTTTGTATCAACATCAGAAGATGTAGCAATGAAAGAAGGAAGTTTTGAAACAGCAAATCTACAAAAAATTGAGCTATTTGGTCCTATTTTAGACTCTCAAAAAGTATTAGCTCAAATAGATGAAGCAAAAAAGAATAATAATATAAAAGGTGTATTACTTGATGTAAACTCTCCTGGTGGAGCAGTAGCACCCTCTGTTGAGTTAGCTTATGCAATAAAAGAGTTAAATGAATTAAAACCAGTTGTAGTATATGCAAGTGGAGTAATGGCAAGTGGAAGTTATTATGCTTCTATTTGGGCTAAAGAGATTATTGCAAATCCAGGAGCTATGGTAGGTTCTATTGGAGTTATTTTCCAAGGAACTAATTTAGAAGAGCTAATGGACAAAATTGGTGTAAAAACTCAAACTATAAAAGCAGGAAAGTTTAAAGAGTCTGGAACACCTACAAGACAGTGGAATGATTATGAGAAGCAAGAGTTAGAAAAAGTTATAAATGATACATATAATATGTTTATAACTGATGTAGCTAAGGCAAGAGGTTTAAAAGTAGAAAATCACACACAATTTGCTGATGCTCATATTTTTACATCTTCTCAGGCAAAAGAGGTTGGATTAGTTGATGAGGTTAATACTTTAAGTTTTGCAAAAAATAGAATTGTAAAATTATCTAATGTTTCAAATCCAGTTTGGAAAAAAGAAGATAAATTTGATAAGTTCTTAGATAGAATAATCCAAGAAACAGTAAGTAATTTCTCTGTATTATTTGAGGGTGGACTAAAAGCTTACTAAAAGATAGAATTTTTTAATTCTATCTTTTTTTCTCTTTTTTTTATTACTTTTTAAAAATTGTGTTATAATACGAAAAAATTATAGTAAAAATCTGCATATTCTTCATTAATCACGAATTACTTTTTTAGACTACTAATATATGAAAGGTCATATAATATGTCATTTATAAAATTAGGATTAAATTCTAATATTTTAAAAGCGATTGAAGAGCAAGGTTATACAAAACCTACTTTAATCCAAGAGCAAGCTATTCCAAAAATTTTGGAAAAAAAAGATTTACTTGCAGCAGCACAAACAGGAACGGGTAAAACAGCAGCTTTTACTTTACCTCTTTTAGAGTTTATGAGCTCAAAATCTCATAAAAAAGAGCAAAAAGCTTATATTAAAGCACTTATTTTGGTTCCAACAAGAGAACTAGCACTTCAAGTTTTTGAAAATATTCAATCTTATAGTAAATATCTTCATTTAAAAACAGCAGTAATTTTTGGTGGAGTTGGAATAAATCCACAAAAAGCTAGCTTAAGAAAAGGTGTTGATATTGTAATTGCAACACCAGGAAGATTGATAGATCACATGTCCCAAAATACTATAGACTTATCAAGGGTAGATTTTTTAGTTCTTGATGAAGCAGATAGAATGTTAGATATGGGATTTATTCATGATATAAAAAGAGTTGTATCAAAAGTTCCAAGCCAACGACAAACATTACTTTTCTCAGCTACTTTTTCTGATGAAATAAAGAAGCTATCTAATTCATTTTTAACTAATCCCCAAACTGTAGAAGTTGCTAGAAGTAATACTTTATCTGAACAGGTTTCACAAGCTGTTCATTATGTAACAAAAGAGAAAAAGAAGAATCTTCTAGCCTTTTTAATACATACTCAAGAATGGAATCAAGTTTTAGTTTTCACTCGTACTAAACATGGAGCAAATAGACTAAGTGAGTTTTTAAATAAAAGCAATATTTCCTCTTTAGCAATTCATGGAAATAAATCACAAGGTGCAAGAACAACAGCTTTAAAAGATTTTAAAGCAAAGAAAATTAGAGTACTTGTGGCAACTGATATTGCTGCAAGGGGTATTGATATTGAACTTTTACCCCATGTAATTAATTATGAATTACCAAATGTACCTGAAGATTATGTTCATAGAATAGGAAGAACAGGTAGAGCAGGAAATATTGGAGAAGCCTTATCTTTAGTTTGTGATGAGGAAGCTCAATTTTTAGAAGATATTGAAAAGTTAACAAAAACAACTATTCCAGTAAGAGATATAGAAGGTTTTACAATTAGTTCATTAAAAAAGCCAATGAAAACTTCAAATGCAAAGAATAAAAGTACTAAAAGAAACTCTTCTAAAACAAATGAGAGAAGAGCAAAACCAAGTTCAAATAAAAGAGTTAAAAATAGCGATAAAAAAGATTTTAAAAAAGAAATAGATGAGTTTATTAATAATAGAAAAGAACAGCCTTCTAAAAGAAATTCAAACAGAAAAATTACAGGTAATTATAGAAAAGGTTTAGGCAGTAAAAGTAAATAAAAAAAGGCAAGGTGTGTGATCCTTGCCTTTTTTCTTTTCCCTAGATAAAGTATTAAGTAAATTCTTACTCAATACCCTTAACGATTTTATAAGTATCGTTTGCAATAACATATTCCTCATTTGTAGGAATAACGAAAATTCTTCCAGCAGAACCATTAGTAGAGATATCTCTTGCTTCTCCTGATCTTTTATTATTTTTAACTGGGTCAATATTTAATCCCATGTAATCTAAACCAGCACATACTTTCTCTCTAATAATTGCTGCATTTTCACCGATTCCTCCAGTGAAACATAAAGCATCAACACCATCAAGTGCAGCTGCATAAGAACCAACATATTGTTTAATTCTATAAGCAATCATATCTACTGCTAATCTACATCTTTCATCTCCAGCTTCCATACCTTCAAGAACTTCTCTTAAGTCAGAAGATTTTCCAGAGATTCCTACAATACCAGATTTCTTATTAAGTACATCTAGCATCTCTTTAATATCCCAACCTTCAGTTTCCATCATGTATTGAATAGCACCAGCACCAATATCACCAGCTCTTGTTCCCATCATAAGACCTTGAACAGGAGTTAAACCCATTGATGTATCAATACATTTACCATCAAATACAGCAGAAACAGAAGAACCATTTCCTAAGTGACATACGATAATTCTTGTATTGTGTTTCTTATCTAATCTTTTTGCAGCTTCATTAGATACAAAGAAGTGAGATGTTCCATGGAAACCATATTTTCTTACACCGTTTTTAGTATATTGGTCATATGGTAAAGCATACATATATGCATAATCAGGCATAGTTTGGTGGAATGCTGTATCAAATACTGCTACATTTGGTTTACCAGGCATTAATTCTTGGCAGATTTCCATACCCATAATATTTGCTGGGTTATGTAAAGGTGCTAATGGAATTAACTCTTTCATTTTATTAATTACTTTTTCACTAACCATTACTGAACCTGCGAATTCTTCTCCACCGTGTACTGCTCTGTGTCCGATTGCTTCAATATCATCTATTGAATCGATTACTTTTCCTTCACCTTCAGTTAATGTTTTAAGTACTAATTCAATTGCTTCTTTATGAGTTGGTAAATCAGACTCAATTTTTAACTTTTTATCATCTCCATACTCATGTTTTAGTGCACCATCAATACCAATTCTTTCACAAATACCTACAGCTAAAGTTTCTTTGTTTACTGGGTTCATTAATTGGTACTTTAATGATGAACTTCCTGCGTTTAAAATGAATACTAACATATTATCTTTTCCCTCTCTTTTTATGTTTGTTTTAACTTAGCATTGTGTTGCAGTAATAGCAACTAAATTTGCAATATCATCTACTGAACAACCTCTTGATAAGTCATTAACTGGTTTTGCTAAACCTTGAACAACTGGACCATGAGCAGCAGCTCCTGCAAATCTTTGAACTAATTTATATCCAATATTTCCTGATTGTAAATCTGGGAATACAAGTACATTAGCTTTCCCTGCAACTTTTGAGTCTGGTGCTTTTTTAGCTCCAATAGCTTCAACAATTGCAGCGTCTGCTTGCATTTCACCATCAAAAGAGAAATCAACATTTCTTTCTTCTAGTAAGTCAACCGCATATTGTACTTTGTCAACTAAAGGATGATTAGCACTTCCTTTTGTTGAGAAAGATAACATAGCAACTCTTGGGTCTAACCCAACAACAGATTTAGCCGTAGCAGCAGTAGCACACGCAATATCAGCTAATTGCTCTGCATTTGGCTCAGGTATAACTGCACAATCTGCAAATAAAATTAATCCATTATCTCCAAATTTTCCATCAGCCGTTTCCATAATAAATGCAGATGAAACTGTATTTATACCAGGTGCAGTTTTAATTACTTGAATAGCAGCTCTTAATACGTCTGCAGTAGGTGAGTTAGAACCAGCAACAAGTCCATCAGCTTCACCAAGTCTAACCATCATACAACCAAAAAATCTTGGCTCAGTAGTCATAATCTCAGCTGCTTCTTCTTTAGATAAGTTTTTAGATTTTCTTAGTTCAACTAATTCATCAATATATCTGTCAATCCCATCAAATTTCTTAGGATCAATGATTGTAGCACCTTCGATTGAAGCACCACATGCAGCTGCATCAGCTTTAATTTGTTCTTCATTTCCAATTAAAACTACTTTTGCAGTTTTTTCTTCTAGAACCTTTTGAGTAGCTTGTAATACTCTTTCATCTTCAGATTCTGGAAGAACAATTGTTTTAAGTTCTTTTTTAGCATTCTCTTTGATACTTTCAATTAAACCCATCAAGCGTCCTTTTTTATAAAATCAGTAAAAATTATAATATTCAAGCGTAGCATTAAAATAGCATTAGCCTAGCAGAAATGAAAAAGTTTTATACATATTTATTATGTGTGTATAAAAGTAGTACATCTGTTTTATATAAAGATAAATTTTTGTGTATTTTTTTGTTTAGTGGTTATAAGTGGTTAGTAAAAGCATTATGCTTTTACTAACTGATATGTATCTTGTGCAATAATAAGTTCTTCATTTGTAGGAATAACAAATATTTTAGTTTTTGATGTATCTTTGTGAATCTCTTTTATTCCAGAATTAGCTTTTGCTTTGTTTTTATTAATATCAACTTCAACACCCATAAATTCAAGTCCTGAACAAACTTTTTCACGGATTAAATCAGCATTTTCTCCAATTCCTGCTGTAAAACAGATGGCATCTACTCCTTCAAGTATTCCAGCATATGAGCAAATATATTTTTTAATTCTATTACATAACATATCTATAGAAAGTTTTGCTCTATGGTCTCCATCTTTTGCAGCTTTAATTACTTCTCTTAAATCAGATGAAACACCTGAAACACCAAGAATACCTGACTTTTTATTTAAATAATCAACTATTTCATGAGAGTTCATATTCTTTTTATCCATTAAATATGGAATAACTCCAGCATCAATATCTCCACTTCTTGTACCCATAATAAGTCCTTCTAAAGGAGTCAATCCCATAGTAGTATCAATAGAGTTACCTTCTTTTACTGCACAAATAGATGAACCATTTCCTAAATGACATACAATTATCTTTGAGTCTTTTTTATTTAATAATTTAATTGTTTCATTTGATACATAGTAGTGAGATGTTCCATGAAATCCATATTTTCTTAGTTGATGTTTTGTATAATCTTCATGTGGAACTGCGTAAAGATAGTTTTCTTCTGGCATAGTTTGATGAAATGCTGTATCAAATACTGCTACGTTAGGTTTCTCTGGCATAAGCTCTTGGCAAATTTTAATACCTAAAATATGTGCAGGGTTATGAAGAGGTGCTAAAGGAATAAGCTCTTCAATCTTTTTTATTACATCACTATTTATTAGTGTAGATTTTTTAAAGTATTCTCCCCCATGAACAACTCTATGTCCAATTGCTGAGATTTCATCAATATTTGAGATAGCTTGAGTATCTCCTTTTGTTAAAATATCTAATACAAATTCAATAGCTTCTTTATGAGTTGGAAGAGGATGTTGTATTTCTAACTTTCTATTTTCTGCTATTTCATGTTTTATAACACCATCAATACCAATTCTTTCACAAAGTCCTGTTGCCTTTATTTCAGCTGTTTCTGGATTTATTAGTTGATATTTTAAAGAAGAACTTCCCGCATTTAGTACAAGAACTAACATTATCACACCTTTTTAAAAATTTTATTCATTATATCAAAAAGATGTGTCAATGATATGTAATTATTTTATTTTAACCTTAGGCTGATTTTTTAGTTTTAGAAACATCATAGCTGTCATAATAGCATCATTATATGCATCATGTTTCCCTAAAGATGGGATTTTTAGCTCTTTTAAAATTGTGTCAAATCTTAAGTCTATATTACTTTGTGGGATAGCTTCTATTTTCCAGTCATGATAAATAGCTGAAACCTCATAGGCTTTATTAGGAAGTTTTATTCCTAATTTTGGTTTTAAATACTTATTTATCATTGCAATATCAAACTCTAAGTAGTAACCTACTAATTTTCTATTTCCAATAAAATATAAAAACTCTTCAATTACTTTATTTATATTATCTGCATTTATTAAATCACATTCTCTTATATGATGAACTTTAATAGCATCGACTTGAAGTTTTGTTTCTGGTTTTATAAATCTAACAAATTTTTTACTAGATACAATAGTATTATTTTTTATAATAACTGCACCAATAGAGATAATATCATCTTTTAAAGGATTTAATCCTGTTGTTTCACAATCAAAACAGACAAATTCATCTTCTGTATGCTTATCAAAAAGAAAAGAGAATTTCTCATCTTTTAAATTCTTTTTATTAAAGTAATTTTTTAGTGAATTAAACATAGTTCAACTTATAATGGTTTTCCAGTTTTTTCTTTAACTTATTTACAATTTTAAAACTATCTTTTAATAAATCTTTTTCCATTGTAGTTAAAGTATCAGGGTCAATATAATTATCAATCACTTGTCCAGAATCCAGTTTCTCTATATTTGATTTTAGTTTTAATGTACAAAGGTAGTTAAAGGCTTCAGTTAACTCTTCTGAAAATTCTGTAGTAAATACTTTTTTATCTGTTAGCTCTTTAATTCTTTTTAAAGTATTTGCTCTCATTAGTTTATGTTCTAATGAAAGTGCTCTTATTCCTTGAACAACAATAAAGATACCACCTCTTTTTATATCTAATTCATGTTGATGTTCTTTATTTTTTGAATCAAAAACAAAACCATCAAAAAATCCAAGTGGTACATCAAAATCCATAACTATTTTTGCAAAATGCATATAAAAGCTTTTTGAGTCAGAACATACATTAAATAAGTGTTGTTTTAATTCATCTAATAATTTTCTATTTCCTGAAGCACAAATTGCATCATAGAAAATCGCAAGATTCATATAACTATCTTTTTCTGGTTTGTTAATCCAGTTATAGATTAAATCTTTAAACTCTTTTTGAGTTCTACACCAATAAGGATTTGAAAGCATAATATTACCTTCACATCTTGGGAAACCAAAATCAACTAATGTTTCAGTATATAACCTTGTAAAGTTTTCTAAATCCTCTTTTGAAATAGTGCAATCATTTGAGATAATTAAGGCATTATCTTGGTCTGTTTTAAGAATCTGCTCTCCTCTTCCTTCACTTCCCATAACAATAAGCGCAGAATTTCCAATAAGTTCTTTTGGAGCTAACATATTAAATAGTTTGTCCATAACTTTTCTATTTAATTGATTTATCAATTTAGAAATAAATGAAACTTTTACCCCTTTTGCATATAAAGATTTGATAATTTTTAATAAGGCTTGACTTGCTACTTTTAACTCTTCTACATTATTTGCACGAGTTATCTCGTTTGATACAGAAAAAGTATGTGTTGCAAAAAATGAAGATAGTGAGATTTGATCTAAGATTCCTACTATTTTTTCATCATTATTTTTTACTACTAATCTTTTTAATCCATGTTTAGTCATTAGAAGTTGTGCATTAAATAAAAAGTCATTTTCATTTACATATTTTAAACCCGAATTAGAAATTTTTCCAACACTTTCATCAAAATCCATACGGTTTAAAATAACTTTTTCTCTGAAATCAGAGTCAGTAACAATATGAATCTCTTTATTTTCATCTTCAAGTAAAAGTGTAGGAACTTTTGCCTCTTTTAATTTTGTAACTGCTTCAAAAATTGTAGTTTCAAAAGGTAAAATTAGAGCTTCATGTACTCTTGCATCTTTAACTTTTGCAATCATTAGGTTTGCTAATTCTTTATTTTTTTCGTGGTGAATATTTCCATTTAATTTTTGAGAAATTGATTGGAAGAAAAAGCTTTCTAAAGTAGGGTTTTCATGTAAAACTTTGATAAAAATTTCTCTTGGTAAGCTATAACAAATAGTCTCTTCTTTTGTAACAAAACGATTTTTAGAAAAATTTTCTATTAAAGAAACTGAATCAAAAAACTCTAAAGTAGAGTAAAAAGATAAAACCTCTTTCTCTTCATTTTTCTCTTGCACAATACCTTTTATAATAAAATATAAGTTTTGAGGTTCTTGTGAAAAATCTTGAATTATCTCATCTTTTTTTAAATATACAATATCAAGATTATCTGAAAAATATTCAAGCTGAGATTTTGTTAGTTTGTCAAAGGGATGAATTGATTTTAAAAAGTTTATTTGTTCTAATATGCTCATTTTAGATCTCTATTATTAATTTATTAATTTATTATATTAAAATTAATAAAAGAAATCTTTAAAATCAAAGAGAAATTCTCTTTGATTTTAAGTTTTAGTGATCAACTGCTCCTGATGCACCAATACCTGTGTTTGCTCTAATATTTTGAGCTCTAAATAATTCTTTCTCTGTTTTTCCTCTTTCTGAGTTATCAACTTTAGAGAAGAACCAAATTGCAACAAATGCAATAGTTACTGAGAATAAAGCAGGGTGTTTATAAGGGAATAATGCTTCTGCATTTCCTAAAATCTGTACCCATACAATTGGTCCAATAATAACTAGTGTTACAGCAGTAACAAGACCTGTTAATCCTCCTAAGAAAGCACCTCTTGTAGTTAAACCTCTCCAGTAAATTGATAAGAAAAGAATTGGGAAGTTTGCAGAAGCTGCAATACCAAATGCTAATCCTACCATATATGCAATATTTTGTTGTTCAAACGCAATACCTAAAATAACACCTACAAAACCAACAACTACAACAGTAATTCTTGAAATTTTTACAACTTGCTCATCAGTTGCATTAGGATTAATTACATTTGAATAAAGGTCATGTGAAATTGCAGATGCACCACTTAGTGTAAGACCAGAAACAACTGCTAAAATTGTAGCAAATGCAACAGCTGAAATAAATCCTAAGAATGCATTTCCACCTAACATATGTGATAAGTGAATAGATGCCATGTTATTTCCACCAAACAGTTTACCATCTACAAAATAAGCAGCTCCTGCATCAGAGTTTAAGAATGCAATTGCTCCAAATCCAACGATAGTAATGATAATCCAAAAATATCCAACAAAACCAGTTGCATAAACAACAGATTTTCTAGCTTCTTTTGCATTTCCAACAGTAAAGAATCTCATAAGAACGTGTGGTAAACCAGCAGTACCCAACATTAATGCCATACCTAAAGAAATAGCAGAAATTGGATCAGAAATAAATCCACCTGGTGCAAGAATTGCTTCTCCATCATTGTGTCTTTCCGCAGCTGTTACAGCTAAACTTTCGAAGTTGAAATCGAAGTGGTATAAAACCATAACTGCCATAAAAGTTACCCCTGAAAGAAGTAAACAAGCTTTGATAATTTGTACCCAAGTAGTTGCAAGCATACCACCAAAAGTTACATAAATAATCATCATTACACCAACTAAGATTACAGCAAACTCATACTCCATACCAAATAATACTTGGATAAGTTTTCCTGCACCAACCATTTGTGCAATTAGATATAAAACAACAACTGATAGTGTCCCGAATGCAGCTAGTGTTCTAATCTCTTTTTGACCTAATCTATATGCAGCAATATCAGCAAAAGTAAATTTACCTAGATTTCTTAACTTTTCAGCCATAAAGAAAAGAATAATAGGCCAACCAACTAAGAATGATACTGCATAGATAACACCGTCATAACCTTTTAAATAGATTAAACCTGAAACTCCAAGGAATGCAGCAGCAGACATATAATCACCTGCGATTGCAAGACCATTTTGAAAACCTGTAATTCCCCCACCAGCAGTATAGAAATCACTTGCTGATTTAGTTTTCTTTGCAGCCCAATATGTTAAAGCTAAAGTACCCATAATAAAAATAAAGAACATAATAATAGCAGGAATATTAAGTTCTCTTTTTGAGGCTTCAAAACTTGCATCACCTGCAGCAAATGCAGAAAGTGCAATGATAGAAATTAGTGCTAATACTCTTAACATTACATTATATCCTTTACATCATCTTTTATATCATTTACTAAGTCTTCATACTCACCATTTGCTTTTCTTACATAGATAACAGTAGTTAAGAAACTTATGATTAAAATTGCTAATGCAATAGGAAATGCTATTGTAGTAACACCATCACCAATTTTTGTTGCAAGTACTTCTTTGTTAAATGCAATAGTTAAGATATATGCATAAAACATTACTAGAACAAAAAACCCTAATTTAATACCTAGGCTGTTCTTTTTAGATAGCAGCTCGTTGTATTTAGGATTGTTTTCAATCCTTTCAACTAATTCGTCCTTCATCTTTTCCCCTTCTATCAATCTACTCTTATTTACTAACAAATAAGATAAATTAATATTTATAATTTGTTTAGTAATAAGCTATACAAATAGTAGCATTGGCATAGCATAATAAAACAATTACAATTATACATGGGAAAAAATTAATTTTAACAAAAACTGTACAATAAAAATTAAAAAAGTTAAAAGTTTGTAAAAAAGTAGCAACAATGTAGCAGATAAAAATGCCTATAAATAGGGGAATATAGAGTTTTTTTGTTCAAAGAGAGTATTTAAACTCTCCTTGATGTACTAAAATTGTACATAGTGTACTTTTAGTGATCAACTGCTCCTGCAGCTCCAAAACCAGTTTCAGCTCTAATATTTTGAGCTTCAAAAGCTTTTTCTTCATCTTTTGCTCTTTGAGATTTATCAGTAACTGAGAAGAACCAAATAGCAACAAATGCAGCAGTAACAGAGAATAGTGCAGGGTGTTTATAAGGGAATAATGCCTCTTTATTTCCTAAGATATCAACCCAAACAATTGGACCAACAACAACTAAAATAACAGCAGTAGCTAAACCAACAATACCACCTAAGAAAGCACCTCTAGTTGTTAATTTTCTCCAGTAAATTGATAAGAATAGAATTGGGAAGTTAGCAGAAGCTGCAATAGCAAATGCAAGACCAACCATAAATGCAATATTTTGTTGTTCAAACGCAATACCTAGTACAACACCTATAATACCAATAATAATTACAGCAATTTTTGAAACTCTAATCTCTTGCTCTTCAGTAGCATTAGGATTAATAACAGATGCATAAAGGTCATGAGAAATTGCAGATGCCCCAGCAAGTGTTAATCCAGCAACAACTGCTAAAATTGTAGCAAATGCAACAGCTGAAATAAATCCTAGGAAAATATTTCCACCTACAATATGTGATAAGTGAATTGCAGCCATATTATTTCCACCAAATAGTTTACCATCTACAAAGTAAGCTTGCCCTTCTGGAGAGTTTAAGAAAACAATTGCTCCAAGACCAATTACTGCAATAACTAAATAGAAGTACCCAATAAATCCAGTTGCATAAACAACAGATTTTCTAGCTTCTTTTGCATTTCCCACAGTAAAGAATCTCATAAGAACGTGAGGAAGTCCTGCTGTACCAAGCATTAAAGCAAGACCAAGAGAAATAGCAGAAATAGGATCAGAAATAAATCCACCTGGCTCCATAATTGCTTGACCTTTTTCATGTGTTTCAACTGCTTTTGTTGCTAATGCTTCAAAAGAGAATCCAAAATGGCTTAATACCATGAATCCCATAAATGAAACCCCAGAAAGTAGTAAAATAGCTTTGATAATTTGTACCCAAGTAGTTGCAAGCATACCACCAAAAGTTACATAAATAATCATCATTACACCAACAAGTAGTACTGCATATTCATACTCTAAACCAAATAATACTTGAATCAGTTTACCTGAACCAACCATTTGTGCAATTAAATATAAAGTTACAACAGCTAATGAACCAAATGCAGCAAGAGTTCTAATCTCTTTTTGCCCAAGTCTATAAGCAGCAATATCTGTAAAAGTAAATTTACCTAAATTTCTTAATTTTTCAGCAAGTAAGAATAAAATTACAGGCCACCCAACTAAGAATCCAACAGCATAAATTAATCCATCATATCCACTTAAGTATACAAGTCCTGAAATACCAAGGAATGATGCTGCTGACATATAATCTCCAGCAATTGCCATACCATTTTGGAATCCTGAAATTCCTCCACCTGCAGTATAGAAATCACTTGCAGATTTTGTTTTTTTAGCTGCCCAATAAGTAATACCTAATGTACCACCAACAAAAATAAAGAACATAATAATAGCTGCAATATTAAGTTCACTTTTTGATGCTTCAAAAGTAGCATCACCTGCTGCAAATAGTGCAACGGCAAAGATTGATAAAAGTGCTAATACTCTAAACATTATAATTCATCCTTTACATCTTCTCTAACTTTTTCGATTAATTCCTCAAATTCACCATTTGCTTTTTTTACATAAACAAGTGTAGTTAAGAAACTGATGATAATAATTGCTGCCGCAATAGGGAAAGCAATTGTCATAACTCCATCTCCAGTTCTAATTCCTAAAAGTGATGGTTCAAATGCAATAGTAAGAATAAATGCATAAAACAGTACAAGTACAAAGATAGCAAGTTTAACTGCTATACTAGATCTTTTTTCTACTAATTCTTGGTAATTAGGATTAGCTTTAATTTTCGCTACTAATTGATCATTCATAGTCGTCCTTTCTAAAGTAATATTTTTATGTAATTTATTTTAATAATATATAATTAAAATAATAATTCATAAAAAACATTTGAATATTATACATGAGATTATTAATTAAATCATTTTTAAGTTGACTATTAAGTCAAGTTTAAGTGAAGAAAGTCCCTAAGTAACGAATAGTTACAAGGAAAAATAGCATTAAAATAGCATGCTATTTTAATGCTATGTTGGTGCTATTTTAATGCTACGAAACTGCTATTTATCCAGTATAAAAAGTTGAATTTGCAGGAGATAAATCTCTTAATTTTAAAAATATCATAGATGTCATAATTGCATCATTTAGTGCATCATGTTTTCCAAGTTCAGGAATATCTAACTCTTTTAAAATCGTGTCAAATTTTAAGTCAACAAACTCATAATCAGAACTTCTTTTTTTAGTTTTAAAATACATTGATGAAACTTCAACTTGTCTATTTGGTAAAGAAACACCAATTATTTTTTTTGTATATTTTGAAATCATTGCAATATCAAATTTGATGTAATAACCTACAATAGGTCTATTTCCAATGAATTCAAGTAATTCTAATATTGCTTCATTTGGGTCTTTCCCATTTTGTAAATCTACAGGTCTAATTTGGTGAATTTTAATTGATTCTTCTGTAATTTTTTTTGAAGGTTTTACAAAAATATTTAGAGTCTTTCTCATCATAATTTTATTTTTCTTGATATGAACTGCTGCAATTGATAAGATTTCATCTTTTCTTGGATTTAAACCAGTTGTTTCACAATCAAGACAAACATATTCATCTTTAGGTGGAGTATCAAATAGATATTCATATTTTTTATCTATAAGATTCTTTTTTCGCCATGAGTTAATTAGATTTTTAAACATTATGAAATCTTATCAATTTTAAATGTATAGACAATAAACTTTTTAAAATTATTAACAATTTTGAAACTATCTTTTAATAAATCCCTTTCAATTTTACCTAAAGCATGGGTATCTATTTCATTATTGATTTTTTTACCATCTTGTATTTTTTGTAAATGTGCTTTTAATCTTAAAGTATTTAATACATCAAAAGCTTCAAGTAATTCATTTGCTGTTTCATTCTCTAAAACTTTCATCTCTTGTAAAATTTTAATTCTTTTTACTGTTGTTGTCTCTCTAATTCTTTCTCTAAGACTTAAACTTCTAATACCTTGAACAATAGGGAATACACCAGTTTTTTTCACATCAATATTATATGTTTTAGTCATAAAATTTGCTACTGTACTTGGTGTATCAAAAGTAAGTGTTGCTTTTGCAAAATATGCCATAAAAACATCTTTATCATGAAGTTTATTAAATAAATCATCTTTTAAATTAATTAATAACTCTTTATCTCCTGCAACTGCAAAAGAGTCAAAAAAGATTGCTAAATCCATATAATTTTGCATATCAGGTGCTTCAATCCATCTAGCAGTCTCTCTTTTATATTCATTTACAGTTTTACACCAAAATGGATTTGATACCATAATATTACCTTCACATGGAGGATAACCAAAATCAATTAATGTTTCAGTAATCTCCTTCATATAAGGTCTATATTGTTCCACATCAACACCATCTTTTACAACAAGAGCATTATCTTGGTCTGTTTTAATTATCTGCTCATTTCTTCCTTCACTTCCCATAACTATAAGACAAGCATCTTTTTGTAACTCTTCAGGCACTATAAATTTATAGATTTTTCTATAAACTTTTGTATTTAATTGACCAATTAAATTAGAGATATGATTTACTTTTACACCCTTTGCATTAAGAGTTTTAACAGTATCTACAAGTTCTGTACTGGCTTCTTTTAAATCTTCTAGATTTTTTGCATTTTTGATTTTTGAATCAACCACATAAGTATGGTTTGCAAAGTGAGAAAGAACATCTATTTGTTCTAAAATCCCTACCATCTCTCCTTGAGAATTTACAACACCAACTCTTTTTATATTTTTCTTAATAAGTAAAGTAAGTGCTTCAAAAAGATAGTCATCAAGATTAACACTTAAAATAGGATAAATAGCTATCTCTTCAACTGGAATGTTTAAGTCTCTACCTTCTAATAAAACTTTTATTTTAAGTAAAGAATCTGTGATAATTCCATACTCATTATTTTCACCTTTTACAATAATTGTAGAAGTGTTTTGTTTCATTGATTTATCGATTGCATCAATAAGTTTTGTTCCTTTTTCTACAGAACAAGGAGGGTGTAAAATAGTATCTTCAACTTTTGCAATCATAAATGAAGATAATTCAGAAGCATACTCTTTATCTTTTAGAGTTTGAAATTTATTTACAAGATTATTTAAAAAGAAATCTTTAAAACCATCATTTTTTTCAATAAGTTCTAAAAATATATCTTTTTCAATTTCATAACAGATTAAATCTTCATAGACTCTAAATGAATTATCAGTTTTACTATAAATAAGTGAGTTTGCATCAAATGAGTCTTGATAATGGTAGTCCATTAATACTTCATCTTCTTTATATTCATGAACAATTCCTTTAATAATTACAAAAAAGTGTTCGGGTATTTTTTCAGGTGTTATTAGAATCTCATCTTTTGCATAATAAGCAATATCCATATGTCTAATACACTTATCCATTTGTTCTTCAGTTAATAACTCAAAGGGATGGATATTTGAAAGAAAGGCTTTTTGGTCTCGAAGACTCATAAGAGAATCCTTTATAATATTTTTTTACATTATTATATTCTATGACACAAATTCTTATAGTAATGTAAAAAAATATTTTATTTTAAAAGTAAAAAAGCCAACCCGAGGGTTGACTTTAGTTTTAGTGGTCGTGAGCTTCACCAGCGTTATTCGGAAGTCTAATTTGCTCAACTAGATCTTGAATTTCTTGTGGTGGCTCTGGAGTCATTCTAGATACTACAATCGCAACGATTAAGTGTAGAATTGTACCAATTGTACCAATACCAGTTGGGTGAATTCCTAAGAAATAATCTTCTGGTTTTCCACCTAAGAATACGAAGTATACAATGTATCCAAATGTGAAGATTAAACCAGTTAAAATACCAGCAATTGCACCTTCTTTGTTCATTCTCTTATCAAATACCCCAAGGATAATTGTTGGGAAGAATGCTGCTGCTGCAAGTCCGAATGCGAAAGCAACAACTTGTGCAACGAAACCTGGAGGGTTAATTCCTAAGTAACCTGCAATACAAATTGCAACTACCGCTGAAATTCTTGCCCACATTAACTCTGATTTCTCAGTTAATTTAGATTTTCCAGTTTCTGGATCTCTAAAAATTACTTGTCCCATTAAATCGTGAGAAATTGCAGAAGCAATAACAAGTAATAAACCTGCTGCTGTAGATAATGCTGCTGCAAGACCCCCAGCTGCGATGAATGCAATTACCCAGTTAGGTAAGTTAGCAATCTCTGGATTTGCAAGTACCATGATATCTCTATCTACATAAAGCTCATTTTCAATTTTACCAGTGTTTGCAGATGGTTTACCATTAGTAGTAACTCTCTCACCATGCTCACCAACTTTATCACCATCAAATGTAGGTTTACCACCTTTACCTTCGAAAGCAGCTCCTGGAGCATATTGAATTTTACCATCACCATTTCTATCAGTCCACGCTAATAATCCACCATGCTCCCAAGTTTTAAACCAAGAACCATTATTTGGAGTTCCATCCGCATGCTTTAACTCACCGTTTACAAATGCTGCATATTCAACATTTTGAACGTTTTTGATTAAGTTTAATCTTGAGAAAGCAGAAACAGCAGAAATAGTTGTATACATAATAGCAATGAATACTAATGCCCAACCAGCTGAAATTCTAGCATCTTGTACAGTTGGAACTGTAAAGAATCTAACAATAACGTGTGGTAAACCAGCAGTACCAAGCATTAATGCAGTTGTTAACATGAACATATTCCATAAGTTACCTGGCTCACTATATGCTTTAAATCCTAAATCTGTAACAGCTGTATCAAGAGCATGTAGCAGATAGGTTCCTTCAGGAATTGTTTTTACCCCATCATGGAATTCAAAAGATGTAGTACCAAAAATACCTAATTGAGGTAAAAATGTATCAGTAACTTGTAATGATAAGAAAATTGCAGGAATCATGTATGCAAAAATCATAACAACATATTGTGCAACTTGAGTATAAGTAATACCTTTCATACCTCCAAGTACAGAGTAAATAAATACGATTGCCATACCAATAACAACACCTGTATTTACATCAACTTGTAAGAATCTAGAGAATACAATACCAACCCCTCTCATTTGTCCCGCAACATATGTAAATGATACGAAGATAACTGAGATAACTGCAACAGTTCTTGCAACGTTTGAGTAATATCTATCACCAACGAAATCTGGAACTGTAAATTTACCAAACTTTCTTAAATAAGGAGCTAATAGCATAGCAAGTAGAACGTATCCACCTGTCCATCCCATTAAATAAGCACCACCATCAGAACCTTTGAATGCAATAATACCTGCTAACGAAATAAATGAAGCAGCTGACATCCAGTCTGCAGCAGTTGCCATACCATTTGCTACTGGGTGAACACCTCCACCAGCTACGTAGAAATCTTTAGTAGATCCTGCTTTTGCCCAAAGTGCAATACCAATATATACTGCAAATGAAATACCTACAAATAGGTAAATTAATGATTGTAATTCCATCTTAATAACTCCTATTCGTGTACGCCATATTTTTCATCAATCGCTGTCATTTTTGCAACGTATACAAAAATAAGGATTACGAAAACATAGATAGACCCTTGTTGGGCAAACCAGAAACCTAATTTAACACCACTAATTTCAATAGTATTAAGTTCATTTATGAATAAAATTCCACAACCAAAAGAAACAACAAACCATACTACTAATAACTTAAGAATAGTAGAAATGTTTTCTTTCCAATAAGCTTGAGCTTTTTCTGGACTCATAAGTACTCCTTTTTAAGTTTTACTAAAAAGAATAAATCTTTTTCAGTAATTCAACATTGTAAGTATAATAGTTGATTGTAGCAAAAGGGTAGCAATTAAAAAAAAATTATAAAAAAATTTATATTTCGTAGGATGAACGTAGCATTTAGGCTCTCAAAGAGCCTATTTAAGGGATTTTTTAAACAGAATAATATCTGTCAATTTTATAGCCTAAACCTCTGATATTTTTAATAAAATCCTCTTTTAGAGCTTTTTTTAATCTTGAAATTTCTGCTCTTATAGTAGGATTATCAATATTTTCCCCTCCCCAAATGTCAACTCTAAATCTTTCAAAGTCAACAATCATATTGATATTTAGGGCTAAGATATGAATAATATCTAATTGTTTTTTTGTTAGTGTTTGTGGTTCACCATTAAAATATAGAGTTTTTTCAGTTTTAGAGTAAGAGTAATTTTCTGAAAATCTAATATGAGTGGTATTGCTTTGGTCTTTTTTTAGGATTTGATTTATTTTAATTCCTAACTCTTCTAAATGAAAAGGTTTCTTAATATACTCTCTACAGCCTAAGTCATATGCTTTTGTAATATCTTCAATATCTAAAAGTGCAGAAATGTATATTGTTGGAATATATATTTTTTTGCTATTTAGTTCTTGTAAGATTTCAAATCCATCTTTTTTTGGTACATTTATATCAAGCACTAAAAGATCAAAAGAGGAATCAACATTGTCAATTACATCTTCACCATTTGTGTAACTTTCAACCATATGCCCAATATCTTTTAAATACTCAGATATTGCATTGTTTAACATTATTTCATCTTCAAGAAGTAGTATTTTCATTTATTCTAAACCTATACGTAAATTTTGTATCTCTATCGTTTGAATCAAGATTAATTATAACTAAATTTTTATCACATATTTCTTTTACTATTCTAAGTCCTAATCCAAAGCCACCACGAGAATTATTCTCTCTATAGAAGTCACTAAAGATTTTATCTTTATTCTCAATTTTGTCTGAATTTGTTTTTACAGAGAAATCGACAATATCGTCATTAAAGTAAGTAAGTTTTATATAAATAGGTGATTTAGCTTTTGAATATTTTATAGCATTTGAAATGTTATTATCAACAATTCTTTGCAGTTCTGTTTTATTAAATTTAATATATATCTCTTCATCAATATTGTTTATAAAATATAAGTTATTTGCAGTTGCTATACTATCAAAAAAGTTTAATCTTTCATTTAAGTATTCTGAAAAATTAATATACTCTTTTGGGTAGTCAACTCTATCTTTTTTAATTAAATATGATAAGTCATCATATATATATTGAATAATCTTTGCGCCACTTTCAATATTAGATATATATTTATTTGTAGGAGTATGTCTTTTTAAAAGGTCTATGTTTGTTCTAATAATAGATAAAGGAGTATTAACTTCATGAACAGAGTTCTTTAAAAATCTTTTTTGAGAATCAAGAAGATTACTTAACTCTTTTGTTTGTTCATTTACTTTCTCTTCAAGATGTTTATTGATACCTTCTAGCATTTGGTTTTTGTCTTTAATATTATGCATAGCATCATAAGCGTAGTTCGCAATTACTTTAAACTCTCCAAAGATAAGCCTATTTTGACTAATTCTTGTATCTGATTTTTGTGTCTCTTTAAAATATTTTCCAATCTCTTTAACATCATTTACAATTAAAATAGTTGCATTTTTATAAATAAAAATAGAGTAAAGAACAAGCATTATTGTTAAAGACATAATTTGAAGAATATAATTAGAGATTTTTTCATCATGCTCTTGTCTTTTCTCTTTGATTAAAGTATCAATTTCATCTAAATAGATACCTTTGCCTATTGTCCAATTCCAAGGTGAATATGATAGGGCATAAGAGATTTTAAGAGCTTCGTCTTTTAATTCAGGTTTATACCAGATATATTTTACAAAACCACCTTTTTTATTTTGAGAAATATCAATTAACTCTTTTATTACTCTTTTGCCTGTTGGGTCTGTGAATTCATAAAGATTTTTCCCTATATTATTTCTTGAAATAGGGTAGTATATAGAAGTTCCTTCAAAATTGTAGATGAAAACATAGTCATTTATATTTTCATCTTCTCTCATCATCTCTATTGCATGAAGAACATCATTTTTTATCTCTTCTTCACTTTTTGTACCCTTATATTTATTATGATAATAATCTATAAATTTAACGGTTTTTTTTATATCGGCTTCTATTAAATCTTTTTGTTTACTAAAATAATCACTTTTCATGATTTGTATTTTTTCATTAAAATCATCAAAAGCATTGTCAATAATAATAAAAGTAAATGATGATGTTAAGAAGATAATAAAGATAATACTATAAAGAATTAGGTGGTATAAAGATTTTGCACGAATCATTGCGAGTATATTCCTTGATTTAAATAACAAAAAAGAATATCTGAAATAAAATAAATAAATGATAAAAAATGTAAGAAATGTGTAAATAAAAAAGTGGCGCGGCTGACGAGACTCGAACTCGCGACCTCCTGCGTGACAGGCAGGCATTCTAACCAACTAAACTACAGCCGCTCACTAAAAGCAAAAAAAAAGCGCCTTAGCGCAATAATGGTGGTCGATAGTGGACTCGAACCACTGACATCTACCTTGTAAGGGTAGCGCTCTACCAACTGAGCTAATCGACCAATTGATATTTAAAATGGATTTGCCATTAAATGGTGACCCCTAGGAGACTCGAACTCCTGTGGCATGGATGAAAACCATGAATCCTAACCGCTAGATGAAGGGGCCAATTTAAATATCGAAATGGTGACCCGTGAAGGATTCGAACCTTCGGCCACCTCCTTAAAAGGGAGATGCTCTACCAGCTGAGCTAACGGGTCAAATATTATAAAAAAATGGCGCGGCTGACGAGACTCGAACTCGCGACCTCCTGCGTGACAGGCAGGCATTCTAACCAACTAAACTACAGCCGCAACATTTATAAATGGTGGTCGATAGTGGACTCGAACCACTGACATCTACCTTGTAAGGGTAGCGCTCTACCAACTGAGCTAATCGACCTTATTTTATGGTGACCCCTAGGAGACTCGAACTCCTGTGGCATGGATGAAAACCATGAATCCTAACCGCTAGATGAAGGGGCCATAAATAAAATAAAACTGGTGACCCGTGAAGGATTCGAACCTTCGGCCACCTCCTTAAAAGGGAGATGCTCTACCAGCTGAGCTAACGGGTCAAACGCATTTTAGAAGTTGTTCTTCTTAAAATGGACTGGAATTATAATAGGTTTTTTTTTATTTGTCAAGGGTTTTTTGAAAAAATTTCGAAATTTTTTTCAAACTTTTCTCTGCCGCTTGAATTTGAACTTCATTTCTACTTCCTGAAAAGTGACAAATTTCGATATCTTTACCTTCTTTAGCTCCCATAATACCGATAACTACTGTTCCTACTGGTTTGTTTTTTGTTCCACCATCTGGTCCTGCTATCCCACTTACTGCAATTGCATAATCAGCATTAAATTTTTTTATTACACCCTCTAACATCTCTTCTACAACTTGAATACTAACAGCACCAAATTTGTTTAGAGTCTCTTCTTTTACATTTAATTCTTGTGATTTTATTTCATTAGAGTAAGTAACAACTGCACCATTGAATATATTTGATGATCCTGCAATCTCAGTTATTTTTGAGGCAATTAATCCTCCTGTGCAACTCTCTGCTGTTGTGATTGTTTTTTTGTGGGTTTTTAATAGATTTTGAAAATCTATCATATCTTTTTGAGTGAATAGATTTGTATACATTATATATAGTTATAAATATGAGTAACTAATAGGAAAAATCCTATTAGTCTTCTTTATCAGTTAATTCATCTAAGAACTTATCTTCATCAAATGTTAAGTTAAGATACTCAGCAACAATTTTAATATCTCTTTCTGCATTTCCTAAACAAGATGTAGCACCTGGAGATGGAGTCATATTAAATAAGATTCCTCCACCTGGGTTAATAGAAGCTTCACCTAACATTAGTTTTTGCTCTTTTTTATCTAAAACCTGTGGTCTAACTCCACCAAATCCTTTTGCATATTCAATATCTTCTGTAGATAATGAAGGAACGATTTTTCTTGCATCTTTAACAAATAAACCTTTGTTGATACCAGGAACCTCAAATAAGAAGTTTCTGAATACATAGTTTCTAATATCAGAATCTTTTAATAAATCCCAGAAAATCTTGATAGTATCTCCACCAATATTCATAGTTTTTAAACATTCGAAGAAAGATTTACCACCTTTATATCTTTCAAGAACTGCTAATGCTAAAGCAGTAGGTCCAAATCTTGTTTTTCCATCACAAAGAATATCAGGATCTCCATGAAGTGCAGCAAATGGAAGTTTTGGATTTTGAACCATATAAACTTTACCATTTAAATATGTACCATTTGTAATATAGAAAGACCCAGCCATAGATAAAGATCCCATATGTTTTCCATATCCCATTTTGTGTGCAAGGTGTAGAGAGTGAGCACCAGCATTAACTACAACGAAGTCAGCAGTAAATACTGAACCACTTGTTGTTGTAAGTTTATACTTATCACCTACTTTTTCAATCTCATCTACTCTAGCGTTGAAATAAACGTCAGTTTCAACATCTTCTTGCTCTTTTGCAGCTTTTACTAATTCTTTTGTCATTTCACCAAAATCAACAGTTGTATATTCACTTTGTGTACCCATTGCTAAAATTGGTTCAGGTCTATCTTTTGTTCTTTCTTTATCAGCATAAACTAATAAAGGCTCTAATTCTCTTAGTTTTTCTTTGTCCCATAACTCTAAATAAGGGAATAATTCTTTGAATTCTTCATATCTATTTTTAATAAATTCAACTTCTTTTTCACCTACACCTAAAGCCATTTTTTGGTGAGCAAACATAATTTTATCTTGAAGTCCATACTGTAAACAGAACTTCTCAATCATTTTTGCAGTTCTTTTAGTGATTTTAGCTTTTTCTAAAGTATAGTTTGTTTCAATATCTCCAACGTGAATAGTTTGAGAGTTACTTGTTCCTTTAGAGTTCAATGTTGCTAAATCGTCATATTTCTCTAAGATACATACACTTTTTGCATCTGTATATCTAGCGATTTCATAGAAAAGTGCAGCACCAGAGATACCACCACCTATAATTGCAACCTGATAATGTTTTGTACTCATAATAATTTATTCCTATCATAGTTTATTTTTGCAAAAAATATTAACACATTTAACTTGAGTTTGTATTATAATTTTGGCAAAGAGACTTTCCATTAAAGAAAATATGCGTAATAGTAACATTTTATTGTTTTTTCTTCAATTTTTTCTGTACTCAATAAATGTACATATGATATCTAAAAAAGCTTACAATGTTTAATAAATTTTTTTAATGTACACTTTTTGTACAAAAAAGCATTTTTAATAGATTTATAACTATAAATTATAAAAAGAGTAATTCTTTATTATTTTTGTAGTTTTATTGACTTATACAAAATTAAATATCCTTTGGATATAATCGGCGATTTATATAAAGACTATAGAAATTGAGTTAATTAAGGTATGAAAATGGATTATAAAGAGAGTTTACTATTACCAAATACTAAGTTTCCAATGAGAGGAAACTTACCACAGAATGAACCTAAAAGATATAAATTTTGGGATGATTCAAAAGTTTATGACAGAATGAAAGAGAATAGAAAAGGTGCTCCTTCATTTACACTACATGATGGACCTCCATATGCAAATGGACATATTCATATTGGACATGCATTAAATAAAGTATTAAAAGACATTATTGTTAAATTTCACTATTTTGATGGAAAATCTGTTAGATATGTTCCAGGTTGGGACTGTCATGGTTTACCAATTGAACAAAAAGTTGAAGAAAAAATTGGTAGTTCAAAGAAAAAAGAGTTACCTAAATCAAAAATTAGAGAGTTATGTAGAGAACATGCTTCAAGATTTATTGATATTCAAAGAGATGAGTTTAAACAATTAGGTGTAATTGGGGATTGGGATAATCCTTATTTAACAATGGACTTTAAATTTGAAGCTAATATTTATAGAGAGCTTTGTGCAATTGCAAAACAAGGTTTATTAGTTCAAAGAAGCAAACCTGTATATTGGTCATGGGCAGCTCAAACTGCATTAGCTGAAGCAGAAGTAGAGTATGAAGATAAAACATCTCCTTCTATTTATGTTGCATTTAAACATGAAGAATTAGACGTAAGTGTAATTATTTGGACAACAACACCTTGGACACTTCCTGCAAATACAGGAATTGCTTTAAATGGTGAAGAAGAGTATGTTTTAACAAGTGATAAATTCATTGTAGCTAAAAAATTATATAACTCATTAATAGAAAATGAAGTAATAAAAGGTGATATTGTAGATTCTGTAAATCCAAAAGATTTAGAAAACTCTCATGCAATTAATCCATTAAACGGAAGAGAATCTAAAATTATCCTTGGTGAACACGTTGAGATGGATGCTGGTACAGGAGCAGTACATACAGCCCCTGGACATGGAGAGGATGACTACAAAGTAGGTCTTAAATATGGTCTTGATGTTCTTATGCCTGTTGATGCATATGGTAAATATGATGAAACAATTGTAAGAGAAAAATTATTTAATGATACAGAAAAATATTTAGGTCTTCATGTATTTAAAGCAAATGAACTAATTTTAGAAGAGTTAGGTGAAGCTTTATTAAAACATACAGATATTAGACACTCATATCCACATTGTTGGAGAACACATAAACCTATTATTTTTAGAGCAACTAAGCAGTGGTTTATCTCTATTGATGATGAGTATGGACAACAAAATAAAACACTTAGACAAAATGCTTTAGAAGTTGTAGAGAATCTAAAATTCTATCCAGAGTGGGGAAGAAATAGATTAAAATCTATGCTTGATGGAAGACCTGATTGGTGTATCTCTAGACAAAGAGATTGGGGTGTACCTATTGCCTTCTTTGTGAGTAAAAAAACTGGTGAAGTTATATTTGATGAGAAAGTATTAAATTATACTGCAATGATTTTTGAACAAAAAGGTTGTGATGCTTGGTATGACCTTTCAATTGAAGAGTTATTATATCCAGGAAGTGGATTAAATCCTGAGGATTTAGAAAAAACTATGGATATTTTAGATGTATGGTTTGATTCTGGTTCTACTCAAAATGCAGTTTTAAGATCTAGAAACTATGATGCAGGAACATTCCCCGCAGATATGTATTTAGAAGGAAGTGATCAGCATAGAGGTTGGTTCCAATCTTCACTTTTAACAACTCTTGCTTCAAGTGAAGTAGCACCGTATAAATCGATTTTAACACATGGATTCACTGTTGATGAAAAAGGTGAAAAGATGTCTAAATCAAAAGGAAATGTTGTTGCTCCTGATAAGGTTATGAAACAGTATGGTTCTGAAATCTTAAGAGTTTGGGTTGCAATGAGTGATTATCAATCAGATTTAAAAATCTCTGATAATATCTTAAAACAAAATGCTGAACTTTATAGAAAAATTAGAAATACAGCAAGATTCCTTTTAGCAAATATTGATGATTTAGATGCAATTGTTGATGTTGAAAAAATGGGTGAATTAGATAAATGGGTTTTAAATAAAGCTAAAAAAGTTTTTGATGAAATTGAAGATTCTTTCTCATCTTATGAGTTCTCTAAAGGTTTAAATAAATTAAATAACTTCTTAGTTGTTGATTTATCAGGTATCTATTTAGATGTTTGTAAAGATAGACTATATTGTGATGATAAAAATGATATTCATAGAAGAAGCTCTCAAAGTGCAATGGCAATTATTGCGAAAAAACTAATTTCAACATTAGCTTGTATTTTAACTTATACAATGGATGAGTTATTAGAGTATGCACCTGAATTTATAAAAGGTGATGCAAAAGATATCTTTGATTTTGAAAAACAAATTTTACCAGTAGTTGAAACTAATCTTAATGAAGAAGTTTTATTAAAAGCTAAAGAAAAATTTTCTGAAGCAATTGATACACTTAAAAAAGATAAAATTATCAAGTCTACATTAGAGCTACAAATTGTTACTGATTCAAGTGACATTTTATCTTTAGATGCAATAGAAGCAAGTGATTGGTTTTTAGTAAGTTCTGTATCTAAAGAAGCTTCAGTTAGTGAAGCTTTAGCTAATTTTGAGATTGATGGTTCTTCATTTACTATTTCAAGAGCTAATAAAGCAAAATGTCCAAGATGTTGGAAGTTTACTTCAGAAAGTGAAGATACACTTTGTTCAAGATGTGAAAGTGTGTTAAGTTAATGTTTGAATCTGAAGTAACATTAAACTTTATATTCTCGACAATAGCAGTAATTATATTTTTTACTGCTATGGGAATAGTTTATGTTAATAAAAAGAGTAAAGGTAAGTAGATATGATGCCATTTTCTGATGAAGACTTAAGACCACCAGTAAGTAATATTATTGAAACAAGAATTGCTCCAATGCTTGCAAGAGATGGTGGCGCTATAGAGTTATTAGATATAATAGGTGGAAGAGTATTTGTACAGTTACAAGGTGCATGTGTAGGATGTAGTGCAAGTGGAAGTACACTAAAATTCATTGTAGAAAAAGAGTTAAAAGCTGCAATTCATCCTGACCTTCAAATTGTAAATGTACCACAAGGTATGGAAAATAATTTACAGGAGCTTTAATGATAAATGAGAATAGATTATTTAATGAAGCAAATAGATATTTTTTAGATAAAAATTTTGAAAAAGCATTATTTATATATTCACAACTATCATCAAACTTTCCAGAGAATAAAGAGTATCCTATTTATGCTCTTTTTTGTGATATTGCAAGTGAAGATGAACAAAAAGCAATGTCCTTATATGACTATTTTTCAATAGCAAAAGATGAAAATATTGAAGAAGCTATCGCTTATGTAGAAGATGTAATTAATGCATATGATGGTGATATGGATAAGATGATGGAGATACTTAAGGATTTAAGTTCTTCAACTATAGATTCTCTTGATGCTATTAAATATGAAGATTTTAAAAGACTTATTGAATCAAGAGGTTCTTTTAGAATAGCTTTTGAAGATATTATGTTTTCTACAAAAGTTGCAATTGAATCAAAAGAGGATTTTTTTGATTTTGTAGATAAGCTAATAGAGAATGATTTTAATAGTACTGCTTATTCATATTTAGATGGCTTTAATGAATATTTTTCATATGATTCTAAAATAGAAGAACTTTATAAAAAACTAGAAGAGAAAAAACTTGCAATTAATCATAAATAATAAAATTTTCACAGATAATTCAAATGAAGCAGTAAAAGGAACAGTTTTTGTTCTTTCAAAACAAAATGAAAAGTTTAAAGAGGCTGCTATAGCAAATGGTTGTGAAAAGATAATTAAAGCAGATGAATTAAAAAACTATTTTGATATGAGTTCTATTAAAGTAATCGGTATTACTGGAACAAATGGTAAAACTACAACAGCGGCTGCTATTTATTCTATCCTTTTAGATTTAGGGTATAAAGTTGCCCTACAAGGAACAAGAGGATTTTTTATAAATGATGAGAGAGTAGAAGAGTACTCTTTAACAACTCCTGTTCAGCTTGGAAATTTTGCTCATATTCAAAAAGCAATTGAAAATGAGTGTCAGTTTTTTGTAATGGAAGTAAGTTCTCATGCTATTGAACAAAAAAGAATTGAGGGCTTAGAGTTTGAATTAAAAATTCATACAAATATTACAAGAGACCATTTAGATTATCACAAAACAATTGAAGAGTATATCAATGTTAAAAACTCTTTCTTTGATGATAATAGTAAAAAACTAATAAACAAAGATGATAAGGTAGTTAAGTTTAATCCAACAAATGCTTTAACTTACTCTTTAGATAATCCTTCAACTTATAAAGTAAATGCCTACTCTTTTAAAAATGGAACAAATGTAATGTTCTCTAAAATAGAAGAGATGTATTCGTATTCTTCTACTTTAATGGGTATTTTTAATATCTATAATTTAACAGCAGCAATTGCCGCAGTTGATATGGTTACAAGTAATAGTTTAGATGAGATATGTGCAGTTGTTGAAAATTTTGCGGGAGTTAGTGGAAGAATGGAAACAATTAGTACCAAGCCTTTTGTAATAGTTGATTTTGCACATACTCCTGATGGAATGAAAGAAGTATATGAAAGCTTCAATCATAAGAATATAATAACAGTATTTGGAGCAGGTGGGAATAGAGATAAAGAGAAAAGAGCACTTATGGGACAAATAGCTTCAAAGTTTGCAAAAACTATTATTGTAACTAGCGATAATCCTAGATTTGAAGACCCTGATTTAATTATTGAAGATATTTGTAAGGGTATTAACAATAAAAATAATCTTTATATTGAGGTAAATAGAAAAGAGGCTATTAAAAAAGGTATTGAACTTGCAAGACAAGATGAAGATTCAGTACTTTTAATCTTAGGAAAAGGTGATGAACCTTATCAAATTATTTATGACCAAAAAATGCCTTTAAGTGATAAAGAAGAGGTTTTAAAATATCTTTAAGAGACTAAAAGTAGAGTTTATCTACTTTTAGTTTGAAGTTCATTCATTAATCTATTTGTATTTCTTATACTTATAAAAATAGTTGCTAAAAGTAGAATAAAAGCAACTATTATTGAAATAGTTACTGCCTTACTACTTGAAAGTTCAGCACTCATTTTAGAAGTTTTATCTTTTTTCTTCTCTTTAACAACTTCAACTTTTTCAAAACCACCTTTTGGAGGAATTCCTTCTTTTATAACAATATGTCCTGGACCTCCATCAAGTAAAACTTGATAGTTTACTTTAGGTATTTTTATTGTAAGTTCATTTGAGTCAGGTAATCTTTGTTCAAAAAGTATTTCTCCTGATTCAATTGCTTGTAGTTTTACAAATGCTCCAGCAGCACTCTCTCCTGTATTAAATACTCCTTCTACTGTAATCGTTCCATCTTGATTATCAAAGATATTTAATAATAAAGAGTGTGAATATAAAGTAGCTGGAATTAAAAATATTAATATTGTTTTTAAAAGTTTATTCATTGTTTTGCCTTTATTTTCCAAAATTGTTTTGCTTCTTCTCTTTCTTTAGGAAGTTTTTTAGATATATATATTAAAAGAGTTCCAAATAATAATAGTCCGATATTTACTCCTAAAATATTTCCCATACCATTAATATATAAATCACTAGGACTAAAATTAGAATTTATAGTATGAAAAAAAGTAGAGAGTATAAATAAGATACCTCCTAGGAATAAAAACTCCTTTGAAGCTTTATATGAGTTTATTCTAAAAAATGACCAAAATAGGGTAAACAACCACACATTATAGAAAATTCCTTGTTGCCATAAAACTCTATCTTGTAAATCAAAAGGTAGAGCCCATTGTAATACAAAAAGAGAAGCAGTTGCTGGAATAACTCCTATCATACTAGCTAAGCATAATTTTCCAAGCCAATGATAAAAAGTGATTTTCCCATCATATTTTTTAGCTTTCTTTTCTAAATAAAGCATTACCCCAAAGCCAATAGCAAGAGCACAAAAAGACATAATAATTGCAACTGCAAGTCTTGAAAAAATATCTATTCCAAAAAGAAAGTGTAAGAAAAATAGTCCTTCTGCAACAAAAACAGGCCAAATCTTATCCATAACTTTTTGTTCTTTTATTAATTCAGCAGTAGTTGCACTTAAAGTTATAGAGGGTTTATTAAAGATTCCACCATTTAAAAAGGGTTTATAAGGGTTATAACCAATAATTTCAACTTGAGCTGTTTTATCATTCCAATTGATTAATCTTACTTGTTTTAAATCTAATTGAGGGTTAATCTTTTTAGCTTTTATTAAGAGTTCACTTATTGGAAGCATTGGCTGGTTTATCTCTGCTTTTTTTAGAGGTTTTGCTTGAGGGAATAAAATAGTTCCTACTACACCATCTATAGCATTTGCTTCACCTTTAGTTAATATTTTTGCCATAGGAGCTGAACTTATTAACCCTACATTCATCACTGCACCGCTTAGAGTAATTAAGAAAAAGGGAATAAATGCCCAAGTAAAAACTTTCACATGGATTTTAGAGAAAACTGCTTGTTGGGTTTTCCCTTGATTTTTAAATTTCATTATAGTAATAAGTATAAGTCCAGTTATAATTAAAACCATAGTTCCAACTGCAACTAAACCAAAAGAGACTCTTCCTATTACTTTTAAAGGTTGCCCATAATGTAACTCATTTAAAAACTCTGCTAAATGAGTCTGCTCTTTTGTTTCATTATTTAGTTTCTCATTTGTTTTAGGATTAAATGCAAGAGGTTTTGCAAATCTATGTGTAATAACAACAGCTGGGTCTTCCATATTTCCGGGAAGATTTATCATTAGATTGTTTTTTGGATAATTTGGCTCTTTTAAAGCCTCTTTAATCATGTAGTTATAATCAATTTTTGTAATATCAACCTTTTCAATATGTCTTGAGGGTTTTTCCCAAGTTTTAATATAAGGAAGTAAGATAGCAAATACTCCAAAAAAGATTGCAATATACATAAGTATAGAAAAAGTTACTCCAGCTGCTATATGGATTCTAAATAGTCTTTGTTTAAATAATTTTGATTTTGATTCTTCCATTTTGATACCTTAATATAAAATAATTAGTGCTATAGAAAATAGGCTTGTAGGTATAATAAATCTATATAGTGCTTGAAGTTTAGATATTGAAAGAGCTATCCAAGTAGTTGCACATGCCCAAACAAAAGTATTAAACATAATTGATAAAATAGCAGCCTCCTTTACTTCCATAAAAGGAAGTAGGGCAAAAAGAGTCATTCCCAAATAAGCAAGAAGCAAGCCTCCAATAATAGAAAGGACTCCTCTAAATAAACCAATTTTTTTTCCATCTTTTTCAGGGCTATTCAAGTAAGTGTATATATTTTTTAACATTTTTTACCTTTTATTTTCAAAGAGAAAACTCTTTGAAAATATAATTAGAATTTATAGCTTATTGTTGCCATAATTGTTCTTGGCGTACCCGTATATACTCTTGGAGATAGAATAGCTCCTTCTACATACTCTTCATCTGTTAAGTTTTGTACATTTAAACTTGCTTTCCAATTTCCTTTTTTATATCCAAGTGTTGCGTTATAAATAATTTCAGAATCAAGTTTTAAATCATTTGCATCAGTTGTATATCTACTTCCTAAAAATCTAGCACCACCACCTATATATGTGTTTGGAAGATTAAATGAACTTAGATGATATGTTGTAAAAATATTTGCAGTATGTGTTGGAATATTTTTCAGTCTATTATTATCATTATCTAAGTCTTTAGTTTTTGTATAACCATATGAAGCAACAATTGCCCAATCAGAAGTAATTTGTCCTGTTAGGTCAAATTCTATACCTTGAGACTCTTGTTTTCCACTTGCTTTATAATATGTATTTGGAGCAAGACCTTGTACTAAAGGAACATTCTCTTTTTCAATTTTAAAAATTGCAGCAGTAAGATTTAGTTTGTCATTTAAGAACTTTTGTTTAATACCTATTTCATAACCTTTCCCCTCTTCAGGGTCAAGAATTTTGTCATTTTCATCCATATTTGTATTTGGAGTAAATGATTCAGAATAGTTTGCATAAACTGATGTACTAGGAGTAACTTTATATACTAAACCTAATGAAGGTGTTAAGGCATCACTTTTCTGTCCATCTTTTGGTTTTGATTCACTATATCTTACTCCCGCATTAAGGATTAAATTATCACTTAAATGAATACTATCTTGTAAGAAAATACCCCAAGATTTGTTATATATTTTTTCACTTGTCATATCTCTAGCTGTTGGATGGTCAGATAAAGAAGTTAGGTCTTCATAATCTGGATTACTTAAGTCAAGATTATAAGCAGTAAATGGGTCAAAATGCATAAAAGTTCTTGAATAAGCTTTATTATAATCAGCACCTAAACTAATATTATTTTTTACATTAAAAATATTTAACTCTTTGTTTAAAGTATATTGTAGGGCATGCTCTGAAAACTCTTGTCGTTGATAAGCATAAACTCTTTTTACCTTATCAGTAGCTTCATTATAAGCAAAGGGCATATGAACATCACCATTAAATCCCACATAATCAATATATCTATATTTGAAATTAGAGTTCCAAGTATCAAAATTACTATCTAAATCAAAACCTATTATCTTTTGAGTTTTTTTGAATTCTTCATCTGGGTTTGAGCTAATATTCTCAATAGGAGCTATAAGTTTTCCTTTGCTAGTTATATATGTACCAAAAGAAGAGGGTGATTTCTCTTTTAAATATTCAGCCATAATAGAGAAACTATGATTATCATTAATATCGTATGCAATAGTTGGAGCAATAAATAATCTATTTATATCTGTATTTGAGTTAGTATAGTCTTCTCCATGTTTTAGACTTGTTACAACTCGATATCTTAATGATGAATCATTATTTAGACCTCCTCCAAAATCTGCATTTGTAGTATATGCTGTATGTTCATCAATTTTAAGTTGAACTTCTCCATGTTCTTGTTTTTGAGGTTTTTTCTTTACTAAATTAATTAAACCACCTGGACTTGACTCTCCATACTGCAATGAGTCTGGACCTTTTAATACTTCAATAGCTTGTAAATTATATAGTTCTTGGTTTGCAGTACTATTTGTAATTTTCATACTATCTATTAAAATAGGAACATTTGAAAATCCTCTCATTCCTATTTCAATACTTCTTCCATGATTGTTACCTTGATAAGTAGTGTTTGAAGACATTTTAATTATGTCATCTAGTGTTTGAGGCTGATAATCTTCAATAAAATTTTCATTGAAGATTTGAATAGATTTTGCACTATCTTCTATATCAATATTTGTTCTATTTATAGAAGGTTCATCCATACTTATATAATTTGAAGCTTGTGAACCAACAATAGTTACTGTATCTAATTTTTTTGTCTCTTTTTCTGTATCATTTGCGAATAATGATGTACTAGCAATTAATAAACTAGAAAGGTAGATTGATATATTTCTTTTAGAAAAATATAATTTCATTAATATACTCCTTATTAAATTATGGAATATTACTATTAATGATTATGATTATCAATATATTAAAGTCAAAAAAGGGAATTTTTTATATAAGAAAGGGAAAAATATTAGTTAAATTCTTTTTTATATTTACTAGGAGAGATATTAAAATAGTGCTGAAAGAGTTTACTGAAGTTACCTAAGTGTTTATATCCAACTTTTGAGCAAACCTCTTTTACTGTAAAATCTTCTTGTAAAAGCTCTTTTGCTTTATTAAGTCTTTGTTTTTGTAACATCTCATATACAGTCATGCCATAATACTTTTTAAAATCTTTTTTTAAATAACATTCATTTATTGCTGATTTGTATGCAATCTCTTTTATTGTAAGGTTTTCAAAATAAGATTCATTTATTAGTTTTTTTGCTTTTTCTAAAGAGTTAATTATACTTTTATCTAAATTATATGTTGAGTTTATATTTGAGATTATTTTTTTAATTGTGTATTCAATTAGATTCATTGTTTTTGATTCAAGATTTAAATCTGTAAGTAAGTATTCATCTTTAGATTTTTTAGAAAAGGCAGATAAAATCTCTTTTTGTTCAGGGTCTATTTGACCCCCTTCAACAATTGCATAATTTTTATTTTTAGCTTCTTTCATCTTTTCATTTAAGTTTTTTAGATTATGAGCAAGTTTTAAAAATAGTTCTTCTTTAATTCCAATTGTTAACATATTGTATTTAGCACTTTTTTTTATGCTAACATCGACAAGAAATTTATCTGAACAAAAGCCTAAAAAATAAGAGTTTTTTTTAAGTTCAAAAGTTGAGTTATCCTCAAAGGTAAAAGAGTAGTTATTCCCAAGATTAAAAATTAAAACTGCACCTGCAACATTTGATCTTTCAATTAAGATTTTGTTTTGGTTTAATAAAAAGCTACTAAGAAAAAAAGCAATACCACTTCCTGAATCATAGCCAACATAATTGCCTAACCCATATTCAGGTTTAACATTACATATAAAGTTTTCTCTTGAAAAAGGATTTTTGATTGTTTTTATCTCTTCAAAGATATCAAAGTATTCAATTTTACTAATTTTGTCCATAAAATGGATTGTACAGTTATTTCTTTAAAAAAACAAATGTATATTTAAATATTATTTAATAGCTATTTATTGCTTGTTATTAAGGTTTTCAACGAAGTTATTATTTACTTTCAGTTGTATAAAAACCTTTTATAATAACACCTTTATTATCTTTTGCTGATTTAACATAATAGTTTGTAGGAGTTACTACTGCATATTCGTTTAGATTGTCTCTAATAAAAGAAGCAGTTTCAATTACTCTTTCTCTTGAGAAACCTCTTATTAAATACTCTCTAACTCTTTTTTGTACATGTTTGGGTTGATTTTGTATATCATCTTTTATTTCATTATAAACTACATTATCTTCATCTGCAACTACTGCAATAATTTCTATTCTTGTAAGATTTTTAGTATTTTTTACAAAGTTAGTAATTCTCTCTTGGCACTCTTTTGTTAAAAGAGAACTATCTGCTTTAAAATCATAACATCTTAAAATTTTTGTTTTTTGTGTATAGTAAAACTTTCTAAAGTTTTTATTATCTAAATCAACAACTTTTGTAACTACTTTCTCTTTTACTACTTCAACTTCTTTTATTACTTCAATCTCTTTAGGTTGTTGTTCTACAACTTTTTCAATTATTACTTCTTTTTCTACTACTTTAGGTTCAGTTTCTAAAACCTTTTTTTCAAGAAGATAGTAGATTATAGCACTAAGAGTAATAATTATAATCAATGATAAAGAATAAACAATATAGTTTATAAATCTGATTTTATTTGTATTTCTGATTTTAGGTTTTGCTTGTGGGCTAACTTTAGGAATAGAGTGGGCTGGGTTTATTGTTTTTTGCTTTTTAGTGTTTGAAGAAGTCTTTGGTCTATCACTAGATTTTGTATTTTCTTTTAGCTTCTTTTCAATATTCTCTTTTGAGATAGTTTGACTTAGTACTTCTTTTAATTTTTCCGTATTCTTTTTTTCCAAAAAAATGCCCTTATTCTCTGTTTTTTAAATAAATCAGAATGATTAGTGATATGATAGCTAAAAATAGTGGATAGAAAAATAAATAACTTTTAAATGTAAGCTTATTATTATCAATTTCACTTTTTTCTAGTTTATTAATCTCTTCATAAATCTCATTTAATTTATTTTTTGAATTTGCTGAAAATGATTTTCCTTCTGTCTGCATAGCAATTTGGTTAAGAATTATTTTATTTGAGTTTGCAATACTTATTGTGTAAACTTTAATAGAATATTTTTTTAGAAGTTTAAGTGCTATTTCTAAAGGAATTGTACTTGCATTATCTGCTCCATCACTTAATAAGATGATAACTTTAGATTTAGCTTTAGAAGATTTTAGTATATTTGTTGAAGAAACAAGAGAATCAATAAGTGCAGTTTTATCTCCTACAATACCAACATCAAGATAATCAATAATTTCAAGTTGTGCATCTTTGTCAAAACTTAAAGGTGTTGCCATCATTACTGAACTTCCAAAAACTACAATTGATATATTATCTTTTACTCTTTTAGGAATAAACTCTTTTACAATATCTTTTACAACTGTAAATCTAGTCTCCATAGGGTTTAAAGGATTAAAACCCAATTCATTCATAGAACCACTTGTATCTAAACTAAGAACAATATCAATCCCATCATTTTTAATAATTTGAGTATCAAAATTTCTATAAGGTGAAGCCAAAGCAAAAATAGTACCTAAAATAACAAGCGCTTTTAAAAGAGTCTGCATGGCACTTGTATTTGTATGTGTTTTTGAAAATATTGTTAAATGAGGAACAATATATGTTGGAATTTTAGCTTTACAATATAAAGAGCAAATAACAAAAAGTAATATCAAAACTAGTAAATAAGGGTATTCAAATCTTATAGAAAGTAAATAATTAAACATCAACACTATCCATAAATCTATTAAATAAGATTTTTACTTCATTATCTATAGAAGTTACTTCTTTTTTATATTTATATTTTTCGAGCTCTTCAATTAACTCTTCAATTAACTTTTTTTCTCTATCAGAACTAGCTAAAAGTTTTCCATATTTTGTAATTTCATAGGCACTTTTTTTTGCTTGCTTAAAATCAACATTTTCTAATATTTCATAATATGTTTTTCTTTCATCTTTTTTTCTATTTTTAAAAAGTTTATAAACTAAATAAATAAGAAGAACTACAATTAAGATAGCAATACTTAATAAGAGAAGATAAAGATAAAATGAGAAATCAGGAATTTCAACAAGACTCTTTATATCGTGTAGTTTAATCTCTTGATTCATCTCATTAGCCTTAAAAGTTTTGCAAGAGGTTCTTCATGGGTATATATTTTTACAAATCTAATTGAACACTTTTGTAGATGTTCATATAAATAGTGGTCGTTTTCTTTTACTGCTTCTTCATATTTTTTTATTAAAGAGTTATTAATATTCCCATCAAAATTATAACCATTTGCAGGGTCAACTAAATTTACATTTCCTAAGTTTGCAGGTTTTTCTTCAAATTTATCCCTTATAATAATTACTATGATTTCATGTTTTTTATTTAATGTTCTTAAATCTAACTCTTTTATATCAAAAAAGTCTCCTATTAAGAATATTGTAGATCTCTTTTTTATTTTTAAAAAAAGTTCTTCACAAATAGTTTTTATTTTTTGTTGTTTTCCAATAGATTTATAATTAAAAATCTCTTCACACATTTTATTTACTGCAAAATTTCTTTTTGATTTTTTTGTAAGTAATTGAAGGTTTTCATTTGCAATATATGAACTAAAAGGGTCACTTTGTTTAATACATGAGTAAGCAAGAATTGAACAAATCTCCGTAATAAGCTCTTGTTTGAATTTTTTAGTTCCAAAATATACAGAACCACTTAAAATAGGAACAATTGAAATATTTAACTCTCTTTGTGCATGGAAAACTTTCACATATGGTTTTTTGAATTTTGCACTAATTACCCAATCAATATTTTTAATATCTTCTCCATACTCATACTCTTTTAATTCTAAAAAGTCATAACCTTCACCTTTTAGTAAAGTAGAGTTATTTCCAATATTTTCTGAAAAGACTTCTCTTTTTGTTTTAATTAGGATTTTTCTTAAATTATGATTCATCTAAGGGATATCTATTTTTTCCATGATTTTTTGAATTAATTCATCTGTAGTTTTTTGCATAGCTTCTGCTTCATAACTTAGAATAATTCTATGTCTTAAAATAGCTTTTACTACAAGAGCAATATCAATAGGACTTACATAATCATTTCCTCTAATGTAAGCCATTGCTTTAACTGCTTTAAACATATCTATAGTAGCTCTTGGACTTGCTCCAAATTGAATATAATCAGCAATCTCTTCTAAACCATACTCTTTGGGTTCTCTTGTTGCACAAACAATATCTACAATATATTTTTCAAGCTCTTCATCTATATGAACTTTTGCAATTTCTTCTTTTATTAAAGATAGAGTCTCTTTATCTAAAACTTTATTTAATGAAATACTTTGTGTTGAGGTAACTCTTTTAGCTATTTCAAACTCTTCTTCCTTTGTGTTGTATCCCACAACAATTTTAAACATAAATCTATCAAGCTGTGCTTCAGGAAGTGTATATGCTCCTTCTTGTTCAATGGGGTTTTGTGTTGCTAATACTAAGAAAGGAGAATCAACTTTAAAACTATCTTCTGCTATTGTTACTTGTCTTTCTTGCATAACCTCTAAAAGTGCAGATTGTACTTTTGCAGGAGCTCTATTTATTTCATCTGCTAGTAAAAGATTTGTAAAAATAGGTCCTTTTTTTATTTTAAATTCACCTGTTTTCATATCATAAATTTGTGCACCAATAATATCACTTGGTAATAAATCAGGAGTAAATTGAACTCTTTTAAAATTAAGGTTTATAATATCTGCAAGAGCTTTTACTGTAGTTGTTTTTGCAAGACCTGGTACTCCTTCTAAAAGGATATGACCATTTGTAAATAACCCAATAAGTAGGGCATCAATCATCTCATTTTGACCAACGATAACTTTTGATAATTCAATTTTAATTTCTTCTATTTTACTATTAAGCATTCTTCTCTTTCATATTAAAATTGAAGTATTTTATCAAAAGTTATGTTTTTTAAACTTGAATTCTAAAAAAGGATATTTATTTTTTTACTTTTACTATTTTTTCTTTAGCATCAATCCAAGCATTAATCCCACCTTCTAAATATAAGGGATAGATATATCCTTTTTTCTCATATAATAGTTCTGCACCATGTTTTGCTTTTTCCCCATCTTCACTAATTAATACAAATTTTATATTAGTATTTCCAACTAAATTTATAAAAGAGTTTAACCACTTTTCTTTATTAATAGTTCCATCTTTTTTATAAAAACTTAATCTATATGAACTAGGTATAATTCCCGTCTCTTTGATATCTTTTTGTTTTCTAATATCAATAATTTTTATACCTTTTTGTTTAAGTTCTATAAGTTCTTTTACATCTATACTTTTTACTTGTGCATTTAAGAATGTGCTATTTAATAAGATAAATAAAATAGCTAGGCTTAAAAATTTAAAACTTTTCATTAAAAATCCTTTTTTTTATTATTTTTTAAAAGTATTATATCATAAAGATTTATGAAAAATCATTTAAAGTAGAATTAAAGATTGATTAGCTAAAATCACGACTCTATTTCTAAAATAGAAAGTCACATGTGTCAATCCTGGTATGGGTTGTGACAAGTTACAAACTTGCCATTAAGGGGCACAGAGGCTAAAAAACCCTAAAAAATTAAAACAAGGAAAAAACTATGGTTACAATGAAAGACCTATTAGAGTGTGGTGTACACTTCGGACACCAAACAAGAAGATGGAATCCAAAAATGAAAAAATTCATTTTCGGTGTTAGAAAAAATATTTATATTATCGATTTACAAAAGACATTAAGATATTTCAGATATACTTATAATGTAGTTAGAGATGCAGCAGCAGAAGGTCAAACAATGATTTTTGTTGGTACTAAAAAACAAGCTAGTGAAGCTGTAAAACAAGCTGCTATTTCTTGTGGTATGCCATACGTTAACCATAGATGGTTAGGTGGTATGTTAACAAACTACGGAACTATTAAAAAATCAATTAGAAAATTAGAAGTTATTAAAAAAATGAGAGAAGAAGGACAATTAGACCTTCTAACTAAAAAAGAAGCTTTAATGCTTACAAGAAAAGAAGAGAAGTTAGAGTTATACCTTGGTGGTATTAAAGAAATGAACAAACTTCCTGATATGATGTTCGTATTAGATGCTGTAAAAGAAAAAATTGCAATTAAAGAAGCTAGAAGACTTGGAATTAAAGTTGTTGCTCCTTTAGATACAAACTGTGATCCAGATGTTGTAGATTTCCCAATTCCAGGAAATGATGATGCAATCAGATCAATTCAATTATTCTGCAACGAAATGGCAGAAGCTATGAATGAAGGTAGAGCTGCTTTAGCTGATGAAACTGGTGAAGAAGTTGCTCCAGTATCTGCTGAAGAAGCACAAGAAGTAGTTGCTGAAGCTGTAGCAGAAGGTGAAGCTGAAGCAGTAGAAACTGAAGAAACTACAAAGGAAGCATAATATGGCAGGAGCAACTCCAAAACTAATTAAAGAGTTAAGAGAAAAATCTGGTGCAGGAATGCTTGATTGTAAAAATGCATTAAATGAGTGTGATGGAAACATTGAAGAAGCAATGAAATTTCTTAGAGAAGCTGGTTTAGCAAAAGCAGCTAAGAAAAGTGGAAATGTTGCAGCAGAAGGTTTAATCACTATCTTAATTAATGAAGATAATACAAAAGCTTCAATGACTGAGGTTAACTCTCAAACTGACTTCGTTGCTAAAAATGATCAGTTTATTGCATTAACTAATCAAATTACAACTCACGTTCAAGATAATAATTTAAATGATGCAGAAGCTTTAGCTAACTCTTCAATTGAAGGTCAAGAGTTTACTACATTTTTAAATGAAAAAATTGCAGTTATCGGTGAAAACTTAGTTGCAAGAAAAGTTATTACAGTTGAAGGTACTGTTGTAAATGGATATGTTCACATGGGGAAAGTAGGGGTTATCCTTGCTGCTAAATGTGATGATGCTGCAAAAGAAAAAACTGCTGATTTACTAAAAAAAGTTGCAATGCACGCAGCTTCAATGAAACCATCTGTAATCTCTTATACTGATTTAGATGCTGAATTTATTGAATCAGAAAACAAAGCAATTATTGCTGATATTGAAAAAGAGAATGAAGAGTTAGTAAGACTTGGAAAGCCTTTAAAAAATATCCCTCAATTTGTTTCTAAACAACAATTAACTGATGATGCAGTAGAAGCTGCAAGAAATGAGATGAGAGAAGAGTTAATCGCTCAAGGTAAACCAGAAAAAATTATTGACAACATCGTTGCTGGTAAAATTTCTAGATGGATTGAAGATAACTCTCAATTAGATAGAACTCATGCATTATTATCACAAACTTACGTTATGGATGATTCAATGACTGTTGAAGAAGCTATTAAAGCTGTTGATGCATCAATTGAAATCGTTGAGTATGTAAGATTTGAGCTTGGTGAAGGTATCGAGAAAAAAGAAGAAGATTTCGCTGCTGAAGTAGCTGCTCAAATGGGTAACTAATTACTATTTTAGTAAATAATAATGAAGATGAAGTAATGGGTGAACAATTAGATAATATATCACCCATTACGGAACATACTACTTTGCTAGAAGCAAAAAATTTATCTCACGAATTTGATTACAAACTTTTTGAAAATATTAACTTTAAAGTAAAAACTCAAGAATCAATCTCTATAATTGGAATGAGTGGAAGTGGTAAATCAACTCTACTTAATATTTTATCCTCTTTATTAAAACCTAAATCAGGTGAAATAATCTATAATAATAAAGACTTATATGAATTAAAGAAAAAAGAACTTTTAAATATAAGAAGAGAAGATTTTGGTATAATATTTCAAGCACATTATCTATTTCGTGGTTTTTCTGCAAGTGATAATTTAAAGATTGCAACACTATTAAGTCAAGAAGAAGTTGATAATGAACTTCTAAAAAAACTTAATATTGAATTTGTATTAAATCAAGGAGTTGGAGAACTAAGTGGAGGACAACAGCAAAGATTGTCTATTGCTAGAGTTCTTACAAAAAAACCCAAAATTATATTTGCAGATGAACCAACTGGTAATTTAGATAAAGATACAGCTCAAATAGTTATGGATACACTATTTGACTATATTAAAAAGAATGATGCAGCATTAATATTAGTAACACATGAAACTGATTTAGCTAATCAGTGTAATAAAGTATATAAATTAGAAAACCTTCAATTAAAGGAGTTGAAATAAATATGGACTTGATACTAATTACAAAGACTCCAATAATTGAAAAAATATTTAAACTTGTATGTAAAAAACTAGATTTAGAAGTTATTATAAAAGATAGTACTTCTTTTGAAAAAGAGGAAGTATATGATCTTATCATTGTTGATGAAGAGTTTATTAATGATGATTTTAATAGTTTAAAAAGACATACAAAAAAACTTGCTGCAATTACAAGTGAAGAGCTTCCTTTTGAAAAATCAAGAGATTTTATAATCAATAGACCTTTTTTACCAACTACACTAGAAGAGTTACTTTCAGAACAAATTGAGTATATAAAAGAAGATGATACTACTAAACAAGACATAAAAAACGCTGCAAATGAAGAAGAAGTTGTAGCAAATTATGTCGAATCCTTAGCCGATGATATTGCTTATAATATAGAAGAAGAGAATGATGAATCAATAGTAAGTATTGCCTCTTTAAATCAAGGTGGAATCCTAGATAATAGTGAATTAAGTAAAATTAGTGATATTCTACATGATGAAGAGATTGAAAGAGAAGTATTAGTTACTGAAAATGATTGGAAAGATATCAATGAAATTATTGATGATGCTTTAAGTGAAGTAAGTGAATATGAATTTAATTTAGATAATAGTGATGATAAAGAGCAACCTATCAAAGTATTATTAAATAATTACTCAATTGAAGAGCTTAAACCATTTTTACAAAAGTTTAATCAAAATGTAATTGATAGACTTTCTAATGGTGAAGATATAGATGTTAGATTAAGTTTAAAGGTAGATAACTAATGGATAAAAAAGGTGCTATTTTAATTCTTTCAGGACCTAGTGGTTGTGGAAAGTCAACACTTTTAAAAAAAGTTTATGAAAATATTGAAGATTACTATTTCTCTATTTCTACAACAACAAGAGAACCAAGAGAGGGTGAACAAAATGGTGTTGACTATTTCTTTGTAAGAAAAGAGGATTTTGAAGAAGATATTAAAAATGGTCAATTTTTAGAGTGGGCAGAAGTTCATGGAAATTACTATGGAACTTCGTTAAAACCAATAAAAGAGGCTTTATCAGAAGGTAAATTAGTGATTTTTGATATTGATGTTCAAGGACATGAAATAGTAAGAAAAAAACTAGAAAAAGTAGTTACCTCTGTATTTATTACAACACCATCTTTAGATGAGTTAGAAAGAAGATTAACTAATAGAGATACAGATACAAGTGCTGTAATTGCTAGAAGAATTGAAAATGCAAAATATGAAATCAAATCATTTCAAAAGTATGATTATTTTATTGAAAATGATGATTTAGAAAAAGCAAGTAATGAGCTAATCTCTATTGCAAAAATAGCTAGAATAAAATCTAAGCTATTTGACAAAGATGAGTTAATTAAGAACTGGTTAGGAAACTAGTCTTAATTAATCTGATCAAAACTTAAAGGTGCATCGAAGTAGTACCCTTGGCAGTAATCAACTCCAATTTCTTTAATTTGATTATAAATTTCTTCACTTGAAACAAACTCTGCAACTGTTGCAAAACCGAATCTCTTAGCAAATTCTGTAATTGTTTTTACAATAATTTTTTGATTTTCTGATGAATCAATATTTTTAATTAAACTACCATCTATTTTTACATATGAAATTTTTAAATTTACTAGCATATTAAAGTTTGAGTATCCAGCTCCAAAGTCATCAACCCCAACATTACAACCATAAGATTTTACTTTTTCAATAAATTTAAATACTTCAGAAAAATCTGAAATCTCTTCTGATTCTAAAATTTCAAATTCTAAAAGATGTGCATGTTCTTTATTCTCTTCTATAACAGAGTAAATATAAGACATAGTATTATCACTTGCAATATCTTCAAAAGAGATATTTACAGCTACTCTTTTTGCTTTTTTAATAATTAAATTAAAAGCCTCATTAATCATAATTTTTATGATATTAGGATAAAGCTTAGCTTTTTTTGCAATATCTAAAAATTGAAATGGACTAACAACAGTTCCATCATCTTCTATATATCTTATAAGTGCTTCATATTTATATACTTCTTTTGTCTGAGTATTTACAATTGGTTGAAAATACCCTCTAAAGTTATCATTTTTAACACCATTTTTAATCTTTTTAATCCATTTGATATTCTCTTCAAATGATTCTTGAATATTAAATGAATCATCATAAATAAGAATTGGTTCAAATTTTCTTCTTGCATAAGAGACAACTCTTTGTGCATATTTATAGGCATTGGCATTTTCACTTTTTGCAATACCAATTGTGATATTTAAATCAATCTCATGTTCATCGATATAAACAGGATCTTCTTCTATATAATTTTCAAAACTTTTACATAGTTCATATAGGTCTTGAACATCTGTATTAAATTCATTCGCTACAACTAAAAACTTATCAGCTTCAATTCTGTAAATTCTAAAATCTTCTTTATTAAAAAACTTTCTTAATGAATCAGCAAATTCAATTAATACTTTATCTCCATTTGTTTCACCAAAAAGGTCATTAATAGTAGAAAATTTATCTATATTAATCATTGCCATTAGACCTTGCTCTGTTATCTCAAGATCTTTTTTTAGTTTATTTCTATTAGGAAGATGAGTTAAGTTATCAACATATAAATCTTTTAATTCATGGTACAGTAATGATTGACTCATTAGTTGAAGAAGTTTTTTCATATCAATAGGTTTTAATACATATTTATCAACACCTATATCAATTGCTTCTAATAAATATTCTGTATTTGAAAAAGCAGTAGCTACGATAATTGGAATGTTTGGATTGATTTTTTTAATCTCTCTAATCATTTCAAGGCCATTCATAATAGGCATATTTACATCAGTAATAATAATATCTATTTCTGATTCATGTTCTTTAAAAAGTTCTAACCCTTGCGCACCATTTTCAGCAACAAGTTGTTTTTTGGTAAAGCCTTTTAAGATATTAAGTGTTATTTCTCGTAATGCAGCTTCGTCCTCCGCATAAAGAATTGTTATATTTTTTAAAATTGCGACATTTTCTATCATTAAGACTTACTCCATATATATTACGATATAATATTATACTATATATTAGATGAATATTATACGTAAGAAATATATAATATTATTTTAGGAAATTTAGTGTCAAAGATAAAATGCGATCACTGTCATTTAGAGTTTGATGATAGTGTAATGATAAAAGAAAACAGTTTGAATTTTTGCTGTAAAGGTTGTCAAGGTGTTTATCATCTTTTAAAAGATGATGGCTTAGACTCTTTTTATGATAAGCTAGGAAATAAAACTATTACTCCTCCTATTGAAGTAGATGATGATATAAATAGATTTGATACTAAAAGTTTTGAAGAGATGTTTATTACTACAAATAGTGATGGTTTTAAAGAGATTGATTTAATCATTGAAGGTATTCATTGTGCTGCTTGTATTTGGCTAAATGAGAAAGTACTTTATAATACAGATGGCATAGTAAGTGCTGAAATTAACTTTACAAATAATAAAGCAAAAATAGTATGGAATGATGATACTGTTAAATTATCTGATGTTATTAGAAAAATAAGAAGTATTGGATATAACGCATATGCTTATGATGCTAGTGTTGCTGATGAACAAGCAGTAAAAGCAAAAAGAGATTATTTTATTCGTATGATGGTTGCAGTTTTTGCAAGTATGAATATTATGATGCTTTCTGTGGCAAAATATACTGGTTTCTTTACTGGAATGGATGAAGAGATTAGAACTTATGTTCATTTAGGGGAGTTTATTCTTGCAACTCCTGTTCTTTTTTATTCGGGATGGATATTTTTCCGTGGTGCATACTATGGTTTAAAAAATCGTATTTTAAATATGGACTTTTTAGTTAGTTCTGGAGCTTCTTTAACTTATATTTATTCACTTTTTATTCTTTTTGGAGCAAAAGGAGAGAGTTATTTTGATTCTGTTGCAATGATTATAACCTTTGTTCTTGTTGGAAAATACTTAGAAGTAATCGGTAAAAAAAGTGCAGTAGATACTCTTGACAAAATTAAAGGAACACTACCATTAGAAGCTACAATTGTAGATAATGGAGTTAAAAAATCAATACCTTTAAATAGTATCAAAGTAGGGGATATTATAGAGTTAAGATCAGGTGAAAAAGTTTGTATTGATGGTTTAATAACTAGTGGAGAGGGAAATTTTGACGAGTCAAGCTTAACAGGAGAATCTTTACCTGTATATAAAAAGATAGGTCAAAAAGTATTTAGTGGTACTATTAATAGTGATAGTGTTATTAGATATGAAGCTATAAAAACTTATAAAGATTCAACTTTAAACTCTATTGTGACACTTCTTGAAGATTCACTAAGTTCTAAACCACAAATTGAACATAAAGCAAATGAGGTTTCAAAAGGTTTTACTCTTACTATTCTTTCTTTATCTTTACTTACTTTTTTAGTTTGGTATTTTTTGGGAATAGATTTAGGTTTTGATTATGAGGGAACTAATCATTTTGAAAAATCATTTATTGTTGCAATTTCAGTAATTGTAATAGCTTGTCCTTGTGCTTTAGCTCTTGCTACACCAATTGCAAGTTTAGTTGGTATCTCAGAACTTGCAAAAAAAGGTCTTTTATTTAAAGAAGCAAAATATATTGAGTCTATGGCTAAAGCTGATACTTTAGTCTTGGATAAAACAGGAACAATTACAAAAGGTGAATTAAAAGTTAAAAAGATGAGAATCTTAGATGATAATATTCATAAACTAAATCTTTTATATTCACTTTTAGATTCTTCAAATCATCCAGTTTCTAAATCAGTAAAAAAACATTTAGAGAAGAAATTTAGCCTTTTAAATAAAGAGATTTTTGATGTAAAAACTATAGAAGCAAAAGGAATAAATGCTAAATATAAAAATGTTGATGGTAAACTATTTCATCTTTTGGGTGGAAACATTGAATTATTAAGAGAAAATAATATTAGTTATAAATTTGATTCTTCAAATACAGTTTATTTATTTGCTATAAATAGAAGAGTTATTGCAACTTTTGAATTAGTTGATGAGATAAAAGAAGGTGCAAAAGAGCTTATTGAAGATGCTTATAATAATGGTTTAGAAGTTGTAATGCTAACAGGGGATAATGAAAGTGTTGCCTCTAAAGTTGCTTCTAAAGTAGGAATTAAAAATTTTGTTGCAGAAATTAACCCTATAGAAAAAGCAAAATATATTGAGAGTTTAAAAGAAAAAGGAAAAGTTGTAATTATGGCAGGAGATGGAATAAATGATTCTATTGCTTTAGCTAAATCAGATGTGGCTATAGCAATGGGTAATTCTTCTGATATTACGATTTCTGTTTCAGATATAGTTTTACTAAATAACTCTTTAGAGAGTTTGTTAAAAGCCTTTAAAATTTCAAGAAGAACATATAAATTTATAAAACAGAATCTTACTTTATCTTTAGTATATAATGCAATTACTATACCTTTAGCTATGGCTGGATTTGTAATACCTTTAGTTGCAGCTTTATCAATGAGTTTAAGTTCACTGTTAGTGGTTGCAAATTCTATGAGAATTAAACAAAAAGATTAATGGGATAAAAAAATGATAAATGATACTTTATTAATGATGTTAATTGTTGGACTTGTTGTATCTTTTGCTATTTTAGCAGTATTTATTTGGGGTGCAAAAGGCGGTCAATTTGATGATAGTAGAAAAATGATGGATGGATTACTTTTTGATGGTACAGATGATTTAAATGATGCTATTAAAAAAGAGGAAAAAGTAAAAAAAGCAAAAGAGGATAAAAAAAGTGAATCATCAAAAAAATGATTCACTTTTAATAAATAAAAAGCTAATTAGAACGCAGCAATTTGCTTAGCTAAATCTTCAATATCAGCATCAGAAAGTCTTGCAACTTGACCTTTCATAACACCTTTCATTGGTCCACCATAAGAACCATCTTTGTAACCTTTTAATGCAGCAACAGTTTTTTCAACTGGCCAACCTTTAATTACAGCAGATTTTCCTAAAGCAGGTTTTTCAGCAGCAGCTCCGTGACATCCAGCACATGGTGCCCAGTTTGCAGCCATTAAAGACGCAGCAGCAATCATTGTTCCTAAAACAATCTTTTTCATTTATTCTCCTTAATTATAAAAGAATAAATTTTAGCAATTTATTCTTTTATTTAACTTATAAATTTCTTTAATATTTGATTATCTTCTTATTAAATATTATAACTTAGGATAATATTTCTTATGATTTTTATTCTAATTGTTTACAAATTACATTTCTCTCACTATTCAATAAAAGCTATAAGATAGCTTTTATTGAGATAAGAAGAGGATTAAAGATATCTTCATACTCTTTTTTAGATAATTTAGGGTTTTCAAGTTTTTCTAATAAAGAACAAATCTCATCTAAGGCAAGATTTAAACAAGAATTCTTTATATAATGTGCTTTTTGTGATATTGCTTCTTTATCATCTGCTTTTATTTTATCTTCTAATTCTTGCATATCTTGTAGAATATCTTTTTTAAATTTGTTTATTATTAGTATTGCTATATTTTCTGATACTCCTAATTTATCTATTATTTTAGTCATATCTATTTCTTCTTTTTTTATCTCTTCTTCCTCTTTTTTAGGAAGGTATTTATCAAAAATCTTTTTTAACTCTTCTGTATTAATTGGTTTACTTAGATAATCATTCATTCCTAAGTTAAGAAATCTCTCTTTATCTCCTTTTATTGCATTTGCTGTTAAGGCTATTATTGGTGTTTGTTTTAAGAGTTTCTCTTCTTCATATATTCTTATTTGTTTAAAACTTTCTACTCCATCTAAGATTGGCATATTTATATCCATTAAGATTAAATCATATGAGTTATTTTTATACTCTTCTAGGGTTTTTAATCCATTCTCTTGTATTGAGTATTCTATATTCATACTATCTAAGATATAAGAGATTAATTCTTGATTTGCTTCATTATCTTCTGCTACTAATACTTTTGCTTTATAGTTTGTTTTTATCTCTTCTTGTACTGTTTTTCTTTGTTTTGTTTTTCTTAGTAACTCTTGTAAAGAATCATTTACTTTTGATGCATAAAAGGGTAATACTAAAGCAAGTTCATTTGCTCTTACTTCGAACTCTTTTATCTCATTTTCATGTTCAAAAAGAATTAAGATTGGTATATCTTTATACTCTTCTCTCATTCTATTTAGATTCTCTTTTGTTTTATCACAAGAGCAGATTAGAATATCTGGTTTCTCACCTTCTTTTGTGATAGTTCCAAAGATATTTAGGTATCTTTTTATATAGTGATATAAATCACTATCTTCTTTTGTTACTTTAAATTTCAATTGATTTAAAAAGCTTTTTGAGATATGTAGATTATCATCACAACTCTCTAATTCTAATTCAAAATAGAATTTACTTCCTTTTTGTTCTTCACTCTCTACTTTTAAAGTTGATCCTAAAGCTTGTACTATGTGAGAGCAGATACTTAGACCTAAACCTGTCCCTTCATATTCTCTATTTGATTTATTATCTACTTGTACGAAAGGTTTAAAGATATTATCTACTTTCTCTTTTGCTATTCCTATTCCGGTATCTTCTATTTCAAATCTTATTTTGCTTTTATTATTCTTTTCTTCTATAAGAGTTATATTTAAAGATACTTTCCCTTTTTCTGTAAACTTTATTGCATTTGCTAGAAGGTTTGATAATACTTGTCTTAATCTTACTCCATCTGTATATACACATAATGGTATTTTATGGTCTATGTTAAAGATTAGGCTTATATGTTTTTGACTTGCTCTTTTTGAAAAGAGTTCTACTACATGTTCACTTATAAAATATAAGTCATTTTTTTCTATTGAAATCTCAAAGTTTCCACTCTCTATTTTGCTTATGTCTAGAATATCATTTATTATTGCTAATAATGAGCTTGCACTTGTTTGGATTATTTGTGCTTGTTTCTTATTTTCTACTGTTAACTCTTTTGAATTACTTAGTATCTCTGAAAATCCTATTATTGCATTTAATGGTGTTCTTATCTCATGGCTCATATTTGCTAAGAATGTTGATTTCGCTTCATCCGCTTTTTGTGCTTTTAATTGAGCATCTACAATATCAGTAACATCTAACCTTATAGCCAAGAACTCTTCAATTTCATCTTGATAATTTAAAATAGGAACAATAGTTGAAGCTACATAATAAGCACTTCCATCTTTTGCTCTATTTTTAATTTGACCTTTCCAAACTTTTTTATCTAAAATTGTTTTCCATAAATCTTCAAAAACCTCTTTTGGCATATCTTTATCTCTTACGATATTGTGGTTTTTCCCAATAAGTTCTTCTTCTTTATATTTAGATATTTTTATAAATTCGTCATTTACAAAAGTGATGATTCCTTTTTTATCTGTTTTTGAAACAATAGCACTAGAATCAACTGCTTTTTTATATTGATTTAGAAGTTTTACTGTATTTTGTAAAGTTTGAGTTCTATCTTCTACTTTTTCTTCTAGTTTTCTTTTTGCATTTCTATGCTCTTTTTGTCTTTCAATTGAAACAACTGTATAGTGAACTCCTAAAATTAAGATAATTCCAATAAGAGAAGAGATTATTAAAATAATTTGATGACTTGTTAATAAAAAACTATTTTGCACAGGAATAGATACTTCAATAACTCCTCTAACATCTCCAAGTTTCCAATCATTTTTAGGAGTGTCAACTCTTGTATTATGGCAAGTTACACAAGATTGGTCATAAAATATATCTGCGATAGCTACTTTAAAAACTTTTTGACCATTTTCTTCTATAGTTTTTCTAAAAATATCTGTAGGGTTTTTTATTAAGTAACTTAAAGACTCTTTTTCATAATCGCTTAGTACTCTGTCTTTTCTATTTGGAAAAGGATAATTACTATACATTTTTATAATCATCTCTTTTTCTGTAATAAGATTACTTAAATCATGAACTAAAGTTGCAGGAAGAGGAATAACCCCTTTTTTATCATCATGGTTATAATTTATCTCTAATGAGCTAAACTCTTTTACTTCATCAATAATATGTGAAGTATAATAGCTTCTTACTTTTTTTAAAGTATTAACCATTTGAATTGATTGTTTAGTCATCTCTTCAATTTTATTTTTATTTGAAAACTCAGGTAAAATAAAAGTAACTAAATATACTAAAATTAAACCAATTACTAATATTGGGCCAATATATGGATTAAAAAAAAGGCTGAAAAGTTTTTTCATTTATATTATTCCTGGAATGAATCGTGAATATCTTTGATTTTATCAATATTTTTTATAAATAATTCTACAATTTTGGGGTCAAAGTGTTTTCCACTCTCTTCTTTTAATAGATTTATAGCTTTTTCAAAAGGCCAAGCTTCTTTATAAGGTCTATATGAGGTTAAAGCATCAAAAACGTCAACTACTGCAACAATTCTTCCATAAATATGAATATCTTCTGCTTGTAAGCCTTTTGGGTACCCTGTCCCATTAAATTTTTCATGATGAGTTAAAGCTATTATTGCACCAGCTTGTAAAAATTCACTTTGTGAGTCTTTAAGAATATCATAACCTATTTGAGCATGTTCTTTCATTCTTTCAAACTCAGCTTCATCTAGTTTTGCTGGTTTTAAAAGAATTTTATCTTCTATTCCAACTTTTCCTAAATCATGAAAAGGTGAAGCATAAAACATTAATTCTTGCTCTTTTTCATCTAAACCATACTCTTGAGCAATAAGTTTTGAATAGTGAGCAACTCGTGCAACATGAGAAGCGGTTTCAGGATCTTTATATTCGGCTGCTTTTCCTAAAATATTTAGAGTTTCATGCTCTCTTTTGATTAGTTTTTCTGTGGCTTTTTTAACTTCTTCTTCTAATAATTTAGCCCTATCTTCAATTAAAAGTCTATTTTGATAGCTTATTAAAAGATTTGTAACTCTTGCTTTAAATAGTACAGAATTAACGGGTTTACTTAAAAAGTCATTTACTCCTGCTTTAAATGCATCTTTATGAATAGTTTCATCATCTCCTGCTGCTGTTACCATTACAATAGGAACTTTATCATTTTGTCTTCTAAATTCTTTAATAAATTCTATACCATCAAGATTTGGCATCATATAATCAATTACTATCAAGTCTACATGATTTTGTAAAACATGCATTAGTGCTTCAAGTGGGTCTGAAAAACTTTTTACTTTTAAGTTCATCTCCTCACAAATAGCTTCTATTAATAATAAATTATTTTCATTGTCATCAATTGATACAATTTGCAAGTTTTCAAAATCCATAAAAAAGCCTTTAATTAATAAAAAATCTTTTTATTTTATAGTTATATAACTTAATATTATATTTCTACATAGGTCAGAAAAGTATCAAAAGTGTAATATAAATATAGAGAGAATTATTTTAATATAAAAAAATAAAGAGATAAAAAGATAAAATTAGAAAAAAATTAAAGGATTTATCATTAAACTTGAGCCCTGTAGACACTGTAAAAGAGAGATTGAAACAAAAAAAAGACAATGTCCTTATTGTGGAACTTTAAATCCAACAGTTAAAATAAAAGAGATTGTAATAGGAATGGCTTTTGTTATTGCTATTATGTCAGTAGTAACTTATTTTGTGAATAATTAGAACTATCTTCTAATTATTCCTATTAAAAACCCAATTCCTAAACCTATAAAATGGGCATACCAAGCAATTGGAAGACCAATAAGTACAGGGGCTACTGAGATTATTAATACCCAAGTTATAATAGCTTTTCTTTGAAATCTATCTATATAAGCAATATATCCCATTAAGGCACAAATTGCTCCTGAAGCTCCTACAAGATTTACATAATTATCAATATAATAGATATATAAAAAACTAAGAATAGATGTTATAAGACCTGCGATAAAATAAGAGATTATAAACTCTTTTTTCCCTCTATAAAGTTCGATTGCATTTCCAAATTGATATAAAACAAACATATTCATAGCAAGGTGACCTAATCCTCCATGTGCAAACATTGTAGTAAGAGGTTGCCAATAAAAATCAGCTTCTACAAAGTACATATTAAGACCTAGATATAAACCACCATAAGAGATATTTGTTTGGATGAGATACATTACAATAGTTATTGCAATAGTGATATTTGTAAGTGTAAAGTTTGACCTAGTTTTGAACATAATTTTCATATACCTTTATAGAGCACTGGATTCTTTCTTTAATTGCATTTTTATACATAAATTGAAAATCACTTTGCATAAAAAAAATCTCTTTTGAATTGATTCTAAAAGAGACTAAAACTTTTCCTGCACTTAGCTCATTTTTATTATTCTCTATTATTTCATATTTTATCTTTAAATACTTTTGTAACTCATTTTTAGCTTGAACATTAATTAGTTTTTTAATCTCTTCATCTGCTTCTTTTAAAGTAATTACATTCTCAATTTTTGAGTCTTTCTCTTTTTTTATAAAAGAGCCTTCTATTTTGTAATAACCTTTTTTTATTGCATTGTGCGACTTCTTTAAGAGTTCATGATTTTTTATTCTAACTTTGCTAGAAGTCTCTTCTTGACAAGGAAGTTTTTCTACTTTAGATACAGGGATTTCTTCTTTAGGTTTTTCAACTATAAAAGTAGAGTATAAAACAATTGATATAGAGATCATAACAATTGTTGCAAAGGTAAAAAGATTATTTATGATGATACTATCATTAGCTCTTGTTCTTTTTACCTTCATTTTTTTAGATTAATGCTTCTTTTAAAACATCTTCTATTGTATCAACAGCTTTAATTTCCATATTCTCTTTTACTTCATTAGGGATTTCATCTAAATCTCTTTGATAGTTTTTTCTTGGAATTAAAGCTAAACTCATTTTTGCTTTATGAGCAGCAATAAGTTTCTCTTTTAGACCACCAATTGGAAGAACTTTTCCTGTTAAAGTTAGCTCTCCTGTCATAGCAATATTAGCTTTAACTTCACGGTTACTTAAAATTGAAGCAATTGTTGTTGCCATAGTTATTCCTGCACTAGGGCCATCTTTAGGTGTTGCTCCTTCTGGAATATGTAAGTGAATATCATATCTTTTGTAGATTTCACTTGGGTCTACTTTAACTTTATCTTCAAGCTCTTTTGCTGTTTTAGGAATAAGCTCTTGGTCTATTTTTAATTTTTTATTATCAATTAAAAGCTTTACTACAGAATAAGAGATTTTAGAAGATTCTTTCATAACTTCTCCCATATTTCCAGTAACACTTAAGATACCTTTTCCTTTAAGTTTAACTGCTTCAGTTTTTAAAACATCTCCACCTACAGCAGTCCAAGCTAAACCATTTGTAACTCCAATAGAATTTTTCTTTTCAGCTGGGTCTATTTCAAAGATTGGATTATCTAAAAACTCTTTTAGATTTTTATTTGAAATAGTTACTTTCTTTAAATCTGGATTTTTTAGAAGTTTTTTAACAGTTTTTCTAAAAATCTTTGCAAAAACTCTTCTTAAATTTCTAACTCCAGCTTCTCTTGTATATTTAGAGATAATAGCTTCTATTGTAGCTTTTGATAAAGAGATTTCACTTCTTTTTAATCCATGTTTTTCTAACTCTTGTGGAATTAGATAATCTTTTGCAATATGATATTTCTCATTTGGAGTATATGAAGAGATTTCAATAAACTCCATTCTATCTCTTAGTGCTGCCGGAATTCTTCTTGCGTCATTTGCAGTTGCAACAAAAATACATTGAGATAAATCAATAGCAAAATTTAAATAAAGGTCTCTAAACTCATTGTTTTGCTCAGGGTCTAAAACCTCTAACATAACAGCTGTTGGGTCACCTCTATGGTTTGCACCTAACTTATCTATCTCATCAAGAACAACAACAGGATTCATAGTTTTAGCATCACAAATACCTTTTACTATTCTTCCTGGCATAGCTCCAACATAAGTTCTTCTATGTCCTCTTAGTTCATTAACATCTTCCATTCCACCAAGAGCAACTCTCACAAGTGGTCTTTTTAAAGCTTGTGAAATAGAGTTTGCAAGTGAAGTTTTACCAACACCTGGAGGTCCTACAAAACAAAGAACAGTACCTTTTGATTTAAGGTTTTCAATATTTCTTTTTTCAAGCAATTCTTTTACTGCAAAGTACTCAGAAATTCTCTCTTTTGGTTTTTCTAAAGAGTAGTGGTCTTCATTTAATTGCTCTTCAACACTTTTTACTGAAATATCACCTTGAGCATATTTTCCAAAAGGAATTTCTAAAACATTTTCAATATAAGTTTGTAAAAGAGCACTATCTGGTGAATCTTGGTGCATTCTACTTAATTTATCAATTTGTTTTTTTGTCTCTTTAAAACCATCTTTTGGCATAAAAGGTTTTAGTTTTTTAAGTTTTCTTCTATAAACTTTTAGTTCAGACTCTTTTTGATTGTCTGTACCTAACTCTTTTTGAATAGCTTTAATTTGCTCTTTTAAGAAATAGTCTTTATGTGTTTTTTCAATTTTTGAGTTTACTTTTTGAGTAATCTCTTTTTGTATTTTTAAACTCTCAATCTCTTTTTTAATTGTTTCAATGATATTTAAAAGTCTTTGCTCTAAATTTGTCTCAGCAAAAAGTCTATAAGCTTCATCTTTTTTAACTTTTAAAACAGAAGAGATTAAATCAGCAATTCTTGTAGCATCATTATTTTCTTCAATTGTTTTAATTAAATCTGCAGGAAATTTAGAGTTAATTGCTGATAATTTTTTTACTTGTTCTCTTAAAACATCAATAATTGATTCAATACTATCTTGTGAAAATTCTTCATTTTCTAATTTATCTACAAGTGCAAAAGTTGAATTTTCTTCATTAAATTCAGATATCCTACCTTTTGCTAATCCTTGAAAAAGGATTTTTATTTTTCCATCTGGTAAAGATACTTTTCTCATGATATTTCCGATTACTCCAACATCATAGAAACTATCTTTATCTCTTTTCCCCTCATGTCCAGGTTTACTAACAGTTACAAGTACAAGTTTATTATGCTCAATAGAATGCTCTACTGCTTTTAAGTTCTCTTCACTTCCTAAAAACAATGGAGCAATCATAAATGGATATAAAAATACTTCATCTTCAACTATTAAAGGTATTTCTTGTGGAAAAGAATCATAATTCTCTAATTCCATATATATTAACTCCTAAAATTTATTTAATTTTTTAAAAAATATTTTTTTCAAAAGGATATTTGTATAAAGGCATCTCTACTGGCTCAATCTCTTTTGGATCAACCCAAGACTCTTTTACTTTCTCTTCATAGTACTTAGCTGCTTTAGGTTTATCAATTCTTTTATATAAATCAGCAATCTCTTTATCTAAAGAGGCTTTTGCCATATATAATCTTGCATTCATTGTATTTACTAAAGGCATATATTTAGAGTTTGAAAAAAGATTTTTATACTCTTCAATCTCTTTAATTGTGTCTTCAATTAATTGTTGATCTCTTAGTTCGTTTGAAAAACCTAAGAAGTTTGCTTTAATTTTTAAATATCTTACATAATCAATATTTTTACTTAGTGCAAATCTTTTAATATATTCATCTAAATAGAAATTAGCTAATTGATACTCTTCATTATCAATATGTGCATTAGCTAAAATTAAAAGTGCAGTTGGGATTAAAGGTGAGTTTCTATGCTCACTTTCTAAAGAAGTATATACGTCATCAGCTTCTTCTAAGTAGCCCGTAGAAATCTGGTTCAGCATCTCATTATACCAATATAATGCAGGTTTGTCATACTCTTGTACTCTATCAGATTTTTGTGAACAAGCAGTTAACATAAAACCTAAACCAATAATTAATACAAAATTCTTGAACTTTAATTTGTTAATCATTTGAATTATCCTTTGTCATAAAGCAAGTATTTTATCTTATGTATCCTTGCTATTTTCTTACTTTTTATTATTTTATTTTTCTAATATTATATTTAATTAGTTATAATAAATGAAATAATTTTTAAAGGTCGCCAAAATGAAATTAACACTTATAGGAAATGGCTTCATGGCACAAGCGCTGGCAAGAGGACTTGTGAATAACTTTGAAGTAGAGATTATTGGAAGAGATGAAAAAAAATTAAATGATATTAAAACTAAAATTCCAAATATAGAAGTTAAAGTAATGAGTGATGCTGAAAATATTACAGATAAGAATATCATCTTTTGTGTAAAACCATATGCATTACAAAGTGTTGCTGCAAGATTAGAAGGTCAAGCAAATATACTTTTTTCAATCCTTGCAGGAACTACAATTGATAACTTAAAAAAACAGATAAAATCAAAATTTTATATTAGAAGTATGCCAAATGTTGCAGCTTCTGTATTGGGTTCTATGACTACAATTACAGGGGATAAGGAAGCAAAAAACTTAGCTTTAGAGCTATTTAATCATATTGGAAAAACTGTTTGGGTTAATACTGAAAATCAATTAGATATTGCAACAGCAGTTGCAGGTAGTGGACCTGCTTTTTTAAGTTTAGTTGCAGAGAGTTTAAGTGATGGAGCTGTAAAAGCTGGACTAGAAAGAAATATTAGTAATGAACTTGTACATGGTCTATTTTCAGGATATGCAAAACTTTTAGAAAATAACCATCCTGCAATTATTAAAGATTCAGTAATGAGTCCTGGTGGTACAACTGCTGCAGGAATGGGAAAACTAGAAGAGGGTGCTGTTAGAGACTCAATGATAAAAGCAATTGAAGCTGCCTATGAAAAAGCTTGCGAAATCGGAAAAAAATAGTTTTACTTTACTTGAAACAATAATAAGTATTCTTCTTTTATCAATTATTATAAGTGGATTTTCTAATATCTCCTCTTATGATAATTTTGATGAAGAGTATATACTTCTAAATAAAATAGAAAACTCCTTTACTCTTTCCTCTTATGATTCAACATATATTAAAAATAATCAAAAACTTACTCTTAAAATTAATGATATAGAAGAAAAAGATATAAACATAAAAAAGATTGAATATAGTAATGAAAAAATAAGGCTTTTTAAATATGAATTATAAAAATATTAAAAGAGCTTTTTCTTTACTGGAACTTGTTTTTGTAATTTTAATAGGTTCAATTATAGTTTTTTATTCAACAATTTATACAAAAGAGTTATATGAAAATCAAGTGCATAATCAAGAGTTAGCAATGATGAAATTAGATTTAAACTCTGCTAAGATAATTATAGAAAAAAATTTGCCATCTTCAAAAAACAAATTACTTTATAAAGAAGATAAACTTTTTTATGAGAATAGTATTCTTTTAGAAAGAGTAAGCTCTTTTTCAATGATTCAAAATGCAAATATATTAAAAATAAAAATTGAACTTGATAAAAAGATTGTTCAAGAGTGGAGTTTTGTTTTATGAAAAAATCTTTTATTCTCTTTTCTGTAATTATTTTATTGTTTGTTTTTTCTCTTTTAATGATAAAAATCTATGAAACAAAAAGTATAAACTCTTTAAATATAGTAAATCAATATAAATATATACAAGCAAAAAATCATCTACTATTTTTAGAAGAGTATCTTAGAAGTTTAAATGATTTCTCCTCTTTATCTAAACTAGAAATTGAGGATAAAGATTATAAGATTATTGCTTTTATTTCATCTAAAGAGAGCTTATATGAAATTGAATTAATAGTAAAAGCTTTTGAGCATAATGTAAGAGTTCATAAAAGTTTTACTGTAAGTAAATAAAATCACTTTATGACTTTTTCATATGCAATTAAGTAAACTTCTGCTTTAAAATTAAAACTTTCTTATAAAAATCATGTAATTTTTATAAAACTAAAACGAAGGACAAAGTATGAACTCTGTAATAATTGCAGTTAGTTTAATGGTCTTACTTTCATTAGTAAGAGTAAATATCGTTATTGCTTTAATTGTTGGGGCAATAGTTGGTGGTCTAAGTGCTGGCTTAGACATAAATGAAACAATAAAAGCCTTTAACAATGGTCTAGGAAATGGAGCAACAATAGCATTAAGTTATGCAATGCTTGGAACTTTTGCTGTAGCAATTTCTAAATCAGGAATTACTGACTTATTGTCAAATATGATTATAAGAAAAGTAGGTAAGGGTGAGTCTACATTACAATTCATTTATATAAAATATTTGATGCTAACACTTATTTTATTAGCTGCAATTTCTTCTCAAAATATTGTTCCTGTACATATTGCATTTATTCCAATTTTAATACCACCTCTTTTACACTCAATGGCAAAATTAGAGATTGATAGAAGAGTAGTTGCTTGTGTTATCACTTTCGGTTTAGTAGCAACTTATATGTTTTTACCAGTTGGTTTTGGAGGAATTTTCTTAAATGAAATTTTATTAAAAAACTTAGTTGATAATGGTGTTTCTGCTATTTCTGGACAACTTCCTATGGCTATGGCAGTACCAGTTTTTGGTATGTTCTTAGGTCTATTAGTAGCTATATTTTTTACATATAAAAAGAAAAGAAAATATGATATTAGTAAGATTTTAGAAATTGAATCTGAATCAAAAGAGATTAACTATTTTCATGTTGCAATTGCTCTTGTTTCTGTAATTACAGCTTTAGGACTTCAATTATATACAAACTCAATTATTTTAGGTTCTCTTGCAGGTTTTATAATCTTTATTGTTGCTGGTGTTATTAAAGCTGACCAAACTCAAGACTTTTTTGCAAAAGGTCTTAAAATGATGGGAATGATTGGTTTTATTATGATTGCAGCAAATGGTTTTGCAAGTGTTATAAATGCAACTGGTGGAGTTGAAACTTTAGTTAAATCAGTAGTTGATATTATTGGAGATAATAAATCTTTAGCAGTTCTTCTAATGCTTTTAGTTGGTCTATTTATTACAATGGGAATTGGTTCATCTTTCTCAACTATTCCTATTATTGCAACTATTTATGCACCTTTATGTTTACAATTAGATTTTTCAGTGATGGCAACAATTACTATTATTGGAACAGCAGCTGCTTTAGGAGATGCTGGAAGTCCAGCTTCTGATAGTACACTTGGACCTACATCAGGATTAAATGTAGATGGACAACATGATCATATCTGGGATTCAGTTGTACCAACATTCTTACACTACAATATTCCATTAATTATTTTTGGATGGATTGCAGCTGTTTATATTTTTTAAATAAAAGTAGGATTTTCCTACTTTTATAAAATTACCTCTAAAACTTTTTTAGCCAAGTTTAAAGCCTTACTTCTATGTGAAAATGCTTTTTTTATTTCACTAGGAAGCTCTCCTAAAGTTTTATCAAAACCATTGGGAATAAACATTGGGTCATAACCAAAACCACCATCACCTATCTCTTTATTTATAACTTTTCCATACATCCATCCATGTACGCTATAAGTGAAACCTTTATATACAATTGCTATACAAGCTGTATAATAAGCTTCTGTCTCTTCTAAGTCTTTTTCATTTAGTTTTGAGATAAGTTTTGCATTGTTTTCTTTATCATTTGCATTCTCTCCTGCATATCTTGCAGAGTAAATACCTGGTTCATTATTTATTGCAGGAACAGTAATCCCACTATCGTCAGAGATTACAATTGCATCTTCATCTGCAATTTTTTGATAAATTTCTTGAGCTTTTTTTACAGCATTTCCTTGAAAAGAGTCTTTATCTTCAACAACTTCATAATCTCCAATTAGCTCTTTAAAAGTTAATACTTCTTCATTTGGTAAGAGTTTTTTGAACTCATCAATTTTACCTTTATTTCCCGTAGCTAAAATAATTCTCACACTTTTTCCTTTTAACGTCTTATTAACTTTATTGATATATAATCTTGCTTTATTTTAAATACTTATGGGATTATATATGATTAAATCTATTTTACCTCTTAGTCTAATTATATCGTTTAGATTTTTTGGACTTTTTATTGTTTTACCTGTTTTATCAGTTTATGCTATTAATCTTTATGGAGCAACTACAACTTTAGTTGGGATTGTTATTGGGGGTTATGCTTTAACTCAAATGATTTTTCAAGTTCCATTTGGTGTAATGAGTGATAAATTAGGAAGAAAAGGTACAATTATTACAGGACTTTTATTATTTGCAATTGGTTCAATTTTTTGTGCAATTGCAAATGATATTTTAATGTTAATGGTTGGAAGATTTCTACAAGGTGCAGGAGCAATTGGAGCAGTTGTTACTGCTATGATTAGTGACTTAGTAAAAGAAGAACAAAGACCAAAAGCAATGGCTACAATGGGAATGTTTATTGGAATGAGTTTCGCTGCTTCTATGATACTTGGACCAACAATCTCTTCTTTTTCAGGAGTTCCTACTCTATTTTATTTAACAGCTGTAATTGCTTTAGTTTCAATTGTAGTATTAGTAAAAATGGTTCCAAACCCTCCAAAAATTACACATACATATAAACAAAAAATGATTGTTTCAGATGTATTATTAAATCCAAATTTAATAAAAATGAATATCACTAACTTTTTACAAAAAGGTTTAATGACTTTTGCTTTTATGATTATTCCAATGGTTTTAATCAACAATTATGAATGGCAAATGAGTGATTTATGGAAAGTTTATCTTCCTGCAATGATTTTTGGATTTCTTGCAATGGCTCCTGCTGCAATATTAGCAGAAAAAAAGGGTAAATTTAAAGAAATTCTTGCAATTGGTATTGTATTTTTTGCAGTTTCATATTTATTAATTGGACTTAGTGCAGGGTATGTTTTATTTATTGTAGGTGTTGTTATTTTCTTTATTGGATTTAATATGCATGAGCCTATTATGCAATCTCTTGCTTCAAAGTTTGCAAAAGTTCATCAAAGAGGATTAGTATTAGGAATCTTCAATTCTTTTGGTTATCTAGGAACTTTCTTAGGTGGAGTTTTAGGTGGTATTTTCTTTGAAGATGTGGGACTTACTACAATTGTTTACACGATTGCAGTTGTATGTTTAATCTGGATTATATTAATTCTTACTATGCCAAATCCTGCAAAGAAAAAACTAATGTATATTGAGATAAATAATGATTATAGAAACAATATGCATAAATTAGATACAATATCTGCTATAGATGAGTGGTATATTAATGATACTGAAAATTTATTAATTGTAAAATATGATAATGATAAGATAGATGAAGAGGCAATTTTACACAACTTAAAATAGCCAATTTTAAAAGGAGAGATAGTGAAGAATAAATATTTATTAATTTTTATTGCTATTTCTTTTTTTATCTCTTTTATTACTGCAGAAAACTTATTTAATATCTCTTCTGAAAAACTTGACAAAGTTTCTAAAAAATATGGTAAAAAAGCTGTTCAGCGAGTTCAACTTTGGGATAAAGTCATTGAAAAAGCAAAGGGACAGGATATTCTTTACCAATTAAAATATGTGAATGATTTTTTTAATAAAGTAAAATATCTAAGAGATAGTGATCATTGGGGACAAAATGATTACTGGGCATCTCCTTTTGAGTTCTTAGGAACAGGAGCTGGAGATTGTGAAGATTATGCAATTGCAAAATATTTTACGCTTAGACAATTAGGTGTTCCTGATGAAAAATTAAGAATTACCTATGTTAAGTTAAAACAAAGAGGAACTAAATATGAGCAAGCTCATATGGTATTAACTTATTATCACAAACCAACATCAACACCAATTGTTTTAGACAATGTTAATAAAAAATTAAAATTAGCTTCAAAAAGACCTGATTTAACTCCTGTATATAGTTTTAATGCAAATGGCTTATGGCAAGCAAAAAACAAAGGAAGAACTTCAGTTAAAGTTGGAGAGAACAATCTAAAAAATTGGAAATCTATGATGAGTAGAATTTAAAGGAGAATCGATGTCTTTATCAAAACAGTTGTATTTAATTATAACTTTTATATTTTTTGTAATTTTTACTGGTAATTTTATTATTAGTATTAAAAACACAAAAGAGTATTTAGAAATTGAATCACAAACAAAAGCACAAGATACAGCAACATCATTAGGAATGAGTCTAAGACCTCTTATTAAAGATAAAAATGACCCTGAAATTGAAACTATTATAAAAGCAATCTCAAATAGAGGTTTTTATAAAGAGATTAGATTAGAAGATAGTGATTTTGTAATCTCAGATGATTATTTACTAAGTACAATTAATAGTAATTATCCAAGTGATTGGAGAATAAAAAGAGTATCTATTCTTAATAAATTTGGTACTTTAGAGAAAGTTCAATTAGATAGTGATTTAGATAAACAACTTTTAAAATTAGAGAATGAAGAATTAGATTTATCTTTAGATAATAAAGGAACTCAAAATAAGTATAGATTTATTCCTAAAAAAGAGTATCTTAATGGTGGAAAAATAGATTTTAACCTTACAATTAGACAAGAAGATAAAATTGTAGAGAGAAAAATAACTTTAGATATTAAAAAAGTGATTGTTCAAGAAAAAAGAGAAGTTAAATTTGATTATGTACCTTCTTGGTTTGTAAATTTAATCTCTTTTAATTTAGAAGAAAAATCTAGTGAAATTTCAGATGGCTGGAAAAAATCAGCAATTATTTATGTAAGTCCAAATCCAGGTGAAGCTTATGCAAAACTTTATGAACAAGCAAAAAGTTCAATTATGTATGCAGTTATTGCCTTTTTAGGTTCAATGCTTCTTCTTTTTATTTTTGTACAATATTTATTAAAACCATTAAAGAAAATAGAAAAACTAGCAAAATCTATTGCACAAGGGAAGTTTGAAACAATTTCTGAACTACCTTTAACTACTGAGATAAAACATGTTTCAATAGCTATGAATGATATGTCAAGAAAAATCGAATCTATTATTAATAAGTTAAATAAAAATCTTGAAGTTTTATCAAAAAAACTATCACAAGACGAGCTTACAAAACTAGCATTAAGACCAACTTTTGAAACAGATATGAAAGAGATGTTTATTCAAAAAAGTAGTGGATATATTTTAAAAATTAAAATTCATTCACTTGGTTCTTATGCAAAAACTCATACAAATAGCGAGATAAATAGTTTTATTATAGATTTTGCAAATATTTTAAAAAATATTTCGATAATTGAAAATCAGAATATTAAAGCAACAGCATATAGATTTTTTGGCTCTGAATTCATGCTTTTAATAAAGAAATGTAATGAAGATTGTGCAAAAGAAGTTTGTAAAAGATTAAAAAATGACTTTGAAGCATTAAGAAAAAAATATGGTTTAGATGAGGTAGCACATATAGGAGGGACTCCTTTTAATAAATATGGTACTACTCCTGAGATGTTAGAAGCTGCAACAGAAGCTTATGAAAAAGCAAAATTAATTGGACCAAATGAATTCTTTTTAAGAAATAATGATGATCTGACAAGAGATATGGAAGAGTGGAGAAATTTAGTATTTGATATTATTGATAATAAAAAGTTTAATGTAGATTATATTAATGAAACATATAGTTTTGAAAATAGTAATAAACTTCTAATGCAAGAAGCTTTCACAAGTGCAAGAGATAAAGATGATAAAAATATACCAATTGGAACATTTGTTTCAATTGCAGAAAAGTACGAAAAAGTAGTAGATTTTGATAAAGCAGTTATTCAAAAGGTTATAGAGTATATAACAGTAAATAGTTTGACAAATGATATTATGATTAATTTATCATTACAAACAATTTCAAATAATAACTTTTTACTTTGGTTAAAAGAGGTAGTTGAAAGAAATAAAGCAATCTCTTCACAACTTATTTTTTCAGTTACTGCATATGCAGTTGCAAAAGATATTGATGTGTTTAAAAAGTTTTGTGATGAAATCCATGGCATAGGTGCAAAAATAATTGTAAAAAGATTTGAAAGTAAATTTATCTCTTTAGAGAGTTTAAAAGATTTTAATCTTGATTATATAAGGTTAGCAAGAGAATATACTTCAAATATTAGTTTAGATAGTGCAAAACAAAGTTTTGTAGAGTCTATTCAAGAATTAGCAACTCTTTTAAATATTCAAGTATATTGTGAAAATGTACAAAGTGATGAAGATTTTAATTGTGTAAAAAATTTAAAACTTACAGGAGCAAGTAGATAAATTATCTACTTGTTATACTAAACTACATGATGAACATGTATTATGATATTGAAGTTCATCAATAGAACAAACTACACAAGGGTCATTTGATTGAACAACTCTTTTTGCAGAATAGTTATTGTGTCTTGTTGCCCAATAAGATACATTTGAAGCTGAATCAATTGCTAATTTATTTACAATTGGTGTAGTTATATTTTCATTTTTTGCAACACATCTTCTTACTGTAATAAAAATATTATCTGCAAGATTTGTTAGTGTGTCTTGACAATTACTAGTTTTTGCTAGTTTTATTAATTCTAATTCATTTAACCTATTTAAATTACTCATAATATTTGTCCTTCTTTTTGAAATAATTTTGTCAATCTTAACAGAAAAAAATAAGATTACATAATTTATACATATCTAAAAAAATAATTTATAAAGATAGTAAAATAGAAAAGTTTTTGTTTTTTTAGCATTTGGTAATAATAAAAAATAATTTTGTAATAAAATCATATATTTTTTATATTGTTACGAAATAGCACAAAAATAATTGATAAAAAATAAATAAGTTATTAGTTGATTTATATTTTTTCATAAAGCTATTAATATCTTATAAAATATAGATATATTTAAAAAAAAGATAAAATGTTAATACAGCATTAATAATTATAAAATATAATACTTTCTTTTAATCATCGAGGTAATAAATGTTTGAAAGTTTTTTAAGGTTTTTTGTTAATAACTCAAGAATGAATTATACACTTTTTGTTTTAGTTTTTTTAGTTGGAATCTGGTCATATAATAATACAGCAAAAGAGATTTTCCCTAGTTTTGAATTAGAGATGATTTCTGTAAATGGTTCTTATGCAGGAGCTTCTGTTGATATACTTGATAAGATGGCAGTAACAGAGATAGAAGATAACCTTAAAAATCTTGATAGTGTTGATGTTATGACAACAGTTATAAGCCCTAGTAGTTTTACAATTATTGTGGAACTAAAAAAAGGTAAAGACAAATATAATGAAGCAAATAAAATAAAAGATATTATCACTTTAGTAAAAAGTGATTTGCCCTCTGATATGGATGAACCTTCTGTCAATGTCTTAGATAGAACAAGAACTCTATTAGATATTTCACTTACTTCGAAACAACTAACTCTTGACCAACTTAAACCTCTTGCAAGTGATTTAAAAAGTGAACTATTAACAATTACTGGAATTAATGATGTAACAATTTATGGTGATTCAGATGAGTATTATGAGATTTTAATTGATGATAAAAAAGTAGAAGCTTTAGGTATTAATAAAAGTGAACTTTTTAATGCAATCTCTACTATTTCTTATATCTTTCCTGTAGGAAAGATAGAGGATAGTAGAAAACACTATTATATTTCAACTTATAATGGAGAAAAAAGTGCAGAGAAGTTTGCAAAAACTCTTATAAGAGTAGGGGAAACAAATTTATATCTTTCTGATGTTGCCCAAATTGCTAAAAAGTATGAAGATTCATCTACTTTATATTCATTTAATGGGAAAAATGCCTTATCTTTAAAAGTTGAACAAAATAATACAGCAGATGCAATTAGATTAACTGAACAAATAAAATCTATGCTTCCAAAGCTTAATGCAGATAATCCAAAGGTTCAAATAGAAATTGCTGATGATAATAGTGAAAGAATTAGAGATAGACTTAATATTGTAGTATCAAATATTATGTTAGGAATTATCTTAATTACAATCTTAGTAATGCTTTTAATTAACTTTAGAATGTCTTTTATTATTGCAGTTGGTATTCCTACTTCTTTTGTAATTGCTGCTGTTTATATGTATCTATCAGGTTATACAATAAATATGATTTCACTTGTTGGAGTATTAATTGCGATTGGTATTGTAGTTGATGATGCTATTGTTGTAAGTGAAAATATTCAACAACATATTGAAGAGGGCTATCCTCCTAAAGAAGCTGCTGTAATGGGTGCAAAAGAGATGGTAAAACCAGTAACAGTTGCTTCTATTACTACATTATTCTCTTTTTTACCTATTTTAATGATTAGTGGAACTATGGGAGAAGTTATTAAACTTATTCCAATTGCTTTATCTGCTTTAGTTGTAGCTTCATTAATTGAATCATTTATCTTTTTACCTATTCATGCAGCACATGTATTAAAAAATGGTTCAAAGGTAACTTCATGGGAAAAAGCAAACAATATCTATAACTCAATTTTGCACTTTTTTATGGATTGGAAAAAGAGTTTCTTAACTATTTTTATTATCTTAGTTCCTATTCTTACTTTTATGGAGATAAAAAGTTCAAAATTTCAAATCTTTCCAAAATTTGATGCGAGTGATGTAAAAATCACAATAAAAGCAAATGAAAATACAAAATTAGAAGAGGCTTTTGCAATTGTTCAAGCAATTGAAAGTGACTTAATAGCAAAACAAGATAAGTTTTTTATTAGAAGTATAGATTCTGTTGCTGGATTTAGAAGAGATAGTGCAGATAATACAGAGAGATTTCCTTATGTAATGTATATGACTTTAGAGCTACAAAAAAGAAAAGAAGCAAATATTTTAGATAAGTATATAACTCCTTATTTAAGTTTTTATTATGATGATGAGGGAAGAACAAGAACTCAAAGCTCTAAAGAGATAGCTAAAAATTTAAAAAAATATTTAGTTGAAGCTGATTATAAAACTAAATATAACTTAGAAGAGATTGCTGTAGTAGAGAGAAAAGTTGGACCTGTAAAAGCTGATATAAAAATAGGTTTAATCTCAAACGATAATGAAAAAATCATAAGTTCTATTGAAAAACTTGAAAAAGCAATGCTTCAGTTAGATGGAATGAAATCAGTTGCAAACTCTTTAAAATTTGGAATTGATGAAATTAAATTAAAAGTAAATAATTATGGACAACAATTAGGTTTAGATGAGGCATATATTGGTTCATATCTTTCTAATATGTATCTATTAAAGAAAAAAGCAGTAACTTTTGATGCGAACTCTATGCTTGATATAAAAATCCAAAGTGTAAATAAAGATAATTTTGATGAGTTTAGAACAACTCAAATTCCATTAAAAGATGGAACTTTTGTTGCATTAAATGAGGTTGCAGAATTTAGAATTATAAAAGGTTTTGAGCAACTTATTAAAGATAATGCACTTAAAAACTTTTATGTATATGGACAAGTTGATCCTGATATTTTAACAGCAGGGGAAGCAATCGAAAAGATAAAACCTATTTTAGATGAGGTAGAAAAAAGTGGTATAAAACTTGTTTTTAAAGGAGAAGAAGAGAAAAAAAGAGATTTAAAAAATGATATGATTTTAGCTAGTGGTTTAGCAATTATTTTAATCATGTTATCAATGCTTTATCTATTTAACTCTTTTAGAGAAACATTTATTCTTATGTCAGTTATTCCTTTCTCTATTTTAGGAGTATTAATAGGACATAAAGTTATGGGTCTAAATCTCTCTATGCCTTCAGTAATTGGTATGCTTGGGCTTGCTGGAGTTGTTATTAATGATGGTATTATTATGATGACATATTTAAAAAAGGCAAAAACTTTACATGAAGTATTTATTCGTGCAACAAAAAGATTTAGACCAATTATTCTTACTACAATAACAACTTTAATAGGTATGAGTTCATTAATCTTTTTTCCAACAGGACAAGCTGTGATTTTTCAACCTATTGCAATAGGACTTGGCTTTGGTCTTTTATGGGGAACAATTCTAAATCTTATCTATCTTCCTGTAATTTATTCAATCTCTCACAAGCTAAAGAAAGATTGTTAAGAGTTAATTAAGAGAATAAAAATATAATAAAGTAAAATATTTTTAAGCTCTTAAAGGAAAATAAAATGCAACTTTCACCTTCTTATGCAAAACATGTTGAAATAGTAAAAGAACTTAAAATGCATAGTGACTTTACTGCTACAAGAGCAGAATATAAAGATGATTTTGAAAAAATTTATGCAGAAGCTAAAGATAGTAGAGTAAACCTTTCTAGTGCAAAAGAGTTTTTAAACTCTCTTAGTGAAGAGGAGTTATCAACTATTCAATACTATGTAGGCTTAGCAGACCCAATAAAAACCAATAGTTTATCAAATGAAGGTGCTTATAACTTATTAGTACATCATTATGAAAGATTTGATTTTGACCAAAATGGAACAACAGATGTGGGGTTAGCACAAACTGCTAGTATGATTCCTGTAAATATGCCAGATACGGAAAAGAAAGCTTTAGTTGCCTCTTTAAATGAGATGGAAGAAGGGGAAAGATTTAAAGCTATGTTTTTAATAGGTTTACCAGATAGAATAATTATTGATAATAATGGTGAATTTAAACCTGTTTATGATGATACAGTTAAAGATTATAATACTATTTTAAAAATGTTTGATAGGATATTAAATCCTGAGCCAATGTCATATACTTCTCCTGAATTAAAATCAGTTTTCTCAAAATTTAAAGACCTATTTGAAAAGTATTATGAAGAACAAAAAAAGTTAGAAGAGACTTATAAAGCAGAATCAAATCTTAACGCTCAAGCAATAAAAGCAAAACTTTCTTAAAATCTAACACCAATTTATTCAAAAATAGTGCTATAATTTTTCCTTTTAAGGAAATAGCACTATGGAATTTTTAGATAATATAACTACTACATGGATTTTAATTTTTATTTTAACAGGTTTTATAGCTGGATATATTGATGCCATTGCAGGTGGAGGTGGAATGATTCAAGTTCCAGTACTTTTATTTAGTGGTATTCCTCCTGTTTTTGTACTTGCTTGTAATAAAGTAGCTTCTGTTTTAGGTGTATCGATGGCAACAATAAAATATGCAATGAGCAAAAAAATATCTTGGAAAGTTGTTGGTATTGCAATTATTCCTTGTCTTATAGCTTCATATATTGGAAGTTCTTTAGTAATGTATGTACCTGATGTAGTTATTCAATGGGCAATTTTATTAGCAATTCCTGTAGCACTTTTTTTTATGTTAAAAAAGAGTAAAGCAATAAAAGAAGAGAAAACAGAGGTAAATAAAAAGAATATTATTCTTGCAACTGCACCTATAGGTTTTTATGATGGTTTATTAGGTCCTGGAACAGGAACTTATTTAACTATCTCAATGAAAAAGTTTTTACATCTTGATTATTTAGTTTCTACTGCTTCAACAAAACCCTTAAACTTTGCTACAAATGTTGGTTCTGTATTTGCTTTTTTCTTTGCTGGTAAAATAATCTGGTTAGTAGCTCTTCCTATGGGCTTAGCTAATATTGCAGGTTCTTATGTGGGAAGTCATTATGCTATAAAAGGTGGAGAAGAGTTTATTAAAAAGGTACTAATTACAGTACTTATTTTTATGCTTTTAGCAAATGTGATTAAGATAATAGTCTCTTAATCCTTTTGTTTATTGTTTATTTTTGATTGCCTCATATGCAACAAGGATTTTCTTTCTTTCTATTCCCCATCTATATCCTGTCATAGCTCCACTTTTTCCTAATACCCTATGACATGGGATTAAAAACCCAATAGGATTAGACCCAATAGCACTAGCAACAGCTCTTACAGCTTTTGGATTATTTAAGTATTTAGCTACATCAGCATAAGTCGTAATTGAGCCATCAGGAATATTTATAAGTGCTTTCCAAACATTGATTTGGAAGTTTGTACCTTTAACATAAAGATTAAATTTTTTATCTTTTTTTATAAAAATACTATTTAATATCTCATCCGCACTTTTATTATCTTCTTGTAACTTTGCATTTGCCCAAACCTCTTTAAATCTAGTATAAACAGACTCTTTTGTAGCTTCATCATAAAAACCTAAGTAGCAAATTCCTCTTTTTGTTGTAGCTACAATTGCATTTCCAAAAGGAGTATTCCCATAACCATAAGTTATTTGAACATTTTGACCTAACTCTTTATACTCTTTAGGTGTTACTCCAATTATATTTACAAATAAATCATGAAGTCTACTTGGACTTGAAAGACCAATATCTAAAGCACTATCTAAAATAGATTTTGATTCTTTTAAATGCTCTTTTGCATAATTTAAAGTAACAGATTGTAAAAACTGTATTGGAGTTACTCCAACATACTCTTTAAATACACGAATAAGATGGTATTTACTCATTCCTATATATTGGGCAATTGTATCGATTGAGGGTTGTTCTTTGAAGTTTTCATCAATATATTTTATAACTTTTTCAATTCTTTTATAATTTTCATTTTTTTCTAAAAGTTTATTTTCCATAAAATACCTTGATGCTTTGTGTTAAAGTGGTAGTATTATACCACTTTAACTCTCAAAATATTAGTAAGTAGGGTTATTATAGATAACAAAGTTATTAGCTAAATCTTTAAGCTCTAACTTGATTTGCTCTTGTAAATCAGTATTATTAATATCATCTAAAATATCAGCAATCTTATTTGCAATGAATTCGAACTCTTTCTCTTTCATTCCACGTGCAGTTAATGCAGGAGAACCAATTCTTACACCACTTGTAACAAATGGACTTCTTGTCTCACCTGGTACTGTATTCTTATTTACTGTTATCCCTGCATTTTGTAATGCTGCATCTGCATCTTTCCCTGAAAAATCTTTATTTAAAAAGCTTACTAATACTAAGTGATTATCTGTTCCACCTGATACAATATCATATCCTCTTGAAACTAATACCTCTCCTAGTTTTTTTGCATTTGCTTTTACTTGTTTTGCATACTCTTTCCATGATGGATCTAAAATCTCTTTAAAGGCTACTGCTTTTGCTGCTATTACATGTACTAATGGCCCACCTTGTAATCCTGGGAAAATAGCTGAATTGATTTTCTTTGCAATCTCTTCATCATTTGTCATAATCATACCACCTCTTGGACCTCTTAAAGTCTTATGAGTTGTAGTTGTTACAACATCTGCATATGGAAATGGAGATTGGTGCTCTCCTGCTGCTACTAATCCTGCAATGTGTGCAATATCTGCAAATAAAATAGCTCCTACTTCATCAGCTATCTCTTTAAATCTTTTAAAATCAATCTCTCTTGCATATGCTGAAGCACCACATACTATGATTTTTGGTTGTACGATTTTTGCAATATCTAATACTCTATCATAGTTAATTCTACCATCTAGTTCTACTCCATAATAGAAGGCTTGATAGTTTTTCCCTGAAAATGATGGTTTTGAACCATGAGTTAAGTGTCCACCATGAGATAAATCCATACCTAAAATTTTATCTCCTGCTTGTAATAATGCTGCATATACTGCACCATTAGCTTGGCTTCCTGAATGTGGTTGAACATTTGCATAAGAACATCCAAAAATTTCACAAGCTCTATCTATAGCTAATTGCTCTGCTTTGTCAGCAAACTCACATCCACCATAATATCTTTTATATGGATAACCTTCTGCATATTTGTTTGTAAATACAGAACCCATTGCTTCCATTACTGCTGCACTTGTGAAGTTCTCACTTGCTATCATCTCTAAGTGTGTTGTTTGTCTCTCTAACTCTGCTTCTATGATATCATAGATCTCTTTATCTGCTTGCTCTAATCTTGCCTCTGTTACGTAGCTCATAGTCTCACCTCTTAAAAAATTTTAAGAAGTATAACACAAAGAAAAATTTATAACAATCCAGATATTGCTAAAATTAAATTTTATTATATAAATAAGAAGAATACTGCATCAAGTGCAAGTTTTTTTGGCTCTTCACCTAAGGCATATAAGCTATTTTCAACATTATAAATCATTTGGGTTAAAATCACTTCAAAAGTAAAATTTGAACGGCTAAGTAAGTTTTCTTTACCATTTTTTATAAAAGCTAAATTTTTAATATCATCATATGAAATTTCTTCATTATTATTTAGTTTTTTTTCAAGCTCAATCTGCCAATTGTTTTGCCAAGTTAAAAATAGATATTCATTATTTAAATCTCTATCTACTTTTATTTTCCACTTTAAAATTTGAAGATTTTTATGTAGTTTATGAAGTTTCTCTTTTTCATACTCTAAAGCTATTATTTTATGTCCACTTTTTATATCATAAGCTTCATATAAAGAGTAATAAAGTCCTAAAATTAAGTAATCATTTCTAGCAGAAATAAAATCTTTACTAAAAGCTAGTTGTAAATAGTCTTTATAGTTTTCAAGAATTCTATTCTTATATTTTAAGTGTAATGTTTTTTCAGAGTTTATAATTAAATCATAAATTTTTTGTTCTAAAGCTTTGTCATAGGCTTTAGGATTTCTTTTATCAAGTTTTTGTTTAAATGAGATTAAAAGTTTTTGACTTTTTTGATAGTCTCTTTTAATTATATTTGCTGAATCAGATTGAAATACATTTTTTACATCATCTTGCTTAGGCATACATCCTGTAAAAAAAAGTGTAAATAATATAATTAATAAAAAACTTTTAAATCCCATCTATTACCTTTTAGTTAAAGGCTATTAAGAAATAGCTTTTAACTCATTTTCAATTTTTTCTAGTTTTGTTTTTGCATCTTCTAATGCTTGTTTATTTTCTGCAACAACTGCCTCTGGTGCATTTGCTACAAATCTCTCATTTGAAAGCATTCCATTTAGTTTTGCAACTTCTTTTTCTACTTTCTCTTTTTGTTTTGTTAGTTTATCAATGATTGGACTCATATCAATCTCTGAAGTTGGTAAATAAACCTCTAAGTTATCTGATACATCAGTAATAGAGTTCTCAACTTTAGCACTTACAAACTCAATTTCTTCAACTTTTGCTAACTTTTCAATAAATGGTTTTGCTAATTGTGTATCAATTTTAGAGTCTAATTTGATATATGCTTTAGCAATTTTTGAGTTACCCATATCAATAATAACTTTTGCTCTTCTTAATGCTGTAATTGCTTCTTCAATAATAGCAAACATAGCTTCAGTCTCTTTATCTTGTTTTATATCTTTAGGGAAGTTTGTTACCATTAAAGATTTTGCTCCATCATCTAAAGAAGTTCCCGATAATCTATGATATAAGAAATCAGAAATAAATGGCATAAATGGAGAAACAAGTTTTAATGTCTCTTTGAAAATAGCTCCTAATTCAGAGATAGACTCTTTTGAAGCTTTTGAATACTCAATTCCCCAGTCACAAAACTCTGTCCATACAAATTTATATAAAATTGATGCTGCTTCATTGAATTTAAATGTCTCTAAAGCCTCTCTTACATCTTCTACTGCTTTTGAAAGTCTTGATTGCATATACTTTCCAAGTGCTGTATTGATTTCAATATCTTTTAAATCTGCAAAAGTATCAACATTTAATGTTAAGAAATTAGCTGCGTTATAAAGTTTATTTGTAAAGTTTCTAAACTGCTCTAAGTTTTTAGCACCTAGTTTAATATCTCTACCTTGAACTGCTAAGAATGCAAGCGTAAATCTAATAATATCAGCTGAATGTTCTTCAACCATATCAAGTGGGTCAATTACATTTCCTTTTGATTTAGACATTTTAGCTCCATGCTCATCTCTTACAAGTGCGTGCATATAAATATCTTTAAAAGGTAATTTACCTTGGAAATGATCCCCCATCATCATCATTCTCGCAACCCAGAAGAACATAATATCAAATCCAGTAATTAATAAAGAGTTTGGATAGAAATCTTTCATATCCTCTTTTTCATTATAAAGTTCTGGAAGTTTTCCATTATTTCCCCATCCTAATGGAGACATAGCCCATAAAGCAGAAGAGAACCAAGTATCTAATACATCAGGGTCTTGTGTATAGTGTTTATTCCCACATTTAGGGCAAGCTTCTGGCTCATCATTTTTATCTGCCCATTGATGATTACAAGAATCACAAGTAAATACAGGAATTCTATGTCCCCACCATAATTGTCTTGAGATGCACCAAGGTCTTAATTCATCCATCCATGCAGTATATGAATTAATCCAATGTGCTGGGTGGAAATTATTATGTGCTTTTGTTTTTTCAATTGAACTTTGTGCTACTTTTTCAGATAAGAACCACTGTTGAGAAATAAAAGGTTCAACAATATTTTTACATCTATAACAGTGTCCCACTTGATGATTATGTTCATCAATTTTTACAATATAACCTTCTTCTTGAAGTTTTTTAACGATAGGTTCTCTTGCTTCTAGTCTCTCTAAACCTGCAAACTCTCCACAGTATTCATTTAAAATACCTTTTTCATCAAATACTTTAATAAATTCTAAATCGTGTCTTTTTCCAACTTCATAGTCATTTTGGTCATGTGCAGGAGTTACTTTAACAACACCTGTTCCAAACTCCATATCAACATGAGAGTCTGTAATAACTTTTATTTTTCTATCTGTTAGTGGAAGTAATACTTCTTTTCCTACAATATCTTTATATCTTTCATCTTCTGGATGTACCATAATAGCAGTATCCCCAAAATATGTTTCAGGTCTTGTTGTTGCTACTTGTACTTCTCCACTTCCATCAGCAAATTTATAAATCATATGATAAAATTTACCATTTATCTCTTCATGCTCAACTTCAATATCAGAAAGTGCTCCATCGTGTGTACACCAATTTACCATATAGTTATTTTGAGTAATATAACCTTCATTGTATAAAGATACAAAAGCCTCTTTTACAGCTTCTTGTAAACCTTCATCCATAGTAAATCTTTCTCTTTTCCAAGCAGGAGTAACACCAAGTTTTCTCATTTGGTGAACTATATTTCCACCAGAAGTCTCTTTTTGTAGCCAAGCTCTCTCTAAAAATTTTTCTCTACCTATCTCTTCTTTTGTTGTACCTTCAGCTAATAATTGTTTTTCAACAACATTTTGAGTAGCAATACCAGCATGATCAGTTCCAGGTTGCCATAGAGTTTTATAGCCATCCATTCTTTTAAATCTAGTAATAATATCTTGTAAAGTAAATGTAAGAGCATGTCCAATATGTAAGCTTCCTGTTACATTTGGAGGAGGCATCATGATAGAGAAAGTTTTTGGCTTTCCATTTTCATCAAATTCTTGAATCTCTTTGTTTCCATCAATTTCAAAATAACCTCTATCTTCCCAGATTTTATAAAAGTTATCTTCTACTTTTGTTGGTTCGTATTTTCCGCTCATTAAAATTTCCTATTAGTTTAAGTCATTTTTTTATTTAAAATATTCGCGATTATATCTAAAAAAGGTTTTATTTAAGGTAATACTATAAAAAGCTTTTATTCTCATTTCTTAATTGAGTTAGGCTTGAAATATTCAATTTAGGTATTTTTCTTTGTACATTCAGTTTTTCAAGTAAAAAATTTAATTTTGAAATATTTGTTTTGATTTGAAGTAGATAAGAATTTAGTTTTTTAATATGTGTTTCATCAGAGTTCTTGGCTTTTAAAAGTTCATTTAGAGTAAGTTGTTCTCTTACTTTTTCATCTTTTAAAATTTTTTTTATTCTTCTTATATCATTTTGATTTGAATTATTATCTAGTAGTTTTTTAATTGAATAGTTGCTTTTTAGCATAATATTTTTCCCTCAAATTCTCTAACGGAAATATATTAGCTAAAAAATGTCACATCTTTGTCACGTATTTAAGTAAAGTTTTATTCTTCAGGATGCTCTTTTTTTATAAGACCAGCTTCTTTTAAAAATGGAGAATAAACAAAATCAAGTTTTTTAATCTTGTCATATTTTGCAAAACTAAGGTATAAAACATCTTTTGCTCTTGTTACTGCTACATAAAAAAGTCTTCTCTCTTCTTCGATACTTCCACCTTTACTCATAAGTTTTCTATTTGGAAATCTTCCATCCATAAGGTCTATAACAAATACTTCTTTAAACTCTAAACCTTTTGAAGCATGAACTGAAAGAAGATTTACTCCTTCTCCTTCACTCATCTCTCCACCACCTAAAATCATAGAGTTTACAAATTTAGAAAGGTCTTGAAAATTTCTTGCAAGATTTCTTAAAAGCATCACTTTTCTATTTATTTTAGCAAGAGCTTTTGTTTTTTGAATTATATTTACATTTCCATCTTTTTGTGTAGCTCTTTTAGTAGCTAAAGACTCTTTTAGTCTTGAATACATCATTGATGAAGTAACTGAAGATACTAAAGAATCAGGCACTTTAGTTCTTCTAATTTGCTTCATTAGAAGATAGAAGTCATATAAATATTTTGCTCCATCAACAGAAAGTTTTGGATGCTTTAAAATAGGATTTGATAAAAAGGCTTCTTCAAAACCACAATCTTTAAATTTTGAAACACTTCCAAGTTCTATAAAATCATCAAAAAGACCTAGCTGAATATTTTTTACACGATTTGATTGATAAGGATTATTTATGCTTGAATCAGGAGTAAATAGACCTTTAAATACATCTCCATGACCTAATTTTACTAAGGCATCAAAAATATCTTTTGCAATAGCTTTTCCAATACCTTTTCCATGTTCTAAAACATGAATAAAAGCCATCATATCATTGTGAGAGAGTTGCATTACTAAGATATCAAGTACAAATTTAATCTCAACAGAATCAAAAAATGACATTCCACCTTTTCTTTTTGCTGGAATTCCATATTCTCTTAAGTTTGCTTCAATTCCATCTGCACTAGAGTTATTCCTAAAAATAATAGCTATATCACTATGTGAAGTTGAACTTTGAGAAATCTTTTCTGCAATATGATGATATTGAGCAAAAAGTTCAGTAAATTCCAATAATTTTGGAGGAATTGAAACATCAGTTCTCATTACTTGAAGTTGTTTTTCATAGATTCTTTCATTATGTTCTATAACTTTTGTGGCAAGGTCTAAAATAGGTTTACTAGAACGATAATTCTTTCTTAACGTATATACTTTTGAACCTGGATATCTTGTAGAAAAAGTTGAAATAATTCCAATATCTGAACCATTAAAAGCATAAATACTCTGATCATAATCTCCTACACAAAATAGAGATTTTGGTCTAAAAGAATCAAGTAATCTTCCTTGTAAAGGGTTTGTATCTTGATATTCATCCACTAAGATTTCTTTAAAATCAAACTCTTCTTCTTTTAAAGTATCAAGCATAATAGTAAGTAAGTCATCAAAATTTGCATAACCATATTTACTTTTTAGCTCATTAAACTCTAAAACAACATCTTCATAAATAGCTGTATATAATTCATGGTCTGGATTTTTATTTTTAATCCAGTCTTCAAAACTTTCACCTTCATTAGAGTTTAGATATAGTGAATACATATCATACAAATATCCACCATCATAAGGATTTACTCCATCTTCTCTTTCATAAAATACTCTTTTTTCATATAAAGATTTAAAAAGAGTTTTTAATTCATTTGGTTGTTTAAGTGTAATATTTTTATTTAATTGTTTTAATAATTTATATGAAACTGAGTGAAAAGTTCCTGCCATAATTTTTGCTGCCATATCTTTTCCAAAAAATTTAGCAACTCTTTGTACCATCTCTGCAGCAGCTTTATTTGTAAAAGTTAATAATAAAATTTCATCTGGTTGTACACCATTATTGATTAAGTTTGCAATTCTTCCAACAATAGTTGAGGTTTTACCTGTTCCTGCACTAGCAATAATAAGATTAAAGCCTTTTTCACAGGTTGCAGCTTCGAGTTGTTCTTTATTTAAATTAGATAGGGGCATTTAGTTTATATTCTTTAGTAGTATTTTCATTGGGCGAATATTAGCATAATGATACTTATTTTTTGAGCAAAAAAAAAGCTCCCAAGGAGAAGGAGCTTTTTTACACACAAGGAAATAAGTTTTGGAAAACTTTAAAAAAATTCGCAATTTTAAAGTAAGAAGTTTCGCAATCTTCTTAATCCATAAGAAAATTATAATAGATGAGTATTAACTAAAGTAAAATAAAAAGTTAACAAAGAGTTAATGTGAGAGTTTTTTTATTAATTTATTGAGTTTTTTAGAGTAAAGCTAGCTGCTTTACTCTTTTTGCTTTGTAAAGATTACTCAGCTACAGACACTTCAACAGGAGTTGATTCCCAAATACCGTGTTTAGTACAGTATCCGTGAGCAACTAGATTTAATTTTTTAGAAGTTGGAATAATAGTAAAAGTTGTAGTGTTGTGTGCTTTTACATTTCCTAAAGTTCCAGGAACATAAGTAGCTTTAGCTAATAAAGTCTCTCCATTAAATAATGAAACAGATTCAATATAGTGATCAAAATCATCTGGATGAGTATATTCATTTCCCATTTTAACAGTTACTTCAAAAGGCTCACCTTTTGTAGCAGTTTCATTACAGTGGATAAATGGCGAGTGTCTATCAATTAAATCTTTTTTTGCTTCTCTTTCTACAGTATCTATATCAACATATTTGTTAATTTTTGGCATTTCTTCTCCTTAATATATAATGGCGTATTATACAGAAAAATAATTAAAATAGAAAGCAAGAACAATTATGATATTATCACGCTTATGAATAAAGAAGACTTTTTTATAAAACAATTTATTAGTAATACTAAACTTATTGGTGATGATGGTGCAGTAATAGGTAAATGGGTATATAGCAATGATGCTTTTTTTGAAAATGTACACTTTAAAAAAGAGTGGATGAGTTTAAAGCAAATTGCGAGAAAAGCAATGCTTGTAAATATATCTGATGCAATTGCAATGAATGCAAAACCAAAGTATGCCTTATTAACTGTTGCTATTCCAAAAGATTATACAAAGAGTGATTTAAAAAGTTTAGCAAAGGGTTTTAAAGAGGTTGCAAAAGAGTTTAATTTAGAAATCATAGGTGGAGATACAATTTCAAATGAGAAGCTTGATATCTCTGTAACAATTATTTCAAAAACAAAAAAACCAATTTTACGAAGTGGAATAAAAAAAGATGATTTACTCTGTTATACAGGAACTTTGGGAACTTCAAAAAGAGATTTAGAAAAACTTTTCAAGAAAGAAAAGCTTTCAAAAGAGTCAAAATTTATAAGACCAAAACTTCATGGAGAGTTTTTTTATAAAATTTCAAAATATGTAAATGCCTCTATGGATATTTCAGATGGTCTATTTTTTGAACTTGAAAGAATGTCTAAACAAAGTAGTGTAGGTTTTGAGTTTTTTTATAAAATTGATAAAGAGATAGGTTGTTCAGGAGAAGAGTATGAATTACTTTTTTCTTTTGAAGAAAAATATAAAGAGAAAATAGAAAAAATAGCTAAAAAATATGATGTACCTTTAACTATATTTGCAAAAGCTGTAAAGGGTAAATATAGTTGTGAGTGTGCAAATCATCATTTTTAATATAATTGGGATACATATAAAAGGATAATTATTGGAAGAGTTACAAAGGTATTTAAACCATTCAAAAATAGATGTTGTATTTAAACAAAGTAAAGATGATTTTGTAGTAACAGAGATACCTCTTTATGAGTTTAGTGGAGAGGGAGACCATCTAATTGTTAAATTTAGAAAGAAAGATTTAACAACTTGGGATGCAGTTAGAATATTTTCTGAACATTTAGGTTGTAAGAGTAGAGATATAGGATATGCAGGTCTAAAAGATAAAAATGCAATGACTATTCAACATATTTCTATTCCTAAAGAGTTTGAAGAAAAATTAAATAATTTTAACCATGAGCAAATAAAAATATTAGAAGTAACAAAACATAATAATAAAATTAGAGTAGGGCATTTAAAAGGTAATAGGTTTTTTATTAGATTAAAAAGAGTTAATTTAATAGATGCTAAAAAAATAGAACAAGCTGTAGAAAGTATTGTATCTTTTGGTATGCCAAATTATTTCGGTTTTCAAAGATTTGGAATTGATGGAGATAATTATAAAAAAGGTGAAGCTATTATAAAAGGTGAGTTAAAAGAGAGAAATAGAAAACTAAAACAGATGTTTATAAACTCTTATCAAAGTTATATTTTTAATAACTGGCTTTCAAAAAGAATAGAGATTTCAAAACTTGTGGACTCTTTTAAGGCAAATGAAATTTATGAGAAACTTCAACTACCTTTAGATGTTGTAAAAGAGATGAAACAACAAGAACACCCTTTCAAACTTATTCCAGGAGACTTAATGAGTCATTATCCTTATGGAAAAATTTTTCATGTAGAAAATTTAAAAGAAGAGGCTGAAAAGTTTTTTGCAAGAGATAGAGTTGCAACTGGTCTTCTTTGTGGGAAGAGAGTTAAAAAAGCAGAAGGATTAGCTTCTGAAATAGAAAAAGAGTTTGATTTTGATACTAAAGAGGATGGAAGTAGAAGGTTTGCATGGGTTTTTCCTGAAGAAGTAGAGACAGAATATAAAGAAGAAAAGAATTGGATGGAGTTACAATTTACTCTTCCAAAAGGTTCTTATGCAACTGAATTTATTGCTGAGGTAATTCATTAAAATATCTTTTTTATGGTTATAAATAATTAATTACTCATAACATTATTAAGGAAAAATAAGATACACTTTTCTTACTTTTGTTAAAAGGTTATATTATGACGTACGAGGATCTAATAAAGGACTTGTGTGATGTAATTAAAGAATCAGAGAATAATGCAGTTTCTATTTATGAAAATTTAGAGAATGTAGAAAACCTTATTTCTGAACTTGATATTCCATTACATAAAGCAAGAAAGGTTCAAGAACTGATTTCTAATTCTTTCGGTCTATTACAGCACCAAGACTTACATAGACAAAAAATTGAAAGAGTTGTAAATCATGTTTGTGAAACAAACAATATTGACTCAAGTGAGTATAATATTGCTTCTTCTGCTAAACATATATCAGGAAATGAGTCTTGTGATGTAGTTTCTGATGATGAGTTGGAAGCATTAATTAAAAGTATGCAGACAGCTAACTAAAATAAAAAGGTTTTTTAAACCTTTTTATTTATTCTTACAAGCTTCTTTTTTTAGCTTATTAAGTGTTCCAAATATTCTTAAAGATTCAATCTCTACTGCTTTAGCTTTTTCATTTAATACTTCATTAGCAGCTTTAGCAGCATTTGCATCTACAAGCTCTTGAAGTTTATTTTTTAGGCTTATATTTAATTTTTCTAGTTCTTCAATTGCTGTGTAATCACAATTTGGATTAATTTCTAAATACTCTTTAATCCATATAGATACTGTGTCACAACAAGATGTATTCCATTTTTCATATTTACCTAGTTTTGAATAGATACTATCTTTTAATTCAAGAACATCTACTTTTAATTTTGCAGTATCATATACTAAATCTACATTACAAACTTCTTCTCTAGCTTCTTGTAAGAAACTAGCTCTTGAAGCAGCAGTAACTAAAGAATTAGACATATCAGCAATATTTGTTGACATTTTAGAAATTTGTTCTGCAACTTGTGCATTTTGTTGAGTTGCTTGGTCTAATAAACTAACTGCGTCATTAATTTGAACAATTCCTCTTTCTTGCTCTTTTGAAGCATTTGATACTTGCTCAATTTTTTCAATAGTTGATTTGATATTTTGATTTAACTCTTCATAACCAGTAATCATATTATCAGAAATTTGTTTACCATCATTTGCTTTTTGAGTAGCTCTTTCAACTAATTCTTTAATCTCTTTAGCAGCTTCTGCTGATCTACTTGCTAAGTTTCTAACTTCAGCAGCAACAACAGCAAATCCTTTACCTGCTTCACCAGCAGTTGCAGCTTCAACAGCAGCATTTAATGAAAGAATATTTGTTTGGAATGCAATTTGGTCTATAACTTCGATTGCTTCATTAATAGATGTTACTTGCGCATTGATGTCATCCATTGCAACTGCTGTTTCATTTGCTAATGAATGTCCATTTTGTGCAGATTTAGTAACTGAGTTAGCTAAATTAGACATCTCTACCGAAGCTTCCGTATTACCTTTGATATTTGCAGTAATTTGCTCTAGTGCAGCAGCTGTCTCTTCTAATGATGCTGCTTGTTGAGATGATGATGTCGAAAGTTTATTTGAAGCAGTTGATAATGTATGAGTACTCTCTTTTAAAGAGTCTCCTGTATTCATAATCATTGCTAAAATTTCCGATGTATTATTTCCAACAAGTTTAATACCAGCAGCAAGTGAACCTAAATCTCCATAGATTCCTTTATCATTAATCTTATAATCAAATTTTGATTCAGAATAGTTTTTAAGAGTTAAATTAATTCTATCAAGAGTCTCTTTTGTATGATTAATCATTGTATTTAATTTATTTTTTAAATCTTCAACATAAGGGTTTGCAGCTGTTGAATGTACTTGATATACAAAGAAACCATTTCCAGTTTTCTCTAAAATATCATTTGCTTCTTCTATAACTATTTCATCTTTTTTCAATCCTTCTCTTACTTTATCCATATAAGAGTTAAATAGATTTGCCACTTCTCCTATTTCATCTTTTGATTGAACTTCTAATTTGATACTTGGGTCATTTGATTTAAGTAGATTTTCAAAACCATCTTTTAATGTTCCAATAGGTTTTGTAGCTCTTTTTACAATTATAAAAATTAAACCAATAGTAATCCATCCAAATATTGTAGAACTAGTTAAGATTTCTATCACTAAAGTACTGATTTTTTCATCAGATTCAGCAAGTGAAAAAGTAAGGTCCATAATACCAATAATATCACCTTCTTTTTGATTTGCATGACACATTAGACATTCTTGTGCAGCAATCATAGGTTTAATCATTCTTAAGTTATGACCTTCTGCATCATCAGTCTCTAAGAGTTGGCTTTCTTTTGATTTAAACGATTTTAAAATATCTGGGTCAGTAGTAAACTTTGCACCAGGTTCATACATATCAATAAGAGGTTGACTTTTTGCAATTATAAGTTTTTTTACACCTTCTATTTGTCTTGCATCATCTTCTGCTTGTTTAATTGTTTCAGGAACACCCGTGTTCATTGCATTTCTTAAACTTTGAAATACCGCAGTATTTAACATATCTAAATTCTTTTTAGTTGTTGCAATGGAGTCTTCTCTTACTTGTTCAGTAGTCATATATGTTACAATTAAGCTCGAAAGAGACATTAAAATAAATAGTGAAACTATTATTTTATTACTTATTTTTTTTGTTATCAAATCAATCATCAACACAACCTTGATATTAAGCTTCAATATTATATAATGAATATTATTTATTGTATATAAAAAGCAATTAAAATTTAGAATTTTGAAAGAAAATGATGATAATAGGTATTGAAGGAAGTATTGAAAAAAAGGAACCAACGCATCTACATGTAAATGTAAATGGTCTAATTTATGAGGTTTTTGTATCTGTAAACTGTAGTTCAAAAATTGCTGATAAGAGAGTAAAACTTCATACAACTCATATTATTAGAGAAGATTCTCAAACTCTTTATGGCTTTTTAGATCCAAACGAAAAAAAATTATTTGATACTGTAATTAAGATAAATGGAGTAGGTCCAAAAGTAGCATTAGCTATCTGTTCTACTTTTACTCCAGGTTCATTTGCACAAATTGTTAGTGAAAATGATGTATCAATGTTAAAAAGAGTTCCAGGTATTGGTCCAAAAGGAGCAAGTAGAATTTTAGTGGAATTATCAGGATTTATAGTTGAAGATGCTTCTGCTGATTCTATTTCAGGTTCCAATGCTACTTTAGAAGCAGCTCTTGCCTTAGAATCATTAGGTTTCAAAAAAGATGTAGTATCAAAAGTTCTAAAAGCTTGTACAGGTACAAATACAAGTGATTTAGTAAAACAAGCACTTAAACAATTACAAAAATAGTAATAGAATATTAAGATAAAAGCAATTCGTTGCTTTCTTTAGAGTTTTTATACTTTTAAGGATTTTTTATAAATCCTGCTAAAAAGTAGTTATTATGAAATGGTCCCTTTTAAATGGGACATTTAAAAGGAGATAAGTTGAAAATAGGAATAGTTTTTGGTGGTAAATCATATGAACATGAAATTTCAATTGTTTCAGCAATTGCTATGAAAGATGTTTTAAAAGATGAGTTAGTTTATATTTTTTGTGATACAAACAGAGAGTTTTATCATATTCCAACAGATAAAATTAAATCAAAACTATTTAGTAGTGGTGAATATAAAAAATGTGATATTTTAAACTTCTCTAAGGAAGGTTTCTCTAAAAAAGCTATGTTTGGAGTAAAACCTTTTGACCTTGATGTTGTTTTAAATATTACTCATGGAGGAGATGGAGAAGATGGACTTCTAGCTTCTTTATTTGAGTTTGCAAATATTCCTTATATTGGTCCTAGAAAAGGTGCTTGTAGTGTAAGTTTCAATAAGTTTTTAACTAAAGGTTATGCTCAAAGTGTAGGTGTAAAAGCTATTGATTATAAATACTTCACTAAAAATGATAAAGTAGAAATCCACTCTTTCCCTGTAATTATTAAACCTGTAACTTTAGGTAGTTCTATTGGAGTTTCAATTGTAAAATCTCAAGAAGAATTAGATTATGCCCTTGATGTAGCTTTTGAATTTGATGAAGCAGTAATTGTTGAGCCATTTATTTCTGGAATCAAAGAGTATAACTTAGCAGGTACAAAAGTAAATGGAGAGTTTGTCTTCTCAATAATTGAAGAACCACAAAAAGCAGAGTTTTTAGACTTTGATAAAAAATATTTAGATTTTACTAGAACATCACAAGCTTTAGAAGCTAATATTAGTGAAGAGCTTAAAGATAGAATAAGAGACTCTTTTAAAGCAATCTATAATAACACTTTTGAGGGTTCACTTATTAGATGTGATTTCTTTGTACAAGAGGATGAAGTATATTTAAATGAGATAAACCCAATCCCTGGTTCTATGGCAAATTATCTATTTGAAGATTTTAATTTAGTATTAACTTCTCTTGCTAAATCTTTACCAAAACAAAAAGATATTAAAATTACATACGAATATGTAAATAAAATCCAAGCATCAAAAGGTAAATAATTTGGCTTCTAAAAGCATTGAAGTTTTAGATAGAAAATTTGATATTTCTTATGAGATAGTTAACCCAAATCAAAAGAAGGATATTGTTATCCTTCATGGTTGGGGTTCAAATAAAGAGATTATGAAACAAGCTTTTGGAAGATACTTACATGAGTTTAGACATATATATATTGATATGCCAGGTTTTGGTAAGAGTTCAAATAATTATGTTCTTACTACAAAAGATTATTCACTAATTATAAAAAAATTTATAGAGACTTTGAATACAAATGTTGTAGCAATAGCAGGACACTCATTTGGTGGAAAAGTTGCAACACTTATGAATCCTGAAAATCTTATACTTTTAAGTACAGCTGGAATTTTAGAAGAAAAAAGCCTAAAAGTAAAAACAAAAATCTGTTTTGCAAAAATCTTTAATAAATTAGGTCTTAGAAAAATTACTAAATCATTTAGAAGTGATGATGTAAAGCAGATGAGTCACGAGATGTATGAGACCTTTAAAAATGTAGTTGATGAAGATTTTACTTTTATTTTTGAATCTTTTGAAAAAAATGCTATGATTTTTTGGGGGAAAGCAGATACTGCTACAACACTTCCTGCTGGAGAAAAAATCCACAAGCTTATAAAAAATAGTAGTTTTACTGCCTATGAAGGTGACCACTATTTCTTTTTAAAGCATGCAAAAGATATTTGTGAAAAAATTGAAAATGGACTGAAATAATGGAAATATTAGAATACTTTTATATATTTACACATGTTTTACTAATCATGTCTTTAGGTTGGTATTTAATTACAAATTTACAATGGTATAACTATAAGTTAGAAAGAGTAATCTTCAAACATCATAAATGGCAGTGGCATATCACATATTTTGCCTCTCCTGTTGTACTGTTTCATCTTTTACCTGATTTATATTTCTCTATCTATTTTTATTTAATATATATGACAAGTTTTGTTCTTTGGAATAAAAAACTTGATAGGGCTTTAGTTTTAACTTCAAGAGTTAAAAGATTTTTATCTGTACTTTTATTTGTAACTTTTGCCCTACATTTATTATGTATTTTAAGTGAATCTTGTCATGCAACAGCTATTTTTGTACCTATTATTTTAACTCTTGGTATTACATACTTAATAGAAAAGATGTTTTTTATCTCTTTTAAACACAAAGGAAAACAACGACTTCAAGCAATTCCTAACTTAAGAACTATAGCTATTACTGCTTCATATGGAAAGACTTCTATTAAAAACTATTTATATCATGTATTAAAAAGAAAATATAAAGTATATAAAACTCCAAGGTCTGTAAATACAATTGCAGGAATTGTACTTGATGTAAATAGAGATTTACCTCTTGATACACAAATCTATATTGCTGAAGCAGGGGCAAGACAAGAGGGAGATATTGAAGAGATTACTATGTATTTAGAACCTCAATATTGTATTTTAGGAAGTGTTGGAGAACAGCATATTGAATACTTTAAAACTATAGAAAATATTATTCATACTAAAATGGAAATATTAAGGTCTCCAAAAATGGTAAGAGGTTTTGTACATGAATCAGTTCCTTTAAAACAAGATTATGAAGAGATTACAAAATTTCCTGATAATCTAAACGTAACTATGTCAAATCTTGATGGTATTTGGTTTGATATCTTAATTGATGGAGAACAACAACATTTCCATGCACCAGTTCTTGGAAGTTTTAATGCCATAAATCTTACAGCTGTAATCCTTGTAGCATATGAACTTGGTATGACTATAGATGAGATAAAACTTGCAATAAAAGATTTACCACAAGTAGAACATAGACTTCAAAAAATAGAAGCTGGTGGAAAGATAATCATTGATGATAGTTTTAATGGAAATCTTGAAGGTATGCTTGAAGCTATAAATATTTGTACTAAGCATGAAGGAAGAAAAGTTATTATCACTCCAGGTCTAGTGGAATCAACTTCTGAAGCAAATATTTTACTTGCAAAAGAGATAAATGAAAAGTTTGATTTAGCAATTATTACAGGGGAGTTAAACTCTCATCTTTTAAGTTCAAATATTGATGAAGATAAAGTATTTGTATTAAAAGATAAATCAAAACTTGAAGAGACTTTAGCCTCTGTTACAAAAGCAGGAGATTTAATCCTTTTTGCAAATGATGCACCTAATTTTATATAAGCAAATGCTTATATAAAATTAAATGAATAAGGAATAGTGAACAATGAATAATGTTTTGAAAAATAAATCTTATGACTTTGCTCTTAGAATTGTAAATTTAACTAAATATTTACAAGAAGAGAAAAAAGAGTTTATTTTATCAAAACAGATACTAAGAAGTGGTACAGCAATTGGTGCACTAATAGCAGAGTCAGAGTATGCTCAATCAAAGTCTGACTTTATTTCTAAATTACATATTTCTATTAAAGAAGCAAATGAAACTAACTATTGGTTAAATTTATTAAAAGACTCTTCATACATAAATGATAAAATGCATAAAAGTATAAGTCCTGATTTAACAGAGTTGTTAAAAATATTAACTTCAAGTATAAAAACTGCTAAGGAAAACAATGTTTAATTTAAAATATTATTCACTATTCACTGTTCACTATTCATTTATTTTTCAAGGAAAAATATAATGGAACACCTATACGCACCTTGGCGATACTCTTATGTTAGTGAAGAAAAAATAGAAGGGTGTGTGTTCTGTCATATAGCAAAAAACAAAGATGAAGAGAAATATCAAGTTCTTTTTTACGATGAGTTATGTTATGTAGTTATGAATAAGTTTCCTTACTCTCCAGGGCATATGATGGTAATTCCATATTTTCATACTGATAAGATAGAAGAGTTAGAAGAAGAGATTTGGATGAGAGTTTCAAAAAGAGCTAGACAAGCAGTAAAACTATTAAAAGAAGTTATGCCTTGTGAAGGTGTAAATATAGGTATGAACTTAGGTAAAGCTGCAGGTGCTGGAATAGAACAGCATGTACATTATCATGTACTTCCTAGATGGATAGGAGATACAAATTTTATCTCTACTGTTGGGGGAACAAGAGTTTACCCTGCCGAGTTTGATGAGATATTTAATAAACTAAAAGCTAATGCTTCAAAGTATTTTGAATAAAAATAAAAGAGATCTAAATGTTTTTCAAACAAAAAGAGTGTGAGATAGCAAAACTTGGTGAAAAAGTTTTAAGAGAAAAAGCCAAGGAAGTAGAGAATATAAACTCAAAAGAGATATTAACTGTTATAAAGAAAATGCTTGATTGTGTAAAGAGAAGTAGGGGAGTTGGTCTTGCCGCTCCTCAAATCTTTGAAAGTTATCAAATACTTATAATCTCTTCACACCCAAATGATAGGTATCCAAATGCTCCACTTATGGAAGATGAGATACTTATTAATCCCAAAATTATAAATAAATCAGAAATCATAGAAAAAGATTGGGAAGGTTGTTTGAGTATTCCAGGTATTAGAGCTTTAGTTCCTAGGCATAAAACTATAGAAGTTGAATATACAAAATTAGATGGTACAAAAGCAAAAGTTGTTTTTGAAGACTTTGTAGCAAGAATATTTCAACATGAATATGATCATTTAATAGGAAAAGTTTATTTAGATAGAGTCGAAGACTCTAAAGAGATAGTTTCAGAAGAGGTCTATTTTAAAACTATAAAGTAGTAAGAATTACTCTTTCTACTTTAATGTTCACTATGTTCTTCAATCATTTTATTGATTTTTTCAAGAATCTCTTTTGCTTGTTCATCTTCTATTTTATTTTCATCAATTGCTAAAAGAATATTTTGAAGTTCTACTAAAAAAGACTCCATGTCTCTTACTTCTTCTAGTGTCTCATCTGTTTGTTCATTATTTTCAATAAGTTTATGTAAATCTTCAATATAGTTTTCAACTTCAGGTATCATGGTATTTGTAACAAGTTCATATAACTCTTTTTTTATTTCTGACATTTTGTCCCTTTTTCTATTTTAATTATTATATCTTTATATATTCAATACTTAGGTTAACTTTAACATAGGATGATATACTTTTAAATAAAAGTTTTTAGGACACAAAATGATTACTAGAAAAATAATAAATGAAAAAATGAGCAGAATTGTAGAACACAACGGTACGATTTATTTTGCTGGAATTGTATCTGATGATAAAGAGTTAGATATTAAAATTCAAGCTAAAAGAGCTTTAGAAATAGCAGAAGAGAGATTTAAAGAAGCAGGAACAGATAAACATCACTTACTTAGAGCAGAGATTTGCCTAAAAGATATTTATAGAGATTTTGATGCTTTTAATGAAGTTTGGAAGGCTTGGATTTCTGATGAAAAACCTGCAAGAGCTTGTGTTGAAGCAAATATGGCAAGTCATAATACTCTTGTAGAGATTATCTTTACAGCAGCTAAAAAATAACTAAGATGTTTGAAGTTATCTATAAGTATCTAACAATTGTTTTTCTAATAGTATTAATGTTTTTATTAACATATACTGCCTATGAGTTTTATATAGGTTCTATCTCTGTTGATACTATTTTTATACATAAAGTAGCAGGAATAGCTCTACTTGTGGTAACTTTAATACATATTATAATAAGAAGAAAAAAATTAAAAAAACTAACTCAAGAGTTTTTCAATATCTTTTCTAAAAATAAAAAAGTTACCCTTGATAGTGATATGGATAAATTGCTTGATTCTTTAGAAACAAAAAACCTAGAAGAACTTTGTACTATTTTTGATTTGGAGTTTGAAGAGCTTGAAATAGTATTTAAAAAACATAAACTTTTAATTAGTTCAAAAGAACAAACTTTAGAAGAGATTGCCAAATCCAACTCATATAAAACTTTTCCTATAATAGTAAAAATAATAGAGTATAAAGCAAGATAGAAGATTATTCTATCTTTAATAAAATAAACTATATATAAATTTTTTTAAAATATATACTTTTCTTTTGTATGATTTCATCATATGTTTTTAAAGGATACTTCTATGAAAAAAGATGTAATTGTTATTGGTGGTGGTATAGTTGGACTTATGTGTGCTTACAATCTTCATAAAAGAGGACGACAAGTTACTGTAATAGATGAAGGTACTATTGAAAATGCAACCTCTTTTGGAAATGCTGGACTCTTATCTGCTTTTGATAAAACACCTTTAAGTTACCCAAATGTAGTATCGAATACTTTAAAACTGATGTTAAAAGGTCAATCTCCTGTTATCTTTCATCCAGGCTTAGATTTAAAACTATATAGATGGTTATATAAATTTGTACAAAGTGCAAATGAAGTTCGTACCAAAAAGACAATGATGCTTTTTGAAAAGTATGGACAAATCTCTCTTGATATCTATAAAGATTTAGTTTATAAAGAGGGTATAGATTTTGATTTTCATCATAAAGGTATGCTTTCAGTATTTACTCAAAAACACACCTATAAAGAGAAGCTTGAAAAATATAATTATATAGATGAAGAAGATAGATTTGAAATTTTTGATGAAGCAAAAATTAAAGAGTATCTTCCTTTTGCCAATGATAAAATAGAAGGGGCAATTTTATTTAAAAAAAATGCTCACATAGACCCAAAAAAATTGATGCTTGGACTTAAAAAGTATCTAAAAGAGTCTGGAGTAGAGTTTATATTAAATGAAGAGATTACAGATATAAAATATGAAAACAATAAAGTAAAATATATACTCTCTCAAAATAGAAATTTTTATGAAGCCGAAACTTTTGTTATGTCAACGGGTTATAAAACCAACTTAGCAAAAAAAGGAAATAAAGAACTAATGCTAACACCTGCAAAAGGATATAGTATTACTTTTAATATGCCTAAAGAATTAAAACCCAAAACATCTACACTATTTAATGATTTATTTATTGTTATGACCCCAAGGTTCAATGACGTAAGATTAACTTCTAAATTAGAACTTGGAAGTGATGACCCAACTGTAGTACAAAGACAAATAGATAGTATCAAAAGAAACTTCAAAGAGTATAGTATTCCTTTTGAGATGAAAGATGAAGTGACTTGGACAGGATTTAGACCTCTTACTCCCAATGATATTCCACTTATAGGAAGAGATGAAAACTATTCTAATCTTATTTATGCCATGGGCTTAGGTTGGCTTGGAATGACTTTTGCTCCTTCAATTGGAGAAATAATTGGGGATTTAGTTGAGTTCAACCAAACAAATGCAAAAAATGATGACATACTTTTATTTTCAGGATTTTATCAATATTAATATAGCTTAACACTTTTTTAGTACCTTTTCTTAATATACTTTTCTTTATATAAAGAGGTATTCAAATGAGTGTTAATAATATTAATTTAATGTATGTAGAAGATGATGAAGTTGTAAATGAAACTATTTCTACGCTATTAAGAAAACTTAATTATAGTGTCTATAACTTTCTTAATGGAGAAGATGCTTATAACTTTTTTAAAGAGAATAGAGTTGATTTAGTTATCTCTGATATTGATATGCCAAAGATGAATGGTATAGAACTTGTAAAAAAAATTAAAGGTATTAATAAAAAAACTCCTATTATCTTTACAACAGCAGTAAGTGATGAAAAGTATTTATTAGATTCTATTAATTTAGGAATTGATAAGTTTATGAAAAAACCTATCGATTGTATTATTTTAAAAGAGAATATAGATTCTATCTTAAAGCCATACTTCCTTGAATTAGAAAACAAAAGAAAAGAAGAGATAATAAAAGAACAAGCAAAAGATATTCTTATTGCAAAGACTGTCTCTATGATTTCTCATCAATGGAGACAACCTCTTTCTAGAATAGGTTCAATAGCAAGCAAACTTAGAATATATTCTCAAATGAATAAATTAACAGATGATATTTTAACTACAAACTTAGAAAATATAGAAAAAGAAAATACCTATTTATCTTCTACTATTAATAAATTTAATACTCTCTTAGAACGTAAAAGTACAAGAGATTTCTCTTTAACAGAGTTGTTTAAAGATGTCATAAAAGATGAAATAAAACTTGATATACAAAGTAATCTTCATATAAAAAGTGATTATGAAGAGTTTAAAAATATTATTAAAAGTATAATTAAAAACTCATATGAACAGTTCGAAAAAAATAGTATAAATAAGAGAAAAATTTTAATAACTTCATATCAAGATAATGATTTTCTTAATATAAAAATTTGTGATAATGCAGGTGGTATTGAAGCTGAAACTTTAGAAAATGTATTTGATTTATATCATTCAGATAAATCATTAAATGGGCGAGGCTTAGGACTTTTCCTTTCAAAAGTATCACTAATGCTTTTAGTAAATGCACAAATAAGTTTAGAAAACATGGAAATAGAAAAAGAAAAAGGAGTTTGTGTAAAAATCAAAATACCAAATATGTATGTAAGTTAAAACTTACACACTTGCTTTGTAGTACATAATAGCTGCAACAGCCATAAAAAATATACCAAGTAAAATAAGATTAGTAGCTTTTTCTTTTTTTATAAGTGCTTCATCTACTTCAAATACTGCTACTGATTTTAATGCTCCATTTTCAAGATAGTTTAAAAACTTATAACCTTTCTTAGAGTACTTTTTCTTTATCTTTTCTAACTCTTTTTCTCTTTGTTCTTTTGAGAAACCACCTACAACAATTTGTTTCTTCATAATTTTAAAATTCCTTAAAACTTTTTTATGAAGTATACTATAAAAAGTTGTAATCAATCTGTAGCCATTAACTTTAGAATTACTTAAAAGATATAGTAAAACATACATAGTTATCCTTTTTAAAAGGAAATAAAATAGTTAAAAAAAACATCAAAACCCCATAATACTTGACATTTAACTAAGATTAAGTTATAATCCGCGTCCATAAAAATGGTTAGAGTGCCTTTTTTGGTATATCTAACGAGTTCTTTAAAGGAAAATACATGGAAAAAATTAGATTAAAGCTTAAAGCTTATGATCACAGAGTTTTAGACAGAAGTGTTGCTTCAATTGTTGAAGCTGTTAAGAGAACTGGTGCAGAGTTAAGAGGTCCAATTCCTCTTCCAACTAAAATCAGAAAGTATACAGTTCTTAAAGGTCCTCACGTAAACAAGGATTCAAGAGAGCAATTTGAAATCAGAGTTCACTCAAGAATGA